>JBLMXP010000052.1:0-11685 GCA_050257835.1 Planctomycetaceae bacterium | reverse complement strand
GGTCGGACCGGTCCTGGGTCGTCGATCAGCGCGACGGAGACCGCTGGGTGGAGTTCGGTCGGCACCCGACCGAGGCCGAGGCCGAGGCCGCGGTGAGGCGACTCGTCTCCGACGGTCGAGGCGATGCCTCGTCGTTCCGGGTCACGACCCGGCCCGTACAGGCAGACGAGGCCCGACGCGTCCTGGAGTTCGTCCTCCACGGTCTCGTGGCCTGCGCGGTCGTGGCCGTCGTGCTGGTCCTGACCTGGCGGTGATCGGAGGCATCGGCGAGCGGCGCCCGGCTCCTCGGGCGCCTCGCCCTCACGACGACACCTGTCCCCACCGGAAGCACGACCGGACGTGGTCGTTGACCAGGCCGCACGCCTGCATGAACGCGTAGCAGACGGTCGGGCCGACGAAGCGGAACCCGCGGCGCTTCAGGTCCTTGGACATCGCCCGGGACTCGGCGGTCTCGGCGGGGATGTCCGACATCGTGCGCCACCCGCCGGCGATCGGCGTGCCGCCGACGAAGCCCCACAGGTAGGCGTCGAGGGAGCCGGCGTCGTCCTGGACCGCGAGGGTCGCACGCGCGTTCGCGACGGTCGACTCCACCTTCAGCCGGTTGCGGACGATCCCCGGGTCGCGCAGGAGGCGCTCCACCCTGGCGGGGGTGAAGCGGGCGACCGTCGCGGGATCGAACCCCGCGAACGCGCGCCGGTAGCCCTCGCGCTTGTGCAGGATCGTCGACCACGACAGGCCGGCTTGCGCGCCTTCGAGCGTGAGCATCTCGAACAGACGGACGTCGTCGTGGACCGGCACGCCCCACTCCTGGTCGTGGTAGGCGAGGTAGTCGGGGTCGGCGAGCGGCGCCCAGGCGCAGCGCGGCGGCTCGGTCATCCCTCGGCGGCGCCGGCTTCGGCCTCGACCGCGGCGAGCGTCTCGTCGACGCGGGCGAGCCCCTTCATCGTGTGCTCGATGTCGAACCCGAAGCCGAACCGGATCCCTTCCTTCAGGCCGAAGTGCTCGCCCGGAACGAGCAGGACGCTCCGCTCCTCGCGGATCCGCTCCACGAGGTCGCGCGAGCGGATCGGCAGTCCCGTGCGGACGTAGGCGATCGCGCCGGCCACCGGGCGGACGTAGGAGAAGGAGGGGTGCGTCGCGATCCACGCCTCGAGCGCCGGGAGGTTCGCCCGGACGATCCCGCGGGTGCGCAGCAGGATGTTCTCCCTGACGTCGGGCTGCATCGCGAACGCCGCGAGCCGGTCGTTCACCATCCCCGGGGTGAGGGTCGTGTAGTCGTGCCGCTCCCAGATCCGCGCGATCAGCTCGGGCGGCGCGACGGTCCACCCGATCCGCAGCCCCGGCATCGCGAAGGCCTTCGACAGGCCGCTCGTGATCACGACGCGGTCGTAGCGGCCCCAGAAGGTCGGGCTCGTGACGTCGGTGTCGATCTCGGCGCCGCGGTAGATCTCGTCGGCGACGATCCAGGCGCCGACCCGCGCCGCGACCTCGATCACCGCCTCCATCTCGGCCTCGGTCAGCACCGCGCCGGTGGGGTTGTTCGGGTTGCAGACCATGATGACCTTGGTGCGCTTGCCGACGGCCCGCTCGAGCCCTTCGAGGTCCAGCGCCCAGCGGCCCTCGCGCATCCGCAGGCGGAAGGTGTCGACGCGCCCGGCGAAGGCGCGCCCGAGCCCGCGGCCCTGCAGGTAGTTCGGGAGCATGCACGCGAGGCGGTCGTCGTCGTCGAGCAACGTCCAGAGGGCGAGGAAGTTGGCCTCCGACCCGCCGTTCATCACCGTGACGTGCTCGGGGCCCGCCTCCGCGTACCACGACGCGATGTTGGCGCGCGTTTCGTGCGAACCCTCCGACAGGGGGTAGCCGAGCGCCATGTGCAGGAACGTCTCCGCGTCGGCGTAGGGGCCGAGCAGCTCGCGGATCGTGAGGGGGGTGACCCCCGACTCGGACAGGTCGTGCTCGACGAGGTGCCAGTATTGCGATTGGTACCGCTCCATCCGGAACAGGTCGATGTCCACCGCGATCGGCTCCTCGTGCGTCGGTCCGCCCGACCGTAGCACCTTCGCCGCGCGGGTTGACCGGCACCGCCGCGGGTTGGCAGGCTCTCGCGCATGGGACGCACCGTCAGGATCCTCCACGAGCCCGACGTCCGCGTGGCGCTCGACATGGCCACCTGCATCGACGCGGTGGAGCGAGCGTTCGTCGCCTACGCCGAGGGGCGCGCCGAGCTGCCGGGCGTGATCCACCTGGACGTGCCGGAGTCGCGCGGCGAGATCCACGTCAAGGCGGGCCACCTCCACGGCGAGCCCGTCTACGCGGTGAAGGTCGCGAGCGGCTTCTACGGCTCGGAGCCGCCGGCGATCGATGGGATCGTGGTGGTGTTCGACGCGCGCGACGGGTCGCCAGTGGCGTTCCTGCTCGACGGCGGGTACCTCACCGACACGCGCACGGGCGCGGCCGGGGGCGTCGCCGCGCGCTGGCTCGCGCCCTCGCGCGTCCGGACGGTCGCGGTGATCGGCACGGGGATCCAGGCTCGGCGGCAGGTCGAGGCGCTCCGCGTGGTCCGTCGGGGGATCGAGGAGGTCCGGGTGTGGGGCCGCGACGCGGAGAAGGCCGCGCGAGCCGCCGCCGACGTGGGCGGCGTCACCGCTCGGACGGTGGAGGAGGCCGTGCACGACGCGGACGTGGTCGTGACGTGCACGGCGTCGCGCGAGCCCCTCGTGTTCGCCGCGTGGATCAAGGCCGGCACGCACGTCACCGCGGTGGGGTCCGACGGGCCGGGCAAGCAGGAGCTCGACCCCGCGTTGCTCCGCAGCGCCGACGTGTTGGTTGTCGACTCGCTCGCGCAGTGCCGCGCGTTGGGGGAGCTGCAGCACGCCCTGGACGAGGGGGGGCGCGCCGTGGAGCTGGGGGCGATCTGCGCCGGGCGCGCCCCCGGCCGCAGCACCGAGCACGAGCTCACGATCTGCGACCTGACCGGCGTGGGCGTGCAGGACGTGGCGGCGGCCGGCGCCGTGTTGGCGCGGGCCGGCGACCGCGGCGAGGTCATCGACCTGGAGGGATGATGCCGGGCGGGCGCCGGCGCGGCAGGATGCTCACGAACCGTCGAGAGGAGCTCCGATGTCCGCGCAGGTCCTGAACGAGCGGTCGTTCTCGAGCGACGCCGTCGCCTCGGTCACGGGCGGCAAGGCCGTCACGTCGACGATGACCTACGGCGGCGTGATCGTGCGCGCGCTTTCCTTCCTGATCCTTACCGCCGCGTTCGCGTCGGCGGGGTGGCGCGCTGCGGCCGAGAAGCAGCCGCAGTCGGGGATGTGGTTCTTCCTCGGGTACCTGTTCCTGATCGCGATCAGCGTCGCGGCGGCGTCCAACCCGCGCCTGGCGGCCGTGGCGGGCATCGTCTACGCGGTGCTGATGGGGTTGTGGATGGGCTCGATCTCGCGCCTGTACGAGACGTACTACGACGGGATCGTGGCCCAGGCGATCATCGCGTCGGTCGCGACCTTCCTGGCGACGCTCCTCCTGTACGCGGCCCGGGTGATCCGCGTGACGGGGAGGTTCATGCGGATCCTCCTGGTCGGGATGGTGGGGTTGCTGTTCACCTACCTCGCGGGCTGGATCCTCAGCCTGTTCGGCGTCGACCTGCTGTTCTGGTCGCAACCCAACGGCGTCGGGATCGCGATCAGCGTGGCGATCTGCATCCTGGCGGCGATGAGCCTGGCGGCCGACTTCGCGTTCATCGAGGTGGGCGTGAACGCGGGAGCGCCGGCCGCGATGGCCTGGTACGCGGCCTACGGCCTGCTCACCACGCTCGTGTGGCTCTACCTCGAGATCCTGCGTCTGCTCGCGCTGCTCCGCTCGGCCCAGTGAGGCTCAGCGCGGGGCGAGACGGCGCAGCGCCTCGTCGTGGAGGTGGCCGTTCGTGGTGAGGACGCTGCGGCGGTGCGCGAGCGGGCCGCCGTCGAAGGTCGTCATGCGTCCGCCGGCCTCGGTCACGATCACCTCGACCGCGGCGTAGTCCCATAGGTTCAGCGTCGGATCGAGCATCACCTCGGCGGCTCCGGACGCGACGAGCGCGTGCCCCCAGAAATCGCCGAACCCCCGGTCACGCCAGCACGACCGGATCAGATCCTCGACCCCGGGCCCCCGCGGTCCGTCGAGGACGTCCTTCAGCTCGCCGTACAGGACGTGGGCGTCGGCGACGTCGGCGACCGCGCTCGCGTGGATCGGCGCGCCGTTCAGCGTCGCCCCCCTGCCGCGGGTCGCGACGTAGCGCTCGCCGAGGGCCGGGGCGCTCGCGAGGCCGAGGACCCCCACGCCGTCGATCCGGAGCGCCAGCAGCGTCGCCCAGATCGGGACGCCGCGCGCGTAGTTCGCCGTGCCGTCGATCGGATCCAGGACCCACACGCGGCCGTCGGGGTCGGTCGTGCCGCCCTCCTCCTCACCGAGGACCAGGTCGTCGGGGAACGCCGACGCCAGCTCGGCGCGCACCATCGTCTCGACCGCGAGATCGGCCTCGGTCACGAGCGTGCGGTCGGGCTTGCGGCGCACCTCGAGCCCGGTCCGGCGGAACGACGAGAGGGCGAGCGCGTCGGCTCGGTCGGCCACGGCCTGCGCGAACGCGAGCTCGGCCTCGAACATGGGCGCAGCCTACCTCCCGTGCCTGGTCCGCCCGTCGGTCGCGACCAACTCCGGTAGCCTTGGACCCACGCATGCAGACGACCGTTGAAACGCCCGAGCCCCACACCGTCAAGCTCACGATCGAGGTGCCGGTCGACGAGTTCGAGAAGGACCTCGACTCGACGTACCGCGCGATCGCCCGCGAGGTGAAGATCCCCGGGTTCCGCCCCGGCAAGGCGCCCAAGCCGATCATCGACGCCCAGGTCGGCCGCGAGACCGTCCTGGAGGAGTTCGTGCACTCCTCGGTGCCGGCCTACTTCCGCTCGGCGGTCACCGACGAGGACCTCGCGCCGATCGGCGACCCCGACGTCGACGTCGAGCAGCTCGAGCCCGGCAAGCCGTTCATCTTCACCGCCACCGTGGAGGTCCGCCCCCGGCTGGAGCTGACGGAGGCCGACTACAAGGGCGTGAAGGCCGAGCGTCCGAACACCGACGTGAGCGACGAGGAGGTCGACCAGTGGGTTGAGCGCCTCCAGCGCCAGTTCGCCGAGCTGGAGCCGGTGCAGCGCCCGGTCGCGGACGAGGACTTCGTCACGGCGAACATCACGGTCACGCGCGACGGCGCCGAGCTCGAGCAGCTCACGCGCGAGGACTACCTGTACAACGTCGGCTCGCAGGAGCTCGGCGAGGACTTCGACGCGAAGCTCCCGGGCACCAAGCCCGGCGACATCCTCTCGTTCGACGGCGTCTTGCCGGACCGGTTCCCCGAGGACCTGGCCGGCGCCACGGTCACGTTCGGCGTGCTCGTCAAGGACGTGAAGGCGCTCAGGCTCCCCGAGGCCGACGACGCCTTCGCCAAGACCGCCTCGGAGTTCGACACGATGCAGGAGCTCCGCGCCGACCTCCGCGAGAAGATCCACGAGGTCAAGGAGCGCGAGGCCGAGGGCGTGATCCGGGACCGGGTCCTGCAGGCGATGGTCGACTCGGTCGACGTCGACCTGCCGGCGTCGCTGATCGACGAGGAGACCGAGCACCGCGTCCGCCACGCCGAGGAGCGCGCCGGCCGCTACGGCATCTCGCTGGACCAGATGCTGGAGCTGCAGGGGTGGGACCGCGACCGCCTCCAGGAGGACAGCCGCGACCATGCGCTCCGCGCGATCAAGGCCGACCTCGTCCTGGAGGGCATCGCGCGGGCCGAGGGCCTCGAGGTCTCCGCCGAGGAGCTGGGGGCGGAGATCGGCTCGCTCGCCCAGGCCTACGACCGGGATCCGAAGGAGCTCGCCAAGCAGCTGGACCGATCCGGCCAGATCGTGACCCTGGCGGGAGATATCATCAGGACCAAGGCCCTCGACGTGCTCGTCGAGCACGCCGAGATCATCGACGAGAACCCGGAAGCGGCGGCGCCGGCGACGTCCGAGCAGGGCGACGAGCCCCCGACCGCCGAGATCGGCACCGACGACACCGCTGCCGCGGAGGAGAGCGAATGATGGAGCCCGTGCAGAACTACCTCGTCCCCGTCGTGGTGGAGCAGACCAGCCGCGGCGAGCGTTCGTTCGACATCTACTCGCGCCTGCTGAAGGACCGCATCGTCTTCCTCGGCACGCCGATCGACGACGCCGTCGGGAACCTGATCATGGCGCAGTTGCTGCACCTCGAGTCCGAGGACCCCGACAAGGACATCAACCTGTACATCAACTCACCCGGCGGCGACGTGTCGGCGCTGCTCGCGATCTACGACACGATGCAGTACATCAAGCCGGACGTGAGCACGATCGTGATGGGCCTGGCGGCCTCGGCCGCGGCCGTCCTGCTGCTCGCCGGGGCGAACGGCAAGCGGTTCGCCCTGCCGAACTCGCGGGTCCTGCTGCACCAGCCGCACGGCGGCGCGCAGGGCCAGGCGGTCGACATCGAGATCCAGGCCAAGGAGATCGTCCGGCTGCGCGAGCTGCTCGACGCGATCATCGCCAAGCACACGGGCCAGCCGCTCGAGAAGGTGAGCAAGGACACCGACCGAGACTTCATCCTTACGGCGGAAGAGGCGCTGGCCTACGGTGTGGTAGACGAGATCATCTCCGGACGAGGGATCACCGCCGAGGTGGCTGGACCCAGCTCGAACGGGGCGTAGTATCCGGGCCAACGACCGGGTCAAGACCCGGTCGTACGCTTCGGGAGAGAGAGGACGACGAGCCGATGGCGAAGTTCGGGGACTCGGACCTGCTGAAGTGCTCCTTCTGCGGGAAGAGCCAGAAACAGGTCAAGAAGCTGATCGCCGGGCCCGGCGTCTACATCTGCGACGAGTGCATCGACCTCTGCAACGAGATCATCGAGGAGGAGCTCAGCGAGACCGCGGAGCTCAAGCTCGACGAGCTGCCGAAGCCCGCCGAGATCTACTCGTTCCTGAACGAGTACGTCGTCGGACAGGACCAGGCGAAGAAGGTCCTGTCGGTCGCCGTCTACAACCACTACAAGCGGATCCAGGTCGGTCAGAAAGATCCCGAGGTCGAGCTCCAGAAGTCCAACATCATGATCTTGGGCCCCACCGGGTGCGGGAAGACGTACCTGGCGCAGACGCTCGCGCGGATGCTGAACGTCCCGTTCGCGATCGCCGACGCCACCGCGCTCACGGAGGCGGGCTACGTGGGCGAGGACGTCGAGAACATCCTGCTGAAGCTGATCCAGGCCGCCGACTACGACGTCAAGAAGGCCGAGACCGGGATCATCTACATCGACGAGATCGACAAGATCGCGCGCAAGAGCGAGAACCCCTCGATCACCCGCGACGTCTCCGGCGAGGGTGTGCAGCAGGCGCTGCTGAAGATCCTCGAGGGCACGCAGGCCAGCGTGCCCCCGCAGGGCGGCCGCAAGCACCCGCACCAGGAGTTCATCCAGATCGACACCACGAACATCCTGTTCATCTGCGGCGGGGCGTTCGCCGGATTGGACCGCGTGATCGAGAGCCGCATCGGCCGCAAGGGCGTGGGGTTCGGCGCCGAGATCCTGCGGCGAGAGGAGAAGGACCTGGGCGAGGTGTTCAGCAAGGTGCTGCCGGAGGATCTCCTCAAGTACGGGCTGATCCCGGAGTTCGTCGGGCGCCTGCCCGTGATCACGCACGTGAACAACCTCGACGAGGGCGCACTCGTCGACATCCTCACGAAGCCGAAGAACGCGCTCGTGAAGCAGTACCGCAAGTTCTTCGAGTTCGACGGGGTGGAGCTCGAGTTCACCGACGAGGCGATGCAAGCGATCGCCGAACAGGCGATCCAGCGCGGGACCGGCGCGCGCGGGCTCCGCGCGATCATGGAAGAGGTCTTGCTCAACGTGATGTACGAGCTGCCCTCGCGCCAGGACGTGACGAAGTGCCTCGTGGACCGCGACGTCGTGCTGACCGGGGTGAACCCGACCCTCGTGCCGCGCGAGACCCCGAAGAAGTCCCGCGGCGAGCGCCAGGAACGCTCCGCGTGAACCGCGCGGCGGCAGCGTTCGCGCTGCTGCCGCTCCTGGCCGCCTGCGCTTCCACCTCGTCCTCGCCGAACCGGACCTCGCCGTCATCGACCTTTGGGCTCGAGGGCACGACGTGGGTGCTCACCACGACCCTCGGCGGGATGGCCGACACCGGCCCGGCGAAGGCGCAGATCGACCTCCGGTTCGAGGCCGGGCACGCGAGCGGTAGCTCGGGATGCAACCGCTACAGCGGCGCGTACACGCTCGAGGGCTCTTCGCTGTCGTTCGGCGATCTCGCCGCGACCCAGATGGCCTGCCCGGAGCCGATCATGACGATCGAGTCGCGGTACCTGCACATGCTCGCCGAGGTCGATCGGTACGAGATCGCGGCCGCCGGCGGGACGCTGAGGCTCACCGGACCCGACGTCGAGCTCGCGTTCCGGGCTGAGCCGCCCGCCGCCGACCTCCCGCTCGTCGGTACCGCCTGGCGGCTCACCACGATCGGCGGACCCGGCGGCACCGTGTCCTCGACGCTGGCGGGGACCGAGGTCGACGCGGTGTTCGCCAAGGACGGCAGCGTCTCCGGGAGCGACGGGTGCAACAGCTTCGGCGGCCCGTACGCGGCAGGGGCGGACGGCACGCTGACGTTCGGTGCGCTCGTGAGCACGACGATGGGGTGCGCGCCCGCGGTGATGGACCAGGCGCACGCGTTCACGACGGCGCTCGCGGTGACCGCGACGTACGCGATCGACGGGACCACGCTCACGCTGTCTGACACCGCGGGGACGCTGCTCCTCGCGTTCGACGCCGCCGCGGCACCGGCTGCCTGAGCGCGGCCGCCGCCGATGGGCTAGGCTCCAACGGATGTCGGCCACCGGCGAACGCTCGACGACCACCGCGGCGAGCGCCGCTGGCGTCGTGCTCCTCACGCTCGCTGCGGGCCAGTTCCTGATGGCGCTCGACAGCTCGGTGATGAACGTCTCGATCGCGACGGTCGCGAAGGACCTCGGCACCACGATCACCGGGATCCAGAGCGCGATCGTGCTGTACACGCTCGTGATGGCGATGCTGATGGTCACCGGCGGCAAGATCGGTTCGATCGTCGGACGCAAGCGCGCCTTCCTGCTCGGGCTGGCGATCTACTGCTCGGGGTCACTGACGACGGCGCTCTCGCCGAACCTCGGCGTGCTGATCCTCGGGTGGTCGTTCCTCGAGGGGGTCGGCGCGGCGCTGATCATGCCGGCGATCGTCGCGTTGGTCGCGGGGAACTTCCCCGCCGCGGGCCGGCCCCGCGCCTACGGACTGGTCGGCGCCGCGGGCGCGATCGCGATCGCGGTGGGACCGCTGATCGGCGGGCTCGCCACCACGTACGCGTCGTGGCGGTGGGTGTTCGCGGGGGAGGTCCTGATCGGCGTGGGGATCTTCCTGTTCTCCCGGCGGGTCACCGACGCATCGGTGGAGGTTCGTCCTCACCTGGACCTGCTGGGCTCGGTCCTGTGGGGGGCCGGCATGGGCCTGTTCGTCCTCGGGGTGCTGAAGTCCGGCGAGTGGGGGTGGTTCGTCCCGGGCGAGGGAGCGCCGTCGGTGCTCGGCATGTCGCCGGTGTTCTGGCTGCTCCTGGGGGGCCTCGTAGCGCTCCGCCTGTTCATGACGCATGCCCGCCGTCTCGAGGCCGCGGACGCGGAGCCCCTCGTCAGGCCCTCGATGCTCGCGAACCGCCAGATGACCGGCGGACTCCTCATGTTCTTCTTCCAGTTCATCGTGATGATGGGGCTGTTCTTCGTGATCCCGCTGTACCTGTCGGTCGCCCTCGGCCTCTCGGCGATCGACACGGGCCTCAAGATCACGCCGCTGTCGGTGACGATGCTGCTGGCGGCGGCCGGCGTCCCGCGGTTCTTCCCGGCCGCCTCGCCGCGACGGGTCGTCGGGCTGGGGTTCGTGGCGGTGCTGGCCGGCATCGTGGTGCTCATGAGCGCGATGGACGTCAGTGCGAGCGCCGAGATCGTGACCGTTCCGCTGCTGGTGATCGGGCTCGGCCTCGGCGCGCTCGCGTCACAGCTCGGCGCCGTCACGGTCTCGGCCGTCCCCGACGACCAGAGCCCGGAGGTGGGCGGCCTGCAGAACACGGCGTCCCAGTTCGGCGCATCGCTCGGCACCGCTTTGGCCGGGTCGGTCCTGATCGCCGCGCTGACCGCGTCCTTCCTGGCCGGGATCGAGCAGAACCCGGACGTGCCGCCGCAGGTCGTGTCGCAGGCCAACGTGCAGCTCGCGGCGGGCGCGCCGTTCCTCTCGGACGCCGACCTCGAGTCGGCGATGCAGAAGGCGGGGATGGACGAGCAGACCACCCAGGCGGTCCTCGAGGTGAACCAGCAGGCGAGGCTGGACGGCCTGCGCACGGCCCTCGCCCTCCTCGCCCTGCTCGCGGTGATCGCCCTGTTCTTCACCAGACGCGTCCCGACCCGGCCGCCCGGCGCGGCTGCGGCCGCAGACGCCGACGCGCACGGACGCGCGGTCGACATGCCCGGATAGGCGTCCGCCGGGCCCTCACCCGCCCGAAGCCACGGGCTTCATCCCGACCGGGCGATGTCGTAGCGATGACCGTTGGGCAACGTGGTGCCCGTGAGCACCGGCCAGCGCACGGACGCGAGGACCGAGGTGGGGGCACCCTACGCGCGCGAGGCCGACGAGGTCGTCGCGGCGCTCGGGTCAAGCGCCGATGCCGGCCTCGCAACGGCGGAGGCTACGTCGCGGCGCGCGACGTACGGCCCGAACGAGCTCACCGCCGAGCCGCCGCCGTCGACGTGGGCGATCGCCGCCGGGCAGTTCATGAACCCGATGAACCTCATGCTCGTCGCCGTCGCCGTCGTGAGCCTGCTGATCGGCGAGGTCTCGACGGGCGTGATCGTGGGGCTGCTGATCGCCCTGAACGTCGTGCTGGGCACGCGGCAGGAACTGAAGGCGCGCGCGAGCGTCGACGCGCTGTCGAAGCTCCAGGTCCCGCAGGCCAAGGTGCTGCGGAACGGCGAGGTCGTCCTCGTCGCGGCCGTCGACCTCGTGCCGGGCGACGTCGTCCAGGTCGAGGCCGGCGACATCGTCCCGGCCGACGGCAGGATCCTGCGTTCGGCGACGCTCGAGACGCAGGAGGCGGCGCTCACCGGGGAGAGCGCCCCGGTCGCGAAGGACGCCGCCGCGCTGCCCTCGTCCGACGTCGCGCTCGGCGACCGCTCCAACATGCTGTTCCAGAACACGTCGGTGACGCGCGGGACGGGCACGGTCGTCGTCACCGCGACGGGCATGCAGACGCAGATGGGTCAGATCGCCACGATGCTGACCTCGGTGACCCGCAGCCGGTCGCCGCTGCAGCGCGAGCTCGACAGCCTCACCAAGGTGCTCGGCATCATCGCCTGGACCGCGGTGGCGTTCATCGTCGTCGTCGGCTGGGCGCGGGGCATGCCGGTCGACGAGCTGCTCCTGCTCGGCACGGCGATGGCGATCTCGGCCATCCCGACCGGCCTCCCCGCGTTCGTCTCCGGGCTGCTGTCCATGGGTGCCAAGCAGCTGGCCGAGGCCAAGGCGGTCGTGAAGAACCTCACGGACGTCGAGACGCTCGGTGCGACGAGCGTCATC
>JBLMXP010000051.1:0-2515 GCA_050257835.1 Planctomycetaceae bacterium | reverse complement strand
TCGAACACCCGGGCCCTGCTCGGCCGGACGTAGACGATCTGGCCCTTCTCGAGCTCGAGCTGCTCGGCCTCTGTCTGCGTGATCTGCGCCCACAGACCGTCGCCATCGGCGAGGACCAGCTCCACACGGACCTCGAAGCCCAGGTGGACCATGTGCTCGATCATCGCCTCGTCCGCTCCCGGCTCGGGCTGCTGGAGGATCTCGACGTCGTGCGGGCGCACGTACAGCGATCCGAGTCGGTTGACGGATCCGACGAAGCTCATCACGAACTCGCTCTTCGGGTTCTCGTAGAGCTCCCGCGGCGGGCCGGTCTGCTCGACCTTCCCGGTGTTCATGACCACGATCTGCTCGGCGACCTCCATTGCCTCCTCCTGGTCGTGCGTGACGAAGATCGTCGTCACGTGGACCTCGTCGTGGAGGCGGCGCAGCCACGCCCGGAGCTCCTTGCGGACCTGGGCGTCGAGGGCGCCGAACGGCTCGTCGAGGAGCAGTACCTTCGGCTCAACCGCGAGCGCCCGGGCGAGCGCCATGCGCTGGCGCTGGCCGCCCGATAGCTGGGAGGGGTAGCGCTGGGCGAGGCCGTCAAGGTGCACCAGCGCGAGGAGCTCATTCACGCGCTGATCGATCTCGGCCTTGTCGCGCTTGCGGATCCGCAGGCCGAAGGCGACGTTGTTGTGGACCGTCATGTGCTTGAACGCGGCGTAGTGCTGAAACACAAAGCCCACGTTCCGCTTCTGCGCCGGCACGTGGGTCGTGTCGTTCCCCTGGATCATGATCCGGCCGCTGTCCGGAGTCTCGAGCCCCGCGATGATGCGCAGGAGGGTCGACTTGCCGCTGCCGCTGGGGCCCAGGAGGGCCGTCAGGGAGCCGTCGGGAACCGTGAGCGACACGTCGGCCACTGCCTGGAAATCCCCGAACCGCTTGCCTGCGTTCTCGACGATGATGCTCATCAGGTGGCTTCCTTTCGCTTGAACAGGTTCATTGCGATCAAGATCGAAACGGCGAGCAGGGCGAGCACGACTGCTCCGAGGTAGGCGCCCGGCTGGTCGAAGTTTCCGAACGCCTGCGCGATCCAGATCGTCGCCGTCTGCGTCTGGCCCGCGATGCGGCCCGAGATGACCGCGACGGCGCCGAACTCACCGAGCGCGCGGGCCGTGGCGATCACGACCCCGTAGCTGACCCCCCAGCGGATCGCCGGGAGCGTGACGCGCCAGAAGGTCTGCCACCAGTTCGCGCCGAGGGTACGCGCCGCCTGCTCCTGCTCGTCGCCGATCTCGTGCAGGACCGGTACGACCTCGCGGACGACGAACGGCAGGGTGACGAAGATGGTCGCGAGGACGATGCCGGGCAGCGCGAACGCCACCTGGAAGCCGTTGTCGTCGAGCCAGCCCCCGAACCAACCGGTGCGGCTGTAGACGAGGAGGAGCGACAGGCCGATGACGACCGGCGAGATCGCGAAGGGGAGGTCGATGATCGCGTTGATCAGCGCCTTGCCCCGGAAGTTCGTGCGCACGAGGAGCAGGGCGCAGCCGACGCCGAAGATCGTGTTGAGCGGGATCGCGATCGCCGCGACCAGCATCGTGAGGTAGAAGGCGTGCAGCGCGTCCGGCGTGGTGATCGATTCGAACGCGGGCCCGATGTGCTCGAACGCGCGGTAGAAGATCATCCCCAGCGGGATCATCAGCAGCAGCGCGAGGTAGCCCAGGGCGAAGCCCCGAAGCCCCCATCTGCTCGCCCGGCCGCTAGCCACCATGGCGAAGGCTCCACTTGGTCAGACGGCCGAAGATGAGCAGAACCACCAGCGCGATCACGAGCAGGGTCACGGACTGGGCCGCGGCCCCGGTCAGGTTGCCCGAGCCGATCCCCTGGTAGATCAGGCCCGACATCACCTCGGTCTTGAACGGGATGAACCCGGCGAACAGCACCAGCGAGCCGAACTCGCCGATCGCGCGCGCGAACGCGAGCGCGGAGCCGGAGAGGATCGCTGGCATCAGGCTCGGGAGGATGATCCGGCGGAAGGTGGTGAAGCGGCTGGCACCCAGAGAGGCGGCGGCCTCCTCCATCTCGAGGTCGAGCTCCATCAGCACCGGCTGCACCGCCCGCACGACGAACGGCAGGGTCACGAACAGCAGCGCCATGACGACGGCCACCTTCGTGAATGCCGCGTGAATGCCGACCGGGCTCTGGGGGCCGTAGAGCGCGAGGAGTGTGATTCCCGCGACGACCGTCGGCAGCGCGAACGGAAGATCGATCACCCCGTTCATGCCGGCCTTTCCGGGAAACCGGTCCCGGACCAGGACCCACGCGATCGCGGTCCCCGCGAAGACGTTGATGACGACGACGATCAGCGACGCGATCACCGTCCACTTGAGAGCCCACCAGGCCTCCGGGTTCGAGATCGCGTTCCAGAACGCGCTCCAGCCGCCGTCCGTCGACTGGGCGACCAGGGCGGCGATCGGGATCAGCACGATGATGCTGAGGTAGGCGACGACGAGGCCGCGGCCGAGCGCGGCCC
>JBLMXP010000050.1:0-25638 GCA_050257835.1 Planctomycetaceae bacterium | reverse complement strand
GGTCAGCCTGAACAGCGCGCTGATGACCAGCTCGCGGATCGTCGGGCCGGCGATCGCCGGACTCCTGGTGGTGACGGTCGGGTTCGCCGCGTGCTTCACGGTCGACGCGGTCTCTTACCTGGCCGTGCTCGTCGCGCTGTGGATGATGCGACCCACCGAGCTGCTGCAGCCGCCCGTCGCCGAGCGGGCGAAGGGGCAGGTCCGCGAAGGCCTCCGGTACGTGCGGCGGACCGCCGACCTGTGGATCCCGCTCGTGATGATGGCCGTGGTCGGCACGCTGACGTTCAACTTCAGCGTGGTGCTCCCGCTGTTCGTGATCCGCACGCTCGGCGGGACCGACGCCTCCTATACGGCGCTGTACTCGGTGCTCAGCGTCGGGTCCCTGTTTGGCGCGCTGCTCGCGGCGCGGCGCCACCACGTGAGCATCGCCACGATCGCGGGCGCCTCCTTGTTGTTCGGGGTCGCGATGCTCGTGTTCTCGGTGATGCCGACGCTCCGTGCGGCCTTCCCCACGGCGCTGGTCGTCGGTCTCGCGAGCGTCGGGTTCATGACCACCTCGACCGCGATGATGCAGCTGCGCGCCGACCCGCAGATGCGCGGCCGCGTGCTCGCCCTGCAAGCGATCGTGTTCCTGGGGAGCACCCCGGTCGGCGGACCGCTGCTCGGGTTCGTCTGCGACGCGTTCGGGGCGCGTGCCGGTGTGGCGCTCGGCGGGGTCGCGGCCCTCGCAGCCGCCGGCTGGGGCGTGCTCGCGGCGCGCCGGGTCTCACGGACCGAGCTGCACGCCGAGGTCGAGGGAACGCCCGCCGTCGAAGAGCTCGGCGTCGGCGCCGCCTGACGCGGGGCCGTCTACGCGAGGAAGCGCCGTCAAGACGCGGCCCGGCGCGCCGTCAGCACGAAGCGCTCGATCCGCCCTCCCCGGGTCCCGAAGCGCGTCCCCGCGAACACCGCGCCGTTCGCCACGGCGTCCACCACCGTGCTCGTCTGAGGACCGCCTACCTCGACGGACCAGCGCAGCCGGCCGGTCGCGACGGCGAGGGCGCCGATCGCGTCGGGACCGCCGGCGGCCATCCGATGCACGAACAGCAGACCCCGAGCGAGCGCGTCCGCCTGCCACACCGGACGGCCTCGCGTCTCGTCCCCGAGCCTGCGCCACACCTCCACGCCCGAGCCCGCGTCGAGCGCGACGACCCCACCCCGGTATACCTGCGTCGAGTCGCTCTCGCAGGATCGGACGCAGATCGCCCGATCGAGGAACACGCGTCCGCCTCCGGCCGCCACCACCGCCGCTTCCCGGGCGCGGATCTTCCACAGGCGGCGGCCCGATCGCAGGTCGAGCGCCACCAGCATCCTCAGGTGCGGGGCCCTCGGCACGGGTCGGCGGAGGAACAGCCGGCCGTCGGCCGCCGACGTCGGCGCTCCCCTGCTCCGCATCGACCACGCGGTGGAACCATCGCCCAACCGCAGCGCCGTCAACCGAGAGCCGTGCCCGGTGGCGATCGGCACGATCACCAGGCCGCCCGCGACCAGGACCGGCGCGTACCTGCCGCCTCGCGGCCGCAGACGTCGCGCCCATGCCCCTTCGCCGGTCGCGGCGACGACCGAAGATAGGAGCCCCGCTGTGCCGACACGCTCGAAGACGATCACCCGGCGGACGGTCCGATCGGCGACCAGAGGGACGCTCGCCGGGCGTCGCCAGCGCAACGCACCGGTCGCGGCGTCGAACGCACGGATCGAGTCGCCGGCGCTCGTCAGGAGGACCGAGCCCGACGCGGCGATCGGCACCCGCCAGGTACGGGTCCGGATCTGCCACAAGCGCCGGCCCGAGGTCTCCTCGTAGGCGGCGAGCACATGGAACGCCTCACTCCCCGCCCACTCCGCGAAGACCCGCCCGTCGCGCACGATCGCGACGTCGGCGACGTACTCGTAGACGAACGACGTCGTGGGTCTGATCTGGCGGCTCCAGGCGAGCCGTAGCCGGTCCACGGTCGCAGGTCGGAGCCGACGCTCGAGCGAGTTGTGCGCGCTCCGGCCCCCGTCGAACCTCACCTGCGGCCAATCCGAGGCAGGTGCGGCCTGCGCCGGAGCGACCGGCGCACCGACGAGGAGCACCGCCATCGCGAACGCGGCCACGCCGCACCGTCTCGCCAACGGACATCCTCCACCCCTGACCCTCACGCGACGGCGCCGTCGTGTCGACGGCCGTGCGCCCCGGATCGCGAGGGACCGGCACGAGCCCGTGTCGCCGGCGGTACGGTTCGGCCGTGCCCGGGTGGAACGGAGGCGTCCGATGACGGAGGGATGGGGACCGAACAAGCGGCGGATCCTCGAGGGGCTCAACCCGCAGCTCGAGGCGGCGTTCTCGCTCCGCGAGTACCACGACCGCGTCACGCGGATCCGCCGGGCGATGGCCGAGCGCGGCCTCGACCTGCTCTACCTGTCGACGCCCGAGTCGATCTTCTACGTGAGCGGGTACGCGGCCGAGTGGTACCAGGGCAACGGCCCCGCGCAGTGGACGCCGCTGTCGGGGATCGCGATCCACGTCGATCGCGACCGCTGGATCCACTTCGACGACCCCGAGGAGATCCCGCTCGTGCAGTTCACCTCGGTCTCCCCCGACGTGCGGATCTTCGAGGGGCTCGGGCCCGAGGGGGCCGACTTCATCGCTCGCCAGCTGAAGGCGGAGGGATGGCTGAAGGGCCGCGTGGGCCTCGAGATGCGCTCGTCGCGACCGCCGCGGACGGTCTCGGAGCTGTTCCAGGGCGCGCTCGAGGCGCGCGGCGCCGCCGAGGTGGTGGACGGCACCGACGTGGTGCGCTCGGTCCGGCGGTGGAAGTCGCCGCAGGAGCGCGCGTACGTGCGCACGGCCCAGCGGATCGCCGACGTCGGGCTCCGCGCGGCGCACGAAGCGCTCGCCGAGCCTGGGGTGACCGAGCTCGCGGTGTACGGCGCGATGATCCACGCGATGGCCGCGGCAGGCGGCGAGGTCGCCGCGATCCCGCTCCCGGTGGTCTCGGGCCCGCGTGCGGCAACCGTCCACGGCCTCGCCAGCCGGCGCCAGATCATGCCCGGCGACGTCGTGAACGTCGACGTGTGCGGCGTCTTCCACCGCTACCACGCGAACACGGCCCGCTGCTTCACGATCGGCGAGCCCGACCCCGTGGTCCTCGACCACATCCGCAAGACGACGGACGCGGTGGACGTGGTGGCCGAGACGATCCGGCCCGGCCTGCCGGTGCGGGACCTGCTCGCCCGCGTCGAGTCCTACTACCGCGACGTGGGGCTGCTCGGCGACGCGTGGTGGATCGGCGGGTACGAGCTCGGGGTCGCGTTCCCCCCCGACTGGGTCGGAGACTTCGTCTACGAGTACGGCGTGGATCCCGGCGATGCGGCCTTCGAACCGGGCGACGTCGCGAACTACGAAGCGAACTTCTACCTGCCGCACAACGCGGGGCTCGCGATGTCGATCAACACGATGATGGTCGAGGAGGAGGACGCCGCCTTCCTCCAGGCGATCCCGTCCGAGCCGATCGTGATCGCCTGAGCGTCCCCGAGGGTCTGGGCCTTCCGCCCCTGCGGACCGCGGTCGCTCGCTGGGAGGGTAGGAGGCGTAGGAACCCCGGAGGGAAGGAGGCTTCGATGCGTCTGACCTGGAAGGACGGTCTCGCCACCCTGGCCACGGGGGCTGCCGTGGTGCTGTACCTGCTGTGGACGAACGGGTCGGCGGCCCAAGGCCTCTCGGTACGCGGGATCGCGAGCATCACGCTCGCCTTGGGGTTCGTGGCCTGCGCGAGCGTGGGGTCCAACATGACGTCGGTATACGTTGCCGGCGAGGGCGCGAAGACGTCGAGGGTCTATTCGGCCGCGATGACGATCGTCGGCCTCGTCACGCTGGTCGCCGGCATCATCGCGATCGTCGGAGCGAACGAAGCTGCCCTCGGCACGATGGTCGTCGCGATGATCGTCCTGTGGCTGGTGGCCTCGTTCCGTCACGCGTTCGGCGGCTGGTTCGCACGCGCGGCAGCGCAACAAGGCTGACGCTTAGGCCCGCAGGCGCGAGGACGCGAGCAACCGCACGATCGCGTCCTCGAGCGCGACGGCGGTCGAGGGGTCCATGTCGCGGGAGAGCACGGAGAAGGCGACCTCCGCGCCGTCGGCCGACCGGACGTAGCCCGACAGGGCCGAGACGGGGGTGACGAACAGGGTCCCGGTCTTCGCGCGGACCGGCACGCCGACGAGTCGTCCGGCGAGCGTGCCTTCGCCGCCCGTCGGCAGCGACCGTTCGAGGACGCCGCCCCACGGAGCGTGCGCCGCCCGCAGGAGCAGGCTCACCATCCCGTCGGCGGAGACCCGGTCTCGGTGGGAGAGCCCCGACCCGTCGAAGACGTGCGCGCGAACGCCGTGGCGCTGGACCCACGCTTGGATCGCGGCCGCGCCCTCCGCCGTGGACGCGCCCCTTCCCGCTCGGAACCCGAGCGCCTTCGTGAGCATCTCCGCGTCGAAGTTGATCGACCCGTGGTTCTGTCGCGCGAGGATGGACCCCAACGGCGCCGAGCGCACCGCCGCGATCGTGCGGAGATCCCCGGGGGCGGGGTGCGCACCGGGCTCGCCGGTCACCGTGACGCCATCCGCCCTCAGCGACGCGGTCAGCGAGGCCGCCGCCGCACGCTCGGGCTTGGGCACGGCGTTGCCGTCGAACGCGAGCGCCGTCGGACGGGTCACGTAGAAGCGTGACAGGTTCCGCTGCCAGCCGCGCGCCCACCAGCCGCGATCGAAGGTGGCCGTGTCGCCGATCACCGAGCCGCGCACCTCGCGCAAGCCGGCGTTCCGCAGCGCCGTCGCGAGCGTCACGAGCCGAGCGCCGGTGAGCTCGGGGTCCCCCGAGCCGACCAGCCAGAGGTCGCCGCGGACGACACCGCCTCGCATCGGTCCGGTGCTCGCGGCGACGGTCGGGAACCGGTGCGAGGGCCCGAACGCCGCGAGCGCCGCCATCGAGGTCAGGAGCTTCTCGTTCGACGCGGGGATCCGAGGCTCGCTCCCGCGGTGCGCGTACACGATCGTCCGTCCGGCGCCCACCGCGACCGCCGCGTCGGCGCCGCCGATCAACCGGTCCAGCGCCGCGGTCCACGGCGCGTGGGAGCGCCGCACCACGACCGCGGGCGGCGGGCTCACGGGCGCCGTGCTCGGCGTGACCGCAGCGCTCGTCGTCGGCGGCGCGGACGAGGTGGAGGCCGGAGGAGCCGTGGAGGTCGGCGGCTGGGCCGTCCCCGCCGCCGACGTGCACGCGCTCAGGGCAAGCGCGAGGACGAGCGCCGGCCACCTCACGCCGGCGTGAGCACCCCCGGCATCGGCTCGATCTCGTAGATGCGGATCGCGCGGCTCACGCCCTTCAGCGTGACCTCGTCCACCGGCGTGGCCACGATCAGGTCACGCACCTCGTCGAGGGTCCGCTCGGTGATCAGGATCTGCCCGGCGGTCGCCCGGTCGGACAGGCGCGAGGCGAGGTTCACCTCGTTGCCGAGCACGGTGTAGTCGCTGCGCGCGGACGAGCCGATGTCACCGACGGTGACCCAGCCGGTCGCGATCCCGATCCCCATCTGGAACGCCTCCCGGTACTTGCGCTGCCAGCGCTCCTGCAGCGCGACCATCCGCTCGCGCATCTCGAAGGCCATCCGCACCGCGCGCTCCGCGTGGTCGTCCTGCCAGACCGGGTCACCGAAGAACACCATCACCGCGTCGCCCACGTACTTGTCGAGCGTGCCCTCGTACTTGAACACGATGTCGGTCATCTCCGACAGGTAGTCGTTCAGCTCGTCGATCAGCTCCTCGGGCTCCATCCGCTCCGAGGCCGCCGTGAACCCCCGCACGTCGGAGAAGAACGTCGTGAGGAACTTCCGGCGCGGCGCGAGGTCGACGTCGCGTGCCTCGGCCACGATCGACTCCGCCAGGCGCGGCGACAGGTAGCGCTTCAGCCGCGACGCGCGCTCGAGCTCGGCCACCTTCGCGTCGACCGTCTCCTGCAGGTTCGCGTTCAACGTCTCGAGATCGCGGTACACGCTCGACAGATGCTCGGCGGTCCGGTTGAGGTTGTGGGTGAGGTTGCCGAACTCGTCGCGATTGGGGACCTCCACGCGGGTCTCGAAGTCGCCGTCGGCGATCCGCGCGAGCGCGCTGTCGACCCGGCGCACCGGACGGATCAGCGACCAGGAGAGGACGGCGCCGAGCGCGAGCGCGGCGAGCAGGCTCACGCCCGAGAAGGTGGCGACGACCACGGTGAGCAGGTGTCGGTGCCGCGCGAACGAGACGGTCTCGGCCGTGAACAACGACTGCGACTCCGCGATCAGCGCGTTCAAGCGATCTTCCAGCACGTGGGACAGCGTGTGCTCCTGGTCGATGTGCACCAGCAGCGCTTGCTTGACCTTGTGGTCGTCGTAGAGCTGGGTCACCCGGTCGCTCGAGAGCCGGAACTCTTGGTCCGCGGCAGCGAGCCCGTCGAAGAACGACGGCTGCGACGGGACCGCGTAGGCGCGGATCTCGTCGAGGTTCGCCGTGAACTCGTCCTTGGCCGCGTAGATCTTGTCGGTCCAGGTCGGGTCGTCGGTGAGCAGCGCCATCGCGCGGTAGTGACTCTGCGCCGTGACCTCGTAGATCATCTGGCGCGCCTGGTTCACCTGGTCGCTGAGCGCGGTGAGCCTGGCGACCTGGTCGTTGATCCGGTCGAGCACCACGATGCTGACGACCCCCATCGAGAGCAGCAGCAACGCGATCAGGAGGAACCCGGCGAGCAGCTTCGTGTGGACGGTCGCGCGGATCCCCGCCACGCCGTCCACGAGCGGACGGAGCAATCCGGGCAGCGGTCCCAGATCGGATCGTTCGCTCGACGCGGCGTCCTCCGCGCCGGTGGCACCTGCGGCGCTGGTCGACATGGCCCCCCTCCGGCTCGACCTCGCTCGAGACCCCGCAATCTAGCCCTCGGCGCGGCACCGCGCCACCCGGGGACCCCCGCTCAGCTCTCGGCCGGGTCGAGTCGGGTGTCGTGGGCGTGGTAGTCGGGCAGGACCCGCTCGTAAGCGCTCGTCATCAGCGGCGAGGTGACGATGAAGTCCGCGGTCGCGAGGTTGCAGGCGATCGGGATGTTCCACACGACGGCGATCCGCAGCAGCGCCTTCACGTCGGGGTCGTGCGGCTGGGGCTCGAGCGGGTCCCAGAAGAAGACCAGCAGGTCGATCTCGCCTTCGGAGATCGCGGCGCCGAGCTGGACGTCACCACCGAGCGGCCCGCTCCTCAGCTTCCTGACCGGGAACCCGAACTCCCGCTCCATCATCGCGCCGGTCGTGCCGGTCGCGATCAGCTCGTGCCCCGCCAGCAGGTCACGGTTGGCCGCCACCCAGTCGCGGAGCTCCGCCTTCTTGTTGTCGTGCGCGACGAGCGCGATCCGCTTCGACGGGCCGGCGCGCTCCTCCATGTCGCTCAACTTAGCCGAGCGGCGCGGCCGGAGCCTCCTTGCGCGGGTCGACGAACGGGATCGCAGCCGTGATACCGACGAGCTCCTCGCCGTGCTCGGTCCGGATCTCGAGCCGGGTCCCCGCCTCGGCGAGCTCCATCGGCACCCAGACGTAGCCGATGTTCTTGCCGAGGCCCGGCGACCACACCGCGTCGGTAACCGTGCCGACCCGCTTCCCATCGCGATACGCGTCCCACGTCCGCGACAGCTCGGCGCGCAGCTCGGCGCCCTCGAGCTCGAGCCCGACGAGCTTGCGGTCGACGCCGCGCTCGCGGAGCTCCTCGAGCGCGCGCTTGCCCAGGTAGTCCTGCGGCTGATCCTCGACCAGGCGCTCCAGCCCCATCACGTGCAGCGGTGTGTCCGCCAGCGTGAAGTCCGAGCCGTAGTTGAAGATGCCGGCCTCGATCCGGCGTGCCTCGCACGGCGCGATCGGCCGGATGCCGAACTCCTCGCCCGCGCCCGCGATCGCGTCCCAGAGCGCGTCGCCCTGCGAGCCGTCGAGCAGGTTCACCTCGAACCCGGGGATCGCGGTCCAGCCCGTGCGGCTGATCACCACCGGGATCCCCGCGATCACGAACTCGTCGCACCAGTAGTACTTGAGGTCGTAGATCGCCGAGCCCACCAGCTTCTCGAGCGTCTTGCCCGCGAGCGGCCCCTGGACCTGCATCGGATGCACGTCGGGGAGCGTGACGTCGGCGTCGAGCCCGGCAGCCGCGGCGACCCCCATCGCGTACAGGTGCGCGTCGGAGTCGGCGAGCTGCATCCACCAGCGGCCCTCAGCGACGTGCAGCAGCACCGGGTCGTTCACGATGCCCCCGTCGGGCGCGAGCACCAACATGTACTTGCCCTGCTTGACCGCGCACCTCGTCAGGTCCCGGCAGGTGAGCATGTCGATCAGCCGGTCGGCGTCGGGCCCGCTCACCTCGACGGTGCGCTCGACGCCGACGTCCCACATCGTGACGCCCTCGTGCAGCAGCCGGTACTCGACGTCGGGGTCGTCGAAGTACGCGGGCAGGTACATGTGGTTGTAGATGTCGTAGGAGGTGCAGCCCGCGCGGCGGGTCGCGTCGAAGAACGGCGACCGCCGGTACCAGGGACCGAAGTACAGGGTGGCGCTGTTCTGCAGCATCTCCACACGTTCGTTGACCATCTAACGTCCTTTCTGCGGCGGCGGCGCGGGCGACCCGACCACGCTACGCCCACACTGCATGGAAGCGTGAGCGCCGCTACCTGGACTCCCTGCTGCCGAGGCGGCGCGCGATCTCACGGTCCGCCTCCTCAGCGGCCGCGCTCGAACCGGTCATCGCGATGAGGAACGGAGCGCGGCCGAGGCTCAGCAGCCGGACGTCGCTCGTGGCGGTCACGGTCGCCTGCCGGGGAACGTCGCGCAGGAGCGCGATCTCCCCGAAGTACTCGCCCGGCCCGTAGCGAGCCACCTCCGCCCCGGCGACGCTCACCCGGACCTCGCCCTCGGCCACGACGTAGAAGAGGTCGCCGGGCTCGCCCTCGCTGACGATCGCGGTCCCCGCGGCGAAGGCGGCCTCCCCCGCGTTGCGGGCCAGACGCTCCAGCACCGGCTCGGCGAGGTGTCCGAACATCGGCACCTGCCGGAGCAACGCCAACTCGGGCTCGGCGATCGTCGCGTCGCGGTCGGCCCGCGCGAGACCGGACCAGCCGGCGACCGCGACCGCCGGGACGAGGGCGCCGGCGATCACGAAGGCCCACGGTGCCCCGAGCAGGCGCAGCAGGACGGGCGCGAGCGCAGCGCCGACCGCCCACGCCGCCATGTAGCCGCCCTCGAGCAACCCGAACACTCGGCCGAGTGCATCGTCGCTGACGCTTCGCTGCAGCAGGGTCCGCGACGCCACATCGAGGAACGCGATCCCGGAGCCCGCGACGAGCAACAGCACGACCACGGCGGTCACCAGATCGGCCGCGCCAACCAGCAGGAGCGGCGCCCCCCAGAGCAGCGCGCCGAGTCCGAGGGCGGGCGCGAGCCGACGCCGTCGGACGAGCGAGACGGTCGCGCCGCCGCCGACGAGGGCGCCGATCCCGAGCGCGGCGGACAGCACGCCGACGCCGGACTCGCCCATCCCGAGGGTCGTCAGCGCGAGGGCCGTGATCAGCACCTCGAGCAACCCCCACGCGGCCGCGTGCACCTCGACCAGCCCGACGATCAGCGCCGCCGACCGGTCCTGGGCGAGCACCGCGAAGCCGCCGAACAGGTGGACGCGCTCGCCCGCCGCGACGGCACGACCGCGAAGACGGGTCCGCGGCAACGCGACGGCTCCGGTGGCGAGCATCGCGGCCCCGATCAACATCACCACCGTGGGGCCCGCCAACGCCAGCACCGCCGAGGCAAGCGCCGGCCCGACGAACACGGAGCCCGCCATCACCAGGCCGATCGTGACGTTCGCCGCGGTGAGCTCCGCGGGCGTCTCGACCAGTTGCGGCAGCAGGGACGCCTGCGTGGGACGGATCATCGTGACGCCGCACAGGCCGACGGCGGCCGCCACGCCGACCAGCAGGAGCGGCGCGCCGGCCAGCGCCGCGGTCCCGGCGATCCCCGTCCCGGCCGCGGCGAGCACGTAGGCGCCCGTCAGCACCCGCGAGCGTTCGTAGCGGTCGGCGAGGCTGGACGCGAACGGCGTGATCGCGGCCGCGGGGACGAGTTGGATCACCGAGATCACCGCGGAGCCGGCGGCGCCCTGCCGCTGGAACCCGTACACGAGCAGCCCGATCCACCGAACCCACTCGGCGATGCTGAATAGGGTGAAGGCGACCAGCACGCGACGCGTCCGCGGGCGCGCGAACGCCGCCGTCGCTTCCCGCAGCGACGAGTGGAGCCGGTCCATCGTCGACCCCCTCCCGATCCTCACCCGGTGGGCAGCGCGTACATCGCCACGGTCTGCTCGCCGAGCGCCACGTCCTTGTCCCAGACCATGCCGAGCTTGCGGGCGACCGCCGCCGAGGCGACGTTGTCGTGGTACACGAGGCACACGAGCCGGTCGCGGCGGAGCGTCGCGAGCGCCCAGTCGCGGATCGCGGTCGCGGCCTCGGTCGCGTAGCCGCGGCCCCACCAGGCGCGTCCGAGCAGGTACGCGACCTCGATCTCCTCGCGCCCGTCGAGGTCGGGCCAGCGGAGCACGCCGCACAGGCCGATCAGGTCGTCGGAGCCGCGAAGCGTCGTCGCCCAGTCGCCGTAGCCGAGCTCGCGATAGCCGGCGAGCTCGCGCTCGATCACGCGGCGCGCGTCCTCGCGCGTCCGCGCGCCGCCGGTGCCGATCCAGCGCATCACCTCGGGATCGGCGAACAGGGTGGCGAGCGCGTCCTCGTCGTCGAGACGGAGCTCGCGCAGGCGCAGGCGCGGCGTCTCCAAGACCGCCTCGGGGAGGGCAGCCGCGGGGTCCGCGGGCGCGCCGCGGCGCCGGTAGCGGATCGTCCACCGCTCGGTCCAGGTCTCGCCGTCGGGCGAGGCCTCCCAACGCCACACGAATCCGTCGGCGGCGATCTGGGAGAACACCATCCGCTTGTGCAGCCGCTCGGCGTCCACCGGCCCGCCGGTCCCGAACACGAACGTGCCGTCGGCACGCGGCCCGCCCGTGAACGCCCAGTAGTTCCCATCGGAGTCGACCCAGGTCTGGCGCCAGCCGCCCGAGACCGGGTCGGGGGCCGACACGCTCATCCCGATGAACGGCTCCGGTCCGAGCGCTTCGAACCGCTCCACGAGGACCGCGCCGTCCAGCTCACGCGCGACGGTGTTCGAGCCGCGACCGCCGTCCCACGTGCAGTCCCACTCGCCGAGCCAGAAGTCGAGGTCGCCCACGGCGACCCACCCTAGCGGGAGGACCGCACCGCCGTGACGAGGAGCACCGCGCCGGCGACGACGCAGCCGACCCCGATCCAGAGCCAGAGCGGCGAGCCGGTCATGAAGCTGCCCTTGATCGTGCCGTAGCCCTGGAACGCCCAGACCGCGCCGACGGCGATCAGGAGGATCCCGGTCGCGGGTCGCATCCAGCCCATGCCGCCATGCTCGCACGGACCTCGCCGAACGGCGGTTGGATCGACCCTACAGCGGGAGCGAGCGCGCCTTCTTGGCCCCATGCAGCCGCGGAACGCCGAACCAGCGCTCGAGCCCGGCGAGGAGCCCCTCGTGCGTGTAGCGGTGCGTGTCCTTCGCGCCGCGCTTGATGCCCGGGCCGGCCACCGCCGCGTAGACGTGACCGCCCCCGCCCTCGCTCGTGGTGCCCTCGTCGAACGTGATCACGACCACGGCGCCCCGCTTGAGCAGCGGCGGCACGTGCGTCTTCAGCCAGCGGTTGCCGACCGCGATCGAGCAGTCGTGCATGTCGTGGCACTCGTTCGGCGTGATGAACGTGAAGGGCGGCAGCGCGGCGGGGAGCTTCGACGGGTAGGGCCGGTCCCGTCTGGGGCAGATCTTCGGGAACAGGTCGCGGTAGTAGGCGGGCGGGTTGTGCTTGACGGCGTAGCTGCCCGAGGAGTTGAGCGCGCACCGCTTCGGCATCGACTCCTGCCAGGCGACCCACCCGATGCCCTGGTGCGAGAGCTGGTGGAACAGGTTGTTGGTCCTGTACGTCTTACGCGGGCACGAGTCGCTCCGGCACCCGCTCGTGGTCCCCGAGGTCATGTCGAGGTAGTTCGGCAGCGACGGGTGGTGCAGCGCGTGGTAGCGCGTGAACAGCGTCGCGCGGCGTCGGAACCTCCGGGTCAGGTACGACGCGGAGGACGAGCGCATGATCGTGCCGTACTCGTGGTTCTCCATCACGATGACGACCACCGGGGGCTTCTTCGCCCGCGCGGCCTCGCGGGCGTGGCCCGAGGGCACCGCCGCGGAGGCGGGAGGAGCCGGGATCAGCACGGCGAGCAGGGCTGCTGCGACGGTCAGGGTGCGCACGCGATCCATCGCCGGTTCCTCCTTGGGGTCGAGGGGTGCGGAGAGGTCAGTTCGCGGTCTCGAAGGCTCCGATGTCGGGGGTGGAGCCTCGCGGCCTCCCCAGGATATCGGTCGGCGGCGCGAGCGCCGGGTCGGCCGCCCCGACGGCCGGGCTGCTGCCTGGGATCGCGCCGTAGGTCGACACGATCCGGACGAACGCGTCGCGCACGGTCCGGTCCCCGCTCGCGAACCCCGTGCCGTTCCACCAGGGCAACGCGATCGTCTCCTTCGCGCGGACCCCGGGGTCGCCGACCAGGCCGTTGGGCGCGCTCAGGGACCCGATCAGCGCGCCGGGAACGATCGCGTTGCCGGCGTTCCAGTACAGGTTGCGGTCCAGCGTGAGGCCCGAGACCGCCGAGGGCGTCCCGCCCGAGACCGTGCTCATCGTGCCCGTGGGGTCGCACCAGATGTTGTTCGCGAGCGTGATCTGCTGGTTCTGCGGGTTCTGCCCCTTCTGCCCGATCTGGAACCCGAAGTACTCCGACGGCAGGTCGCCGGCGACCGTGTTGTTGAGGAACGAGACGTCGCGCGCACCGTTGATCGTGAGCGCGGCGTAGAGCTCGTCGGGACCGTCGCCGAGCATCAGGTTGTCGGCGATCGTGACGTGCTGGGCCTCGTAGTACGGCTTCCCGTCGTTGCCGATCGCGATCATGCTCGCCCGGTCGCCCTCGTAGTGCAGGAAGACGTTGCGTGCGATCGTGACGTTCAGGCTGCCCACCTGGCCGTCGGCGCTCCCACCACTGTCCTTGACGACGATGAAATGTTGCGAGACGTGGTCGTCGGGGCGGCCGCTCGCGGCGAAGTCGTTGAAGAAGACGTTGTCCTCGATCGTGACGTCGCTCGCGCTGTTGACGTCGATGTGCTGCTCGCCCTGCCCCTGGTCGGACTGGTTGTAGAAGATGTTGTCGCGGACCACGATCGAGTGCGACCGGCCGCGGATCTTCATCAGGTCGTCGCCCCAGGAGTCGTGGAAGACGTCGTTCGTGAAGGTGATGTCGCTCGGCGCCTCGGTCCCGGCGTCGTTGCCCGAGACATAGACCATCACGCCGACCGCGCTCGGACCCGTCTGGCGGAACTGCAGCCCCGTGAACACCATGTTGCGCGCGTTGCCGCCGAGATCCAGCGCCGACCCGTCGCTCACGAACTCGGCGTGGTACGGGTGCTCCGCGCGGAAGACCGTGCGCGTGGCGAAGGTCCGGTCGATCTCGGTCGGGCTCCGGTAGGTCCCATCGGCGATCCAGACCGTGCACGCCGAGTCCGGCACGGCCTCGGACGCGTGCTGGATCGTCGCCCACGGCGCGCTCCGGCTTCCCGCCGCGCCGTCGTCGCCGGTCGGCGACACGTAGCGGGCGCAGGGCCCCCCGGCGACGGGCACGGTCACGCTCGGCGCGTCGGTGGACGGCGTCGTCGATCCCGACCCCGTGCAGGCCACGGTCGTGGCCAGGATGAGCAGCAAGGGCCCGAGGGGGAGCCCGCGGGGGGGTCGGCGTCCCATCGCGGCCCAGTTTCCGCGTCGACCGACCAGGACGACCTGGACCGCCGCCATCTCCATCGGATCGCCAAGAAGCGAAGGCGCGCGCAGGTGCAAGGACGCCTGTCCCCTCGGGCGGGGGCCATCCGCCCGCTCCCCGGCGATGCGCCCGGCCCCTACCGTGTCGCGTGAGCCTGCGGGCGACCCAGGACGGAGGTGGCCGATGCACGAGCACGGGATCGTGAAGGCGGCGCTGCTGGCGGCGCTCGAGACCGCCCAGGCGCAGGGCGCGCAGCGGGTCACCGGGATGGACGTCGTGGTGGAGGACGCGGCGATCTCCGAAGACGCCGTACGGATGTACCTGGACGAGCTCGCCAAGGGCACGATCGCCGAAGGCGCCGAGGTTCGGCTCCGACGGCAACAGGCCACGTGGTCGTGCTGGGACTGCGGCGCTGTGACCCACGGCGACGGCATGTGCGCGATGTGCGGCAGCCACCTGGTCGAACGTGCGTCGGGACCCGCGTGCCGGATCGAACGGGTCGACGTCGAGGAGACGCCTTCCTCCCTCGCTCCATCCACCAGCTGACGCCCGTCGAGGGCGCGCTCCCCGAATGCACCCGGCTCGCTCGACGCCGGCTCGAACGCCGGTCTTCGGGGTAGGTTGGCGCGCATGGCGCCGAAGAAGCAGCTCCTCGAGCTCGCGGGACACGAGGTGGCGATCTCGAACCCCGACAAGGTGTTCTTCCCGCGCCTAAGCCTCACGAAGCTCGATCTCGTCCGCTATTACCTGGGGGTCGCCGAGGGGGCGCTGCGCGGGGTCGGCGGGCGGCCGATGGCGCTCAAGCGGTTCGTGAACGGCGCCGACGGCGAGGCCTTCTTCCAGAAGCGGGCGCCGTCGTCGCGTCCGGACTGGGTCGAGACGGTGGAGCTGAAGTTCCCGTCGGGTCGCACGGCGCACGAGGTCGTGGTGCGCGACGAGGCGCAGCTCGCATGGGTGATCAACCTCGGCTGCATCGACCTGAACCCGCACCCGGTCCGCGCGGAGGACCTCGACCACCCCGACGAGCTGCGCGTCGACCTCGACCCCGTGCCCGGCGTGGGCTGGCCCCAGATCGTGGAGGTCGCGCTCGCGGCGAAGGACGCGCTCGAGGACTTCGGGCTCACCGGCTGGCCGAAGACGTCGGGGTCGCGCGGGATCCACGTCTACGCGCGGATCGAGCGGCGCTGGACGTTCCCCGAGGTGCGCCGCGCGGCGGTGGCGCTCGCGCGCGAGGTCGAACGGCGGGTGCCGGACATCGCGACCAGCAAGTGGTGGAAGGAGGAGCGCCACGGCGTCTTCCTGGATTACAACCAGAACGCGAAGGACCGCACGGTGGCGTCGGCCTATTCGGTTCGGCCCACGCCCGACGGCCGCGTGTCCGCGCCGCTGACGTGGGACGAGGTGCCCGGCTCGGACCCGGCCGCGTTCACGATCGCGACGGTGCCCGAGCGGTTCGCGCGGATCGGCGACCCATGGGCCGGGATCGACGACGGGGGGTCTTTGGAGCCGCTGCTCGCGCTCGCGGACCAGCACGAGGAGGCCGGCTTCGCCGACGCGCCGTGGCCCCCGCAGTACGCGAAGGCGCCCGGCGAGCCGCCGCGCGTGCAGCCCTCGAAGGCCCGCGAGGCCCGCGCGGCCGAGGGGATCGTGCCGCCGCCTGCGCCCGGCAAGACGAGCGGGCCGACCGGCCGGCGCCGCACCAGGATGCCCCTGATCGAGATCGCGCGCGCCGCCACCGAGCGCGAGGCGCTCGACGGGCTCGCGCGATGGAAGGCCAGGCACCCGGAGATCGTCGGCTACCTCGAGCCGCCCGACGTGATGGTCGACTCGATGCGCGGGCGGAGCACCACCTGGACGCGGATCCGCGTCAACCTGCAGCACGTACCCGAGGGCGAGCGCCCCGCGCAGGAACCGCTCGAGGTCGACTACGACCCGTGGGAGGGGGTCGAGTGGCCCGACGAACGCTGAGCCGCGATCCGACTCACGCCTCGCCGCCGCACGAGCCGTCCGTGCAGCCGCCCTCCTCGCCGCTGCCCGCCTCGCCGCCGCCTCCGCCGCCGCACGCGCCGCAGCCGCCGTGGACGACGAGCTGGCCGGCGTCGGTCACGGTGCGCGCCCGCACGGTCACGGTGAACTCACCCCGGATCGGCATCCCGGCGGTCTGGACGCCCAGCACGTACGTGCCCGCCGGGACGTAGTCGATCCGGAACGTCCCGTCCTGGTCGGTCCTCGCAGAGAGGCTCCGGCCCTGCACCCAGACGGTCGACCACTCCCTCGGCACCGGCGCGGTCGCGGTCTCGCCTTCGCCGCAGAGCACGACGCCGCGGATCGACCCCGCGGCGCTCAGCGTCGCCGGTCCCGAGTAGGCCGACGGCGACGCGCCCAGGGCCGTCCCGACGAGCAGCCCCGCCAGCGCGATCGTCGAGCTCAGCCCCACCATGCCAAGCCTGTGCATGTCCCTCTCCCCTCCGGGCGACGGCGAGCGCTCAGCGCGGGCCGCCCCCTCCTGTCCCGGCCTCGATGCGGACGTCCACGAAGGTCAGCGCGCGGCGGGCGACGAGGACGGGCGTGCCGCCACCCCTGCCCTCGGCCTCCGTCTCGCTCGGCGCGATGATGCTCGTCACGCCCGTCACGAAGAACGTGTTGCACGTGGTAGGGCACAGGCCCGTCGGGTCGAGGCTGAATGTGATCCGGTAGTCGCCGGCGCTGTCACTCAACCGGCGGAGGTTCCACGTGTAGCCGTAGATCACCTTGCCCTTGACGTTGATCTCCGCCGAGAAGGACCGGGGGCCGTCGCCCGCCTCCCAGACCGGCCGGTCGAACAACGGCGGGCGCACGAGGTCGACCGTCGCGCCCGCCCGCTCCCTCCAACCGCGCCCCGCGACCCACACGAGCGTGGCGAGCGCCGGGTCCTCTCGTGGGACATCCAGCCGCTGGATCGTGAGACGCGCGCAGTTCGAGTACACGGTGGCCTGGGTGCCGGGCCCGAGCACGGGCACCCCCGCCCGGTCGGTCGCCTCGAGGCCCTGCACCTCGTCGATGCCCCACCCGGACGTGTGCCGCATCGCGTACTCACGAAGGGGCCAGCGCACGTGGTCGGCGTCGCCGGCCGCCCGATCCTCGAGCAGCACGACCTCCGTCCTCACGTGCGAGGACGTGGTCCAGTCCTTCGACTCGAGGTTGTCGCCCCAATCGATCGCGTCGACGTCGACGCGCGTACCGGCCATCGAGCGCGACGCGGCCCGCCAGACGTTGTCGGGGTCGTGCTGCAGGTATGCGCGCGCAAGCGGCATCGGGTCGTCCGCGGGCGGCTGCCCGGGCACGAGCGACGGGTCTGCCTGTTGCGCGATCCCGTCGTCACAGAGCCGCTGGTCGTCGGGGTCGGGCTGGCACGCGGCCGGGGTCACGTTCGGCTCGGTGCCGTTCGTGCCCCACTGGTACCACCAGGCCCCGTGCAGGATCGGCGCCATCCCGCGGGTGCCCGGAAGGTCCTTGGCGACGCCCTCGGCCCACAGGACCGGGAACGACAGGTTGTTGGGCGCCGCCTCTTCGTGACCTCCCCCGCCTCCGCCTCCGCCGGGCCCGCGGGCCGCCGCGAGCGCGATCGACGAGGACGCGACCGCCGCTACCACGGCGATCGTCACCGCGACCCCACTACGGGTCCCGGGTCGTCTCACGACGGCCCTCCTCCCTGCAGGACCACGACCGCCTCCTGACGCCCGTGGCCGTGACGCCAGTCAACCGGAGCAGCCGTCCCGCACCGAGGGCTGGAGGGCCCGATGCGCGAAGGACCGCGTCAGCGCGGTCCTTCGCGGAGGTGACGCACGGAAGGGGGCCGGTGAGGCCCCCTTCGTGCTCAGGAGCAGGTGGGAGGGGTGGTGGGGACGGTGGGAATCGTCAGGACCGGCCGCCCTGACCTCCGCCGGAGCCCGACCCCTCGGGCGGGCCGGACCCGTCGGGCGATCCGCTGCCCGCCTGCGGTCCCTCACCGTTGCGTTCCTGCTCCTGTTCCTGCTGCGGCTCGTCCGAGCCGCCGTTGCGGTTCTGCTCCTGCTCGGCCTCGCAGGCGCAGCCGCCGCTCTGGCCGGAACCGTCGCCATCGCGCTGCTGCTCGCGTTCACGTGCACGCTCCTGCGCGGGCTCGGCCTGCCCGGCCTGGGCCGCGACGGGCCCGTTCGGCGTCACGGCGGCGTCGTCGAGACAACTGCCGTCGCGTAGCCGGTCACGGTCGCGCGTCTGGTCGCCGACGGCGACGGGCGCGACCGCGCCGTCGAGCTGGTGGATCCGGTCTCGGTCTCGGTCGCGGTCCCGGTCCCGGTCCCGGTCGGTGTCGCCTGCCAGCACACCGCGCTGCTGCTGCCGCAGGCCGTCCCCGGGCGACCCCGCGCCGCTCGCCGAGGCGACCCCGTAGGCGCCGCCCACCACGAGCACGGCCGCCGCCAGGCCGACCAGCCATCGGGTTCTCGTTCGCATCTGGGGACCTCCTCTCGTGTCGATCACAGACCACCACCCGGCGGTGCAGGGACGTTGCACCCCATGTGCAGATGGCGTCGAGGCTCGGCGGCCTGCTCAGACCCGCGGGAGGATCACGCGGAACGACGCCCCCATGCCGGGTGCGTTGGCCGCCTCGACGGTGCCGTGATGAGCGCGCACGAGCTCGGCGACGACGGCGAGACCCACGCCGCTCCCGCTCGTCGTACGCCCGGCCCGTCCGCGCCAGAAGCGCTCGAACACGTGCGGCAGCTCGTCCTCGGGGATGCCCCCACCCGTGTCGACGACCTCGAGGCGTGCGTCGCCGTTGAAGGTCGCGACCCGGACCGAGACGTCGCCCCCGGGGGGCGTGAACTTCATCGCGTTCGTGAGGAGGTTCGTGACGACCTGGTCGAGGCGGTCGCGATCGCCCATCACGGTCGCCGGCGCGAGGTCGGCGTGCGGCTCGATCTCGGCGGTGGCGAACGACGGCCGCAGCCGGTCGATCACGCTGCCGGTCACCTGCGCGAGGTCCACGGGCTGGACCCTCATCTCGAGCCCGGCCGCCTGCGCCTCCGCGAGCGAGCCGAGGTCCTGCAAGATCTTGCTCAGGCGCAGCACCTCGTCGTGCAGCGAGCTGAGCAGGTCGATCTCGGGTTCCGCGGTGCCGTCCACCAGCTCCTCGAGCGAGGCCTGCAGGATCGTGACGGGCGTCCGGAGCTCGTGGGCGACGTCGGCAACGAGCACCCGTCGGACCTCGTCCTCGCGGGCCAGCGCGTCGGCCATCTGGTCGAAGGTTGCGGCCAACTCGCCGACCTCGCCGGGCGCGCCGTCGCTGCCGGCGCGAGCGGTCAGGTCGCCGCCGCCCAGGCGCCTCGCGGCGCGCGTGAGCCGCGAGATCGGCCGGTCGAGCCGCCGCGCGATCAGCAGCGAGACACCGAGCGCCGCGAGGATCGCCACGGCGGACGCGGCGATGATCGCCCATCGCAGCGAGGTCTCGAGATCGCGCTCGGGGCCCGGCAGACCACCCGACGGGTAGGTGACCGTGAGCGTGCCGACCGTCACGCCGTTCACGACGATCGGGACCTCGACGGTGCGACCGTCCGGCCCGGCGGCCACGAGCCCCTGAGCCGAGCCGGCGCTGCCGGCGCCCGAGCCGGCGCCGGAGCCGGCGCCCGAGCCGCCCGAGCCGCCCGAACCAGTGCCGCCCGAGCCAGAGCCGCCCGAGCCCTCGTGCCCGGAGGGCTGGGCCGTCGGTGACGGGGCGGACGTCTGCGAGGACCCTCCCGACCCTTGCGACGATCCCGTGCCGTCGCCCGCTCCGTCCGCGCGCCCGCTCGGCGACGGCGACGGGTTCCCGCCGGGCTCCCCGGGGCCCTCCCCTTGCGCGCCCGACGACGGCGTCGGCGACGTCGCCGGCGACTGCCCGCTCCGTGCCGGCGAGGCCGTCGCGCTCCCCAGGCCCTGCGAGGTGCCGCCGTTCGGCACGGTGGTCACGTTGATCGTGCCCCCGGCCTCAGCCGCGAACGCGCCGGCGCGGCCCAGGGCCTCCGAGGACCAACCTCCGTGCCGCTCGTACGCGCGCTCGAGCACCCGAGCGGCCCGGACCGCCGCGTCGTCCTGCCGCTCGACCACGAGCCGTGCCAACCGCCCGGGCAGCAGCGCCAGCGTCAGGACCGCGAGCGTCCCCACGCCGATCAGCGCGACGGCGACGAAGGACGCGACGAACCGTGTCCGTAGCCGGACCTTACGCATCGCGGGTCAGTCCCAGCCGGTAGCCGGCGCCCAGGACCGTCTCGACGATCGCCGGCGTATGCGGATCGCGCTCCACCTTCCGGCGGAGGTTCCGTACGTGGGAGTCCACCGTGCGCTCGTAGCCTTCGAACTCGTAGCCGTGCACGCGGTTGATCAGCTCGTAGCGCGAGTACACGCGGCCGGGCACGCGCGCCAACGCGGTCAGCATGGCCCACTCCGTCGGCGTGAGCTCGGCGACCTGACCCCGGACCGTCGCCTCGCGCCGGTCCTCGTCGAGCAGCAGTTCCCCGCCTCCGAAGGAGGCGGGACCGGTCGTGGCCTCGCTCCCCGACGCACGTCGCAGGATCGCGCGGATCCGCAGCACGAGCTCGCGCGGGCTGAAGGGCTTGGTCACGTAGTCGTCGGCCCCGAGCTCGAGCCCGCGGATCCGGTGCTCCTCGCTCGCCTTGGCCGTGAGCATCACGATCGGCACCGACGTGTACCCGCGTACCTCGCGAGCGACCTCCTCCCCCGGGATATCCGGCAGACGGAGGTCGAGCAGGACCAGGTCGGGGTGCGCTTCGAGCGCAAGGGTGATCGCCTCGGCGCCCGACGACGTCGAAAGCACCTCGAGCCCGTCACGCTCGAGCAGCGTGCGGAGGAAGCGACGGATCTTCGCCTCGTCCTCCACGACGAGCACGCTCTGTTTCACGCCCAGCCTCTCCAGGCACCACTCTCGTACCGGTCCGCCGATCCGTCGGGGGCCGGTCGACCCCCTTCGGGGAGGCAGCGCGAGCCCGGCGCCGAAGCCGCCGGACCTAGCGGGGCCGCCGCCGGGTGGCGAGCGTGATCAGCACGTCGTCGGGCCGCACCACGGGGTCGTCGTCGAGCACGACCGTCACGTCGCCGTCACGGACGATGCCCAGCACGATCGCCGGGTGGTCGGGGCGCACGTCGGTGGCCGGCAGCCCCACCATGTCGTCGCGGACCGGGGTCTCCTCCATCACGTAGCGCTCCGAGTCCACCAGCCGCAGCAGCAGGTCCCCGGCATGCGGCGCCTCCAGGCTCTTGGCGATCGTGTGAGCGACCAGCTCGTCGGCCGAAAGCGTGCGATGGAGCCGAGGTCCCGCAGCGCCTGGGCGACCTTCGGCGAGCTCGCGAGGGCCACATCGCCAGCCCCGGAGCCAAGGCGCGGAGCGCCACGCAGGCGATCAGGACGTCGCCGTCCTCCGCCCGACGACCAGCGCCTCGCCATGATGCGACCCACGCCGTCGTGCGGCGTCACGTCTCCGTACCCGACCGTTGCTGCGGTGACGAGCGCCCTGTACGGCGCTGTGCCGAACGAGACGTGTTGGGTGAGGGCGCGCTTGACCTTCGAGAACAACAGGACGAGCAACGGGATCATGCCGGTCGCAGCGCGGAGCCTACCGGTGCGGGCGCGGCCTGCCCGGTGGTCAGGTCAACGGCTGCCAGGTGACCCCGTACACGCGCATGCGGTGGCACGCGCGGAGCCGGCGCTCGTGCGCGCCGTCGGCACGGACGAGCCAGAGCTCGTCGCCCTTCGCGGTCGTCCTTACGAACGCGACCTTCGTGCCGCCCGGCGCGTAGACCGCGTGCTGATCGATCTCCCCGGGCCCAGAGTGCGTCAGCCTGCGGATCCGGTGCGTGCCGCCGGCGGCGATCTCGAACAGCGCCCGCCGACCGCCGGCGTCACCCTGGAACACGACCCACCGCGCGTCGGGCCGCCAGTCGTACACGACGGCGTGCGCGAGCCCGCCCGACCAGCGCGCGCGGCCCGACCCGTCGGGGTGCACCGCCCCGATCGCGACCGCGCCGCCCCGGTCGATCGCGTACGCGATCCGGCTGCCGCGCGGCGACCACTCGACCCCGTAGAGCGCCCGAGCCGACAGGATCGACGTCCGCGCACCCGTGGCCGGGTCCAGCACGTCGATCGTGGTGCGTCGCGCACGCTCCGAGAGGAACGCGAGCCGCCCGTCGGGCGACCAGGTCGGCAACCACTCCTGTCTCTTCGGCGTGTCGGTGAGCTGGACCGGCTGCTCGCCGCTGCCGGGGACGAACGACCAGATGTCCCTGCTGCCGCCGCGATCGCTCGTGAACGCGAGCGTCGTGCCGTCGGGAGACCACGCCGCCGCCATGTCCTCCCACGTCGCCTTCGGCAGGACGCGCGCGAGGCCGCTACCGTCGGCGTCGACGCGGAACAGTCCTCGCGGCGCGTCGAGCGGCTTCGCGGCGGCGAACACGATCGCGCCGCTTCGCCCCGGGGACGTCGCCCTCGCCGGCCCGGGTGCGAGCACGAGGGGCCCGAGGACCACGACGGCCACGACGGAGGCCCGAGCCGCCCGCATCGTCTTCGCCATGAGTTCACTCTGGCACGTCGCGCGGGGGTCACCGGGCCAGTCGCAAGATCGATCCAGGTCGCCCGGACCGTCAGACGGAACGTGGCGAGCATCGGGCGGAGCAACATCAGGTCTTGGGGATCGTGGGGAGCGATCGCCGTTCGTCGCTACCGCGACGAACGGATGGACGGGCAGGTCGCGTCGCGACCGTCGTGACGTCGACCCTCGGCATCGTAGCCTGGCGCGGTTCAGCGTACGGGCCCTTGGAGGGCATGCGGACCGTGAAGGAGGAGTGGCGCATGGACGATCGCGTGGTGGTCGTGAGGGCGGCGGAGCTGGCGGCCGGTCCGCCCACACCGGGGATGGACCGACGGCAAGCGTTCGCCACCGACGGCCTGTGGGCCGGGATGGTGCGTACCGAGGCGGGGATGGTGTCCGGCTGGCACCACCACGGGACGTACGAGACCGCGATCTACGTCCTGACGGGCGCGCTGAGGATGGAGTTCGGACCGGGCGGCGCCGAGACGGTGGATGCCGGCCCCGGCGATTTCGTCCTCGTTCCCAGAGGGCTGATCCACCGGGAGAGCAACCCCTCCGACACGCCAGCGGACCTGATCGGCGTGCGGGCCGGGAGCGGGGACTCGGTGTTCGCCGTGGATGGCCCTCCCACCACCTGAAGCGATCGCGCCGCGGGGGAAGGCGAACGGCCACGGCCTCCCCGGGCCCTTAGCCCGTGTGGCCGGCGAGCGTGGACACGACCGCCGCGCGCGCATCGCCCTCGGCGCCGAGGTGCACCGCGATCCCCATACGCTCCACCATGTGCAGCATCCCGGGACCCATGTGGTTCGCGACGACGGCTTCGACGTGATGCTCGAGCAGGAACCGGGCAACCCGTGCGTGATGGGCGCCTTCTCCTCCAGCGTCGTGCGCGGCGTTCCACCCGACGTCGAACTCCTGCCATGCTCCGATCGCGTCGCCGGTCGTCTCCACCACCGCCACCCGGTCGGCCCGGCCCCATCGAGGGTCGATGGCGCCGTCGGCGGTCACGGGAACGCACAGCACCATCGTGGGGCACCTCCTCGCGCTCGGCTGCGGGGCAGGCTACCAACGGGCGCGTGAGGCTCCCTCACCTGGTTTCCGGCGGGCGTCGGCGCCGTCAAGACCGCGCCAACGCGCCGCGCTCCAAGCGGTCGAGCTCCTCGAGGTGACGGCGACTCAGGCGAGCCAGCTTCCGGGCGCCTTCCGCCGTCAGCCGCAGGCGCACGCGACGATGGTCCTCGCGGTCGACCTCCCGGCGAACGAGCCCCGCCTCCGCCGCTCGATCGACCAGCCCTACCGCGCTCTGGTGCCGGAGCAGGAGCGCCTCGGCGACGTCGCCGATCGTCGGCCCGCGGCGGTCGTCGTGACCCCGCACGGCCAGCAGCAACTGATGCTGGGCGGCCGAGAGGCCGAGCCCCTCGGCCTGCTCCTCGCTCCACCGCAGGAACCGCCGGATCTCGGTACGGAACCTGAGCAGCCGGCGGTAGTCGCGATCGGTGACCCGGGCGGTGCCCTCCACACTTATATCGTACTACGATACTTCGATGCGCCGGGTCACACCGTTCCGTTTCCTCGACGGGTTCTTCGTGGGCATGCAACGAGGGGTCGTGGGCTTGGTGCTCCTCGTGGGCCTGGCCTCCGGGCTCGTCGGCGCGTTCTACCTCTGGGTCCTGCACGTCCTGCAACGCGTGCTCTGGCCGACCGAGTGGCAGGGGTTCGTCGGGTTCGCGATCCTGGGCGGCGTAGGGCTGGTCGTCGCGCTGCTCACCCGGTTCGTCGGCAGCCCCGGCGACGTCGAGCTGATGGTCGACAACATCCACGTCTCGGGGACGGCGATGGGGATGCAGACGCTCCGTTCGCTGATCCCGATCTCGTGGCTGTGCATCGCGTCGGGCGGCGCGATGGGCCCTGAGGCGCCGCTGGTCCAGACGACCGGCTCGCTCGCATCGTGGGCGGCGTCACGAGCCAAGCTGGAGGTCCAAGGGTCCAGGGTGCTGACGATCTCCGGCATGGCCGCGGGGTTCTCGGTGCTGTTCGGCGCGCCGCTGGGCGCAGCCGTGTTCTCCCTGGAGATCCTGCACCGGCGTGGCCTGCAGTACTACGAAGCGGTGCTGCCGGCGGTGATCGGCTCCCTCAGCGGCTACGTCGTGTACGTGGCCGTCGCTCGACGAGACCTGACGCCGGTCTTCCACCTCTCCGCGCCCGCGACGCTGCCCATGAGTCAACTCGGATGGGCAGCTGCTGCGGGCGTCGCCGGCGCCGGGGTGGCCACGGCCTTCACCTACCTGAGCACCGCGCTGCGCTGGGTCGCGCATCGCCTCCGGCCCGAGCTCCGCCCCGTGCTCGGCGGGCTGCTGCTCGCCGGGCTCGGCCTCCTCTCCACCTACTCGCTGACCTTCGGCGAAGGCCAGATCGCCGACATCCTCACGCGTCACGGCGAGACGGTCGCCTTCTTCGCGCTCGCCGCGCTCGCCAAGCTCGCCGGGACGTCCGTGACCCTTTCGGGAGAGTGGCGAGGAGGCTTCATCATCCCGCTGTTCTTCGTGGGGGCCTGCGTGGGGCGCGCCCTCCACGTGCTCGCCCCCGGGGCGAACGAGGCGGTCCTGGTCGCGGCGTTGATGGCGTCGTCGAACGCGGGCGTCACGAAGACTCCCCTTGGCTCGACGCTCGTGGTCACCGAGATGACCGGACTCTCGCTGCTCCCGACCACGCTCCTGGCCGCGGTGGTCACGTTCGTGCTCACCAGCGGGGTCCGGCTGATCCACACGCAGCGCGAACGCGGCTCGGCCGGCGGCGACGCCGACGCCTTCTGATGCCACGAGCCGCGACCGGACCGGTGCCCCCGGCAGGAATCGAACCTGCGACACACGGTTTAGGAAACCGCTGCTCTCTCCACTGAGCTACGAGGGCCGAGGGCGAGGGCCGAGGGCCGAGGGCCGGGCCTGAACTCGATCGGGCACAGTCTAAGAGCCGACGCCCTCGCCGGACGGGTGTCGGGGCCGGAGCGGGTTGCCTCCACGGGCGCCCCGTCGACAGCAGGAGCGAGGTGGTCTGATGCGCGCTCGGTCC
>JBLMXP010000049.1:0-6793 GCA_050257835.1 Planctomycetaceae bacterium | reverse complement strand
GTGGTCCGCGTCGACACCTACGACGAAGCGCTCCGCCTCGTGAACGAGAACCGGTGGGGCAACGGCACGGCGATCTTCACTCGCGACGGCGGCGCCGCGCGCCAGTTCACGTTCGACTGCCAGGCGGGGATGGTCGGGATCAACGTCCCGATCCCGGTGCCGGTCGGCTACTACTCGTTCGGCGGGTGGAAGGACTCCTTGTTCGGCGACAGCCACATGTACGGGCCCGAGGGGATCCACTTCTGGACCAAGGGCAAGGTCGTCACGGAGCGCTGGCCCGACCCGGGGACGAGCAAGGTCGACCTCGGCTTCCCGCGGACGCGGTAGCGTCCGCGGGGTGGCGACGCCGACCCGCACCGACACGTCGATCTGGCCCGCGGCCGCCGCGGTCGTCTCGGTGATGCTCTGGGCCTCGACGTTCCCCGTCTACAAGTACCTGTTCCGCCGGCTCGACCCGGTGGCCTTCGTCGGCGCCCACTACGTGCTGCTGCTCGTCGCGGTGTTCGCCTACCTCGTCGCGATCCGACGGCGGCGGACGCTCCGGGGCCGCGACCTCCGCTTCGTGGTCCTGGCCGGGTTCCTGGGGTACGCGTGTCTGGAGCTCTTCTTCGTGCTCGGCCTGGACCGGACCACCGCGATCGCGAGCGCGATCTTGATCGCGACCCACCCGATCTGGGGCATGACGTTCTCGGCGCTCGGCGCGCACAGGCGGCCCGCCGCCTACGAGGTCGCCGGGTTCGCGGTGGGGATGCTCGGCGTCGTCGTGTTCCTCGGCGCCAGCGGCCTCGGCGACGCCCGCCTCGGCGACCTGCTCTCGCTCGGCGCGGCGATCACCTTCGGCGCCTACGCCGCGATGGTCGAACGCCTCGGCGAGCGCGTGCCGCAAGGTGAGCTGGTCGCGACGAGCCTCGCCTCCGGCGGCCTGATCCTCGTGCTCGCCTCCGTCCCGGCGATGGCGTCGCAGGATTGGTCGGTCGTCCGCCCCGCCGACTGGCTGCTCGTCGTCTACACGAGCTTCGGCCCGATCCTGCTCGGCTTCGTCCTGTGGGCCTGGGCCCTGAACCGTCGCGGCATGGCCCGCACGGCGCCGTTCGGCTACCTCGAGCCCCTGTTCGCGACGTCGCTCGCGGTGGTCCTGCTCGGCGAGTCCTTCGCGACCCGCCAGCTCCTCGGCGGCGCGCTCGTCCTGGCCGGCGTGATCCTCGCGACCGGCTGGCGGGTGGAGCCGAGGACCCCGCCGGCCCTGTAGACGGATAGGCTGCGATCGACCGAAGGCGACGGGGAGGGCATCGATGGACCGGGACGAGCTGCTCAAGCGTGAGGACGAGGCGTGGTCGACGTTCGTCGACGCGTTCGCGGGGATCTCCGACGAGCGGCGAGAGGAGCCCGGCGTCGTCCCCGGCTGGTCGGTGAAGGACCTCGTGTGGCATTGCGGGTACTGGGCTCGCTACGTGGGCGACGTCCTCAACCGGATGCAGGCCGGCACGCCCGAGCCCGAGGACGTGGACTGGGACGCGCTGAACGCGAGCGTCGCCGAGGAGTCCAAGCTGATGACCTGGGACGAGGTCATCACGGGCGCCGAGGAGGGGCGGATGCACGCGCGGAGCGCGCTGCAGGCGATGGCCGAGGTGACCGACAAGGCGGCCGAGGAGTTCGCCGACGAGACCTTCGACCACTACGAGGAGCATCGGGCCGAGATCGCCGCGTTCGGCGCCTGAGCCACGGGGCGTAGGCTCCGGCGTCATGACGATCCCCGAGCACCTCGCGAACCGCGACCTCGACAGCTCGATCCTCGAACCGCTCTCCGAGCCGCCCGAAAGGGCGCAGGTCGTGATCGTGGGCGGCGGGATCGCGGGGTCGTCGGTCGCGTATCACCTCACGAAGCTCGGGGTGACCGACGCGGTGGTGCTCGAGCGCACCCGCCTGACCGGGGGGACCACCTGGCACGCGGCGGGGCTCGTGGCGCAGGCGCGCGGGACACACGCGCTGTCCGAGCTCAGCCGGATCAACGCGGCCCTGTACGAGGCGCTGCCGGCGGAGACCGGAGTGGAGACCGGCCTGCGACGGGTCGGGTCGCTCACGGTGGCGCGGACGCCGGCGCGGATGGAGGAGCTCCGGGCCGGGATCTCGATGGCGCGCGAGATCGGCGTGGACTGCCACGAGCTGTCGCCGAAGGAGGTCTTGGACTGGTGGCCGGTCGCGGAGGTCGGCGACCTCGTGGGCGCGACCGTCACGCCGCGCGACGCGACGGTCAACCCGGGGGACGCCGCGCTCGCGCTCGCGAAGGGCGCGAAGGACCGAGGGGCGCGGTTCGTCCACGGCGTCACCGTCACGGGCTTCCGGCTCGAGCGCGGCGCGGTCACGGCGGTCGAGACCGACCGCGGCACGATCGGGTGCGAGACCGCGGTGCTCGCCGCGGGCCTGTGGACCTCCGAGCTCGCGCGGCTGGCGGGCGTGTCGGTCTCGCTGTACCCGGCCGAACACGTGTGGGTGATGACCGAGGAGGTCGAGGGCGCCGAGGAGCGGTTCCCGTACCTGCGCGACCTGGACGGCTACCTCTACGTGCGCCACTACCGGGGGCGATACGTGGTGGGGGCGTTCGAGCCGAAGGGCAAGCCGAAGGCGCCGGGCGACATCGCGACCGGCGGGTTCGTCGAGTTCGGCGAGGACTGGGACCACTTCGCGCCGGTGCTCGCGGCGGCGCGCGAGCGCGTGCCGGCGCTGCGCACCGCAGGGTTCGCGCACTACCTGCGCGCGCCCGAGAGCTTCACGCCGGACGCGAACTTCCACCTCGGCGAGTTCCCCGAGGTGCGTCGCCTGTACGTCGCGGCCGGGTTCAACTCGCAGGGGATCATCTTCTCGCCCGGCGCCGGCAAGGCGCTCGCCGAGTGGATCGTCGAGGGGCATCCGACGATGGACCTCGCCGAGGTCGACATCGCGCGGATGGGCCGGTGGGCGAACAACCGGGCCTGGCTGCACGGGAAGACCGCCGAGACGCTCGGGCGCCTCTACACGATGCACTGGCCGGCGCTGCAGTCCGACGTGGGGCGCGGGGTGCGACGCTCCCCACTGCTGCCGCAGCTGCGCGCGGCGGGTGCGGCGGTGGGCGAGGCGGCCGGGTGGGACCGCGCCGCGTGGTTCGAGCCGGGCGCGACGGGCGAGCCGACGTGGGGCTACGACTTCGACGCGCCGTCGTGGTTCGGACCGGTCGCCGAGGAGGTGCGCGCGACGCGCGAGGCCGTGGCGCTCTACGACCTGTCGACCTACGCGAAGTTCCTCGTGCAGGGGCCGGGCGCGGCCGACGGGCTGGATCGGCTGATCACGTCGCGCCTGCCGGCGGTGGGGCGTGTCCGCTACACGCTCGTGTGCAACGAACGGGGCGGGATCGAGATGGACCCGACGGTCACACGGCTCGCGGAGGACCGGTTCCTCGTGGTCGCGCCGACGCTGGCGCAGCGCCGGGCCGAGGGACTACTCCGTAACGGACTACCTGCGGATGCCGTCCTCACCGACGTGACGAGCGGGTACGCGGTGCTGCACCTGGCCGGCCCGGGGTCGCGGGACCTGTTGGGGCGGCTGACCCCGGCCGATCTGTCGCCGGAGGCGTTCCGGTTCCTCGACGCGCGCGAGATCGAGGTGGGCTGGGCAACGGGCCGGGCGCTCCGTGTCTCGTACACGGGCGAGCTCGGATGGGAGCTGTACGTGCCCACCGAGTTCGCGGTCGACCTCTACGAGAAGGTGGTGCGCGCCGGCGCGGACCTCGGGCTGCGGCACGCCGGCGCGTTCGCGTTCGATGCGGCCCGGCTCGAACGGGGGTTCCGGTCGTGGGGCCACGACGTCGGCCAGCTCGACGACCCGTACGAGAGCGGGCTCGGGTTCGCGGTCGACCCGGCCAAGGACGCGGCGTTCGTCGGGAAGGAGGCGCTGGCGGCGCTGCGGGACGCGCCGCGGGAGCGCATGCTCGTGTCGGTCCGGACGCAGGGCGCGACGCTCTGGCACGGCGAGCCGATCATGCGGGAGGGCGAGCGGATCGGGCACGTCACGTCGGGCGCGCCGGCGCCCACGCTCGGCGGCGGGTCGGTCGGGCTCGGCTGGGTCCGCGGCGACCTCGCGGACGGTCCCGTCGAGGTGGAGGTGCGGGCGCGGCCGGTGCCGGGCGAGATCGCCCGCACGCCCTGGTACGACCCCGACGGAGCGCGCCTGCGCGGCTAGCTGTAGTCCTTCCCGGCGAGGGCGGCGTCGATCGCCCCGCGGGCCGGCATCCCCTCGCGCGCGCCCTCGACGGTGACGGACAGGGCCGCCGCCGTGACCGCGCGCCGGACCGCCTCGCGCATCGGCAGGCCCTCCCACAGGCCGGCGGCGAGCACGCCGTTCAGGCAGTCGCCGGCGCCGACCGTGTCGACCGCCTCGACCTGCGGGGCGTCGACGAGGTCCTCGCCGTGGGCCTCGACGACCAGGGCGCCGTCGGCGCCGAGCGTGATCACGACCGTCAGCCCCGGCGCGCGCCGCACGAGCATCCGCGCGGCCACGCGAGGGTCGTCCTCGCGCGGCACGAGGTCGAGCACCTCGCCGCGGTTGGGCGTCGCGACCCGCGCGTCGTCCAGCAACACCCGCAGGCGCGGAGAGGACGGCGCCGGGTTCAACCCGAAGGCGACCTCGTGCGCACGGCACCAGTCGGCGGCGCTCACGAGGGCCGCGTGCTCGACCTCGGCGCTCGCGAGCACGAACGACGGCGCGAGCGCGTCCAGGTCGTCCGTGACGTCGTCGAAGGCGTGGTTCGCGCCGGGCGCCACCACGATCTGGTTCTCGCCGGTGCGGTCGACCGCGATCAGCGCGACGCCGGTGGCCACGTCCGCGGTCCGCACGCGCGAGACGTCGATGCCCCCGGCGGCGAGGGCGTCGCGGGCCTGGGCGCCGAGGGGATCGTCGCCGACGGCGCCGACCATCGCGACGGCGCCGGACCGCCCGATCGCGCGCGCGGCGGCGACCGCCTGGTTCCCGCCCTTGCCGCCGTGGTGCTGGGCGAACGTGCCGCCGACCGTCGTCTCCCCGAGGCGCGGGAGCGACGCCCCCGATACCACGAGGTCGACGTTGATCGCGCCCAGGACCGCGAGCGGACCGGTCGCGGTCACGCGCGCGCGGGGGAGGCGACGGCGCCGTCGAACCCGATCAGCCGTCCCGCCGCGTCCTTGCAGATGTCATACATCCGCTTCGGGGACATCACGGTGTCGTTGAGGAGCACCTGGATCGCGAGCCCGTCGACGAGCGCGCCGAACTGCATCGCGAGGTCGTCGGCGTCGTGCGGGTCCGGCGACAGCTCGCCCGTCTGTCGGCCGTAGCGGATCACCTCGGCGATCGACTGGACCCAGCGGCGGTCCAGCGCCTCGCGGTCCTTCGCGAGCTGCGGGTCGCGGAGCGCGCGCACCCAGATCTCGAGCCAGAGCGCCCACTCGTCCAGGAGCGCGTACTCGGGCAGCAGCCCGGGGACCGAGAGCTGGATCAGTCGGTCGAGTCGGTCGGAGGCCTTGGGCATCCGTCGCAGCTCGCGGGTCACGCGGAGGTAGAACTGGTCGTTCGCGTGGGTGAGGGCCTCGGCCAGGAGTCGGTCCTTCGAGTCGAAGTAGTAGAGGATCAGACCCGGCGAGACCCCGCATCGCTCGGCGATGTCCTGGATCCGGGTCTCGGCCAGACCGCGGTCGGTGATGACCTGCGAGGCGGCCTCCAGGATCTCCTGGCGGCGGTCGCGCTGTTTCGTCCGGGTCTTCGCCATCCCCGTCCTCCGGGCCTCGCCTCGCGTTGAACGCCGTATAAGGCGCGGCCGCTCCGACCGGCCGGGCCGTCGTGCGGTTGCGGGCACTCTACGCACCTGACCTGCGAAGTCAACGGCGCAGGTCAGGCGCCACGAAGTTGACTGGCGATTCAAAGTCGGGGCATGATGCGTGCCGTCAGGCCGCCGGTACCGTCCCGGCAGCGGAGGGCGGCCGAGCGATGGAGGGCGAGAGCCGGGGGAAGGAACGGAACGCGGCGATGGCAGCCAACGTCTACGACGCGATCGTGATCGGCGGGGGGCACAACGGGCTCACGTCCGGCGCCTACCTCGCGCGCGACGGCCTGCGCACGGTGGTGCTCGAGGCCCGCGACAAGACCGGCGGCGCGGCCGACACGAGCGCGCCGTTCGCGGATCACCCGGAGATCAACGTCACGACCTACTCCTACGTGATGTCGCTGATGCCCCCGACGATCATCCGCGAGCTGAAGCTCAAGCAGTTCGGCTACGACGTGACGCCGTTCGGGCCGTACTTCCAGGCCTTCCCCGACGGGCGCGCGATCACGGTCTACGCCGACGACGCCTCGAAGTCTTACGAGTCGATCGCGCAGTTCTCCAAGCGCGACGCCGACACGATGCCGAAGTGGGAGGCGTGGCTGAAGAACGTCGCCGACGTCCTCGGGCCGCTCCTGCTGCGGGTGCCGCCGCACGTCGGCTCGACGAAGCCGCAGGACCTGCTGTCCTCGGTGCAGACCGCCTGGAAGATGCGCAAGCTAGGCGAGCGCGGCGTCGGCGACGTCACGCGCCTGTTCTCGATGTCGGTGACCGACCTGCTGAACGACTGGTTCGAGTCCGACGCGATCAAGGGGATGCTCGCGGTCAACGGCGTGATCGGCACCTGGGCTGGCCCCGACGAGCCCGGCACCGCCTACGTGATGCTGCACCACTCGATCGGCGACGTCGGCGACGGTCACCTCGGCTCGTGGGGGTTCCAGCAGGGCGGGATGGGCGCCGTGAGCGACTCGA
>JBLMXP010000048.1:0-2960 GCA_050257835.1 Planctomycetaceae bacterium | reverse complement strand
CGTTCGAGCGCGACGAGCACGTCAGATGTGGCGGGCGACCTCTTCGACCTCGTAGGCCTCGATCACGTCGCCGTCCTTGATGTCCTGGTAGTTCTCCAGGCCGATCCCGCACTCGTAGCCGTCGCGGACCTCGGCGACGTCGTCCTTGAACCGTCGCAGCGACGCGACCTTGCCGTCGTAGACGATCACGCCGTCGCGGAGCAGTCGCGCCTTCGCGTTGCGCCGGATCAGTCCGTTGCGGACGTAGGAGCCGGCGATCACGCCCAGGCGCGGGACGCGGAACGTCTGACGCACCTCCGCCTCGCCGAGCACCTTCTCGCGCTCCTCGGGCTTCAGCAGCCCCGACAACGCGGCCTTGATGTCGTCGATCGCGTCGTAGATCACCCGGTACAGCCGGATGTCGATGCCTTCCTTCTCGGCGAGGTCGCGGACGTAGGCGTCGGGGCGGACGTTGAACCCCACGATGATCGCGTCGGAGGCGGCCGCGAGGGTGACGTCGTTCTCGGTGATCCCGCCGACGGCCCCGCGCACGATGTTCACCCGGACCTCCTCCTGCGGCAGCTTCAGCAGCGAGTCGGTGAGCGCCTGCAGCGAGCCCTGGACGTCGGCCTTGACCACGATGTTGAGGTCGACGACCTCGGCGCGCTCGACCTGCCGGATCAGATCCTGCAGGGAGGGGCGCCGCGAGGTGACGAGCTCGGCGGCACGCGTCTTGGCCTCGCGCTCCTCCGCGATGTGGCGCGCCTCGCGCTCGTCCTCGACCTCGCGGAAGTCGTCGCTCGCGCTCGGCACGTGGCTCCACCCCAGGATCTGCACGGGCTTGGACGGACCCGCGTGCTCGACGGCGCGACCGTTCTCGTCCTGCATCGCGCGGATGCGGCAGTAGGCGGTGCCGGCGACGAGCGCGTCGCCCACCGAGAGCGTGCCCTTCTGCACGAGGACCGTGGCCACCGGCCCGCGGCCCTTGTCGAGGTGCGCCTCCAGGACGGTCCCGCGCGCCCTGCCGGTGGGGTCGCCCTTGAGCTCCTGGAGATCGGCGACGACCAGGATCGTGTCGAGCAGCGTGTCGAGGTTCAGGTTGGCCTTGGCCGAGACGTCGACGAACTCGTAGTCGCCGCCCCACTCGGAGGGCACGACGCCGCGCTCCACCATCTGCGTGCGGACGCGGTTGGGGTCGGCCTCGTCCTTGTCCACCTTGTTGACGGCCACGATGATCGGCACGTCGGCCGCCTTCGCGTGGTCGAGCGCCTCCACCGTCTGCGGCATCACGCCGTCGTCGGCGGCGACGACGAGCACGGCGATGTCGGTCACGCTCGCGCCGCGCGCGCGCATCGCCGTGAACGCCTCGTGGCCCGGCGTGTCGATGAACGTGATCTCGCGGTCCCCGACGTGCGCTTGGTACGCGCCGATGTGCTGGGTGATGCCCCCGAACTCCCCCGCGACGACGTCGGTCGAGCGGATCGCGTCAAGGAGCTTGGTCTTGCCGTGGTCGACGTGGCCCATGATCGTCACGACCGGCGCCCGGGCGACGAGCTTGGACGCGTCGACCTCCTCCTCGAGGTCGCCGGCGCTCAGCTCGTCCTCGAGCCCGACGATGTCGGCCTTGTAGCCGAGCTGGTCGGCCACGAGCTCGATCGCGAGGTCCGACAGCGACGTCGTCGCCGTCACCATCTCCCCCGCGAGGAACAAGATCTTCACGATGTCGGCCGGCGAGCGCCCGAGCTTGTCCGCGATCGTCTGCGGGGTGGCGCCGTGGACGACCTGCAGGACGGGGCCCGAGGGCGCGGCCGGCTCCGGTCGCTGGGGACGGCGCTTCGGCGGGGCCGGCGCCTCGGCCACCGCGGGGGCCGGGGCCGGCGGGGCGGTCGCAGGCGCGGCGGCGGCTGGCGCGACCGGGGCGGTCGCCTGCTGCGCGGGCGCGGCTGCGGGCGTGGCCGCCGCCGTGGCCGAGGCGGCCTTGGCCGCCGGCTTCGGCTTGGGCTTGGGCTTGCGCGGCGAGGGGGGCGGCTCGAGGACCTCGCGCGGCTTCGCCGGGGCCGTGGTGGCCTTGCCGCCGGATGCCCGCAGGCGCGGCACCATGTCCTCGGGCACGCTCGAGGAGGCGGACTTGCCCGCCACGCCCATCTGCTCCAGCGCCTCCAGCAGCTCCTTGCTGGTGACGCCGAGCTCTTTCGCCAGCTCGTGGACCCTCACGCGCTCCCCTGCTCTTCCTCGACGAGTTCCCTTAGATTACCGACGATCTCGGGGCCCAGCCCCGCCCGCAGCGACCGCGCGAGGCCGCCCTTGCGCAGGGCCGCCTCGACGCAGGCGGCCCTGCGGTGCACGTAGGCGCCACGGCCGGGCGCCGACCCGGCCGGATCGAGCGCGACGGTTCCCCCCGGCGTCCGCACGACCCGCACGAGCGCCCCTTTCGGCGCCGCCGTCCGACAGCCGACGCAGGTGCGCTCGGGCACGGCGCCCGGCACCTACGCCCCCGCGGGAGCCCCCGCGGCCTGCGACTCGGACTTGATGTCGATCCGCCAGCCGGTCAGGCGCGCCGCCAGCCGCGCGTTCTGCCCTTCCTTCCCGATCGCGAGCGAGAGCTGGTAGTCGGGGACGATCACCTGCGCCGTCTGCGTGTCGGGATCGATCAGGACCTCGCGCACCTTGGCCGGCTGCAGCGCGTTCGCGACGAACTCCCCGGCGTCGGGCGCCCACGGCACCACGTCGATCTTCTCGCCCCGGAGCTCCGTCACCACGTTGCGCACGCGCGACCCCTTGGGGCCCACGCAGGCGCCGACCGGGTCGACCGCCGGCTCGTTGGACCACACGGCGATCTTCGAGCGGTGGCCCGGCTCGCGCGCGACCGCCTTGATCTCGACGACGCCGTCCTCGATCTCGGGCACCTCCATCTCGAACAGCTTCTTCAACAACCCGGGATGGGTGCGGCTCACGACGATCTGCGGGCCCTTCGCGCCGCG
>JBLMXP010000047.1:0-2987 GCA_050257835.1 Planctomycetaceae bacterium | reverse complement strand
CTCGGCCGCCCGCGTCGCCCGCCTCGCCACGGTCTCGCCGGAGGGCGAGCCGCACGTCGTCCCGGTGAGCCCGGTGCTCGACCTCGACCGCGTGCTGATCGCGAGCGAGGCCGCCACCGCGAAGGTCCGCAACGTCCGGTTCGACCCGCGCGTGGCGATCTCCGTCGACGAGTACTCCGAGGACTGGGACCACGGCTTGCGTTCGGTGATCCTGTTCGGCGAAGCGCAGGTGATCGAGGACGGGTTCGAGTGGGAGCGCGACCGGAACCTCTTCTACGAGAAGTACCCGCAGTACGCCGACGCCGCGCCGATCGAGGAGGGCTCCACGGTGATGCTCGACGTCCGGATCGACCGCGTGGTCGCCTACGGGTTCTGAGCCACCCCGCCGTGGCGGGCAAAGAAGTCGAGGATCAGCGCCATGTGGCGCACGCGGTCGGCCATCGCGTTCGCGTGGTGGCCGGCCGGGTACAGGTGGACGTCGACCTCGACGCCCTGCGCACGGACCGCGTCCACCCACGGCGTGATCCCCTCGAGGGGACAGCGCGGGTCGTGCTCGCCCGCGATCACCAGGGTCGGTGACCGGACCGCCTTGACGTAGGTCATCGGGTCGCTCCGTCGGTAACGCTCCGGCGCCTCCTCGGGTGAGCCGAGGTAGACCGCGTCGTCCCACGCTTGCAGCTCCGGCGCCGAGGCCCAGTGCGCCGCCACGAAGTCCCCGGCGGGGATCCCTGCGAACACGGCCCGCCAGCGATCGGGGTTGACCCCGGCGTTGAAGCACGCCAGGCAGCCGCCCCAGGACCAGCCGCTCCAGAACACGCGCTCGGGGTCGGCGACGCCGTCGGCGACCAGCGCGTCGAGCACCGACAGCAGGTCCTCGCTCTCGGTCCAGCAGACGTTGCCGACCAGCGCCTCGCGGAACCGCACGCCGTAGCCGGTCGAGCCCCGGTAGTTGGGGAGCGCCACGGCGTAACCGGCGTCGACGAACGCCTGCGTCTCGGGCTCGTACATGTCGCGCTCGTGCCACTCGGGACCGCCGTGGACCGAGAGCACCAGGGGGAACGGCCCCTCGTCGGCGGGTATCGCGACCCAGGCCTGGATCCGGTCGCCGTGCGGGTTGTCGGCCCAGGTTGAGCGGAGCTCGTGGCCGGGGGGCGGTGGCGGATCCGGGCTGACCACGACGTCGCGTCCCTCGGCGTCGACGATCCGGGGCGGCATGGCGCCGCTGCTGGTGCAGAGCCACACGCCACCGTCGGGTCGCACGCGGGCGTCGTCGATGTCCCCGTGCGGGTCGCTCACCGGCTCGAGGGTCGCGCCGTCGGGGCCGAGGCGGTGCAGCGTGGCGCGTCCTTCGTGCTCGTGACGCACCAGCAGGGCGCCGTCGGGGAACCAGTCGACCGCGAACACGTCGCCCGGCAGGTCGACGTCCAGGTCGCGCCGAACGTCTCCCTCCTCGTCCCAGATCGACGGCCGCGCGCGGTCGCCGAGCTCGTTCGTGAAGGCGAGGTGGGCGCCGTCGGGCGACCAGGGACCGGCTTCCATCCGGCGGCGCGGATCGACGAGGTCCGCCACGGTGGCGCCGGTCGCGACCTCGAGAACGCGGAGCGAGGGGCGGAGCACCTCGCCGTGCTCGGCGTGGTTGATGCACAGGAGCCGCCCGTCGGGCGAGAGCCCCCGTACCCCCGGCCCCCACATGCTGCCGACCCCGCAGGGCTTCGCGGAGCGGAACAGCAGGCGCGGTTCCTCGTTCCCCTCCACGACGTAGATCCGGTACTCGCCGCCCACCTCGAGTCCGGCCGCGAGGAGCTCGCCGGCGAACGCGAGCCCCATCGGCCATCCGGTCGGGAGCCCGGGCGCGAGCGCGGTCGCCTCGCCGCCCGCGAACGGCTGCGCGATCCATCGGCCCGTCTCGTCGCCGGTCGCGTCGCTGAACCAGACGATCCGACCGTCCGGCGCGACATGGACCGACTCCACGCCGATCGGCTCGTCGCTCGCCTGCCGCCACGATCCCGCGACCCGGTCGTGCGCCCAGGCCTGCCAGATGCCGCTGCGGTTCGTCACGAGCGCCAGCCGGTCGGGGGATGCTTCGGCCCACGACGGGAACGACAGACGGGTCGCCGTGAACCGGGTCTGCCACGTGTCGGAGGTCATCCGCCGAGCCTATCGGTCACGGCCGAGCGATGGATAGGCAGCGTTGCTCGCCGGGGGTACGCTCCGGCCATGGCGTGGGGTTTCCGAGCCGGACGTCCGCCGACGGTGGCCGAGGTACACGGCGCGGAGGCCGATGTCGAGCAGACCGCCGAGGAGTACACGCACCCCACCGAGGACGGACGGGGATGGCTCGAACGTCGCCCCCGGCTCGGCACGGCGCTCGCGGTCTGGGGCGTCGTGAGCGGACTCGCCTGCCTGATCCTCCCCGGTCTGATCGCGCTGCGGTCGATGTGGCACGCACGCCGGCGCGGGGAGACACCCGACGGCGCGTGGCTCGTCGGACTCTTCACGATTTGGCTGGCGATCGCGGTGGGCGTCTGGTTCGTGCTGCCGCTCGGCTCCGTGTTCGTCGGGATCGTGGGGTTCTTCGCATCCGCGGTCCTGATCAACCGCAACGCCTCGCGGGGCTGATCGCGCCGCCATCGGGCTTGCCACTCGCTCGTCCTCGGGGCTACCATCCTTAGCACTCACACCTGGTGAGTGCTAGCAGTCGTAAGGCAAGGCTGAGAAACCCGAGCAGGGAAGACCGAGGGGAGGACGGATGGCACCGAAGCTCATCTCGTTCGACGAGGAAGCCCGGCGCTCGCTCGAGCGTGGCATGGACCAGCTCGCGAACGCCGTGAAGATCACGCTCGGCCCCAAAGGCCGAAACGTGGTGCTCGAGAAGAAGTGGGGCGCCCCCACGATCACGAACGACGGCGTCTCGATCGCCAAGGAGATCGAGCTGGACGACCCGATGGAGAAGGTCGGCGCCGAGCTCGTGAAGGAGGTCGCCAAGA
>JBLMXP010000046.1:0-4844 GCA_050257835.1 Planctomycetaceae bacterium | reverse complement strand
CTTGTCGGCCTGGCGCTTGGTGATCGCGGCCGTGAGGGTCGTCTTGCCGTGGTCGATGTGCCCGATCGTGCCGATGTTCACGTGGGGCTTGGTCCGCTCGAACTTCTGCTTGGCCATCTCGCTCTTCCCCTCCTACTCGCCGGTCACCCGGGCGATGATCTCCTTGCTGATCTGCGGCGGCACCTCGTGGTAGGCGTGCAGCTGCATCGGGCTCGCGGCCGCGCGGCCCTGGGTCTTGGACCGCAGGTCGGTGACGTAGCCGAACAGCTCCGCCAGCGGCACCACCACCCTGATCACCTTCGTGCCGCTGCGGTCGTCGATGTTCTCGATCCGGCCGCGGCGCGCGGTGACGTCGCCCATCACGTCGCCGAGGAACTCCTCCGGCGTGGTGACCTCGAACTCCATCACCGGCTCCAGCAGGACCGGGGAGGCCTTGCGGGCCGCCTCCTTGAGCGCCATCGAGCCCGCGATCTTGAACGCCATCTCCGAGGAGTCGACCTCGTGGTACGTGCCGTCCATCAGCGACGCGCGCACGTCGACGAGCGGGTAGCCGGCGACGACGCCGTTGTCCATCGCCTCTTGGATCCCCTCGTCGACCGCGGGGATGTACTCGCGCGGGATCGCGCCGCCGGTGATCTTGTTGAGGAACTCGTAGCCGCCGCCCGCGCCCGTGGGCTCGAGGTCGATCACGACGTGGCCGTACTGGCCGCGGCCGCCGGTCTGGCGGACGAAGCGCACGTCCACCTTGTGGACCGGCTTCGTGATCGTCTCGCGGTAGGCGACCTGGGGCTTGCCGACGTTCGCGTCGACGCTGAACTCGCGCTTGAGCCGGTCGACGATGATGTCCAGGTGCAGCTCGCCCATCCCTGAGATCACGGTCTGCCCGGTCTCGTCGTCGTAGCGCACGACGAAGGTCGGGTCCTCGTCGGCGAGCTTGGCCAGGCCGTTGCCCAGCTTGTCCTGGTCGGCCTTGGTCTTGGGCTCGACCGCGACGCTGATCACCGGGGTGGGGAACGAGATCGCCTCGAGCACGACCGGCTTGTCGGCGTCGCAGATCGTGTCGCCGGTGGTGGCGTGCTTGAGCCCGACCACCGCGACGATGTCGCCGGTGTAGGCCGCCTCCATGTCCTCGCGGTGGTTCGCGTGCATCTGGAGGATCCGGCCGATCCGCTCCTTGCGGTCCTTCGTGGAGTTCAGCACGTGCGAGCCGCTGTGCAGGACGCCGGAGTAGACGCGCAGGTACGTGAGCCGCCCGACGTAGGGGTCAGACATGATCTTGAAGGCGAGCGCGGAGAAGGGCTCGGCGTCGTCGGGCTTGCGCTCGACGTGGTCGTTCTCCTTCAGCGGCAGGTGGCCCTCGACCGGCGGCACGTCGACCGGGCTCGGCAGGTAGTCCACGATCGCGTCGAGCACGAGCTGCACGCCCTTGTTCTTGAAGGCGGAGCCGCACAGGACCGGGACGCCGGTGCCGTCGAGCGTGGCCCTGCGGATCGCCCGCTTCAGCTCCTCGACGCTCGGCTCCTGCTCGTGGACGAACCGCTCCATGACCTCTTCGTCGTGGTCCGCGAGCTTCTCGAACAGCTCGTGGTGCGCGAGCTCGGCGGCCTCCCGGTACTCCTCGGGGATCTCGGTGTCCTTCCACTCCTCGCCCATGTCGCCGTCCCAGTAGTGGGCGTTCATGTTCACGAGGTCGATGCAGCCGTGGAACTCGGACTCGGTGCCCCAGGGCAGCTGCAGGACGAGCGGGTTGGCCTGGAGGCGGTCGACCATCATCTCGACCGTGCGCTCGAAGTTCGCGCCGGTGCGGTCCATCTTGTTGACGAACGCGATCCGCGGGACGCGGTAGCGGTCGGCCTGGCGCCACACCGTCTCGGACTGCGGCTCGACGCCGGCGACCGAGTCGAACACCGCGACGGCGCCGTCGAGCACGCGGAGCGAGCGCTCGACCTCGACCGTGAAGTCGACGTGGCCGGGGGTGTCGATGATGTTGATCCAGAAGCCCTTCCACACGCAGGTGGTGGCGGCCGAGGTGATCGTGATCCCGCGCTCGCGCTCCTGGGCCATCCAGTCCATCACGGCGGTGCCCTCGTGGACCTCGCCGATCTTGTAGGCGCGCCCGGTGTAGTAGAGGATCCGCTCGGTCGTGGTGGTCTTGCCCGCGTCGATGTGGGCCATGATCCCGATGTTGCGCGTGCGAGCCAGGGGGTACTCGCGCATCGCGAGCCCCTTGCCGCCCTTCTTGACGTCCTGCTCGGTCGTTGCTGCCACCTGGGTCGTCTCGACCTTCTCCGCGGGGATCGCCATCACCAGCGGTAGTGGGCGAACGCCTTGTTCGCCTCGGCCATCTTGTGCATGTCTTCGCGGCGCTTCACCGACGCGCCGGCGCCGTTGGCGGCGTCCATGATCTCGGCGACCAGGCGCTCGGCCATCGAGTTCTCGCGGCGCTGCCGGCTGAAGTTGACGAGCCAGCGCATCGCGAGCGTGGTGCCGCGCTGCGGCTTGACCTCGACCGGCACCTGGTAGGAGGCGCCGCCGACCCGGCGGGACTTCACCTCGAGGAGCGGACGGACGTTGTCGACCGCCTTCTTCAGGGTGATGACCGGGTCGTTCGCGGTCTTCTGGCTGATCTGCTCCAAGGCGTCGTAGACGATGCGCTCCGCGGTCGTCTTCTTGCCGTTCAGCAAGATCTTGTTGATCAGCTGCGTGACCAGCGGGTTCTGGTAGACCGGGTCGGGCTGGATGTCGCGGCGTACGGCAGGTCCCTTGCGCGGCATGACTACTCCCCGCCCTTCTTCGCGCCGTAGCGGGAGCGTCCCTGCTTGCGGTTCTTGACCCCGGCGGTGTCGAGCGTGCCGCGGACGATCGAGTAGCGCACCCCACCGAGGTCCTTGGGCCCCCCGCCGTGCACCAGCACGATCGAGTGCTCCTGGAGGTTGTGCCCTTCGCCCGGGATGTAGCAGGTGACCTCGATGCCGGTCGTGAGGCGGACCCTCGCCACCTTGCGCAGCGCCGAGTTCGGCTTGCGCGGGGTCACGGTGAACACGCGCGTGCAGACGCCGCGCCGCTGGGGGTTCTCCTTCAGCGCGGGGGCCTTGTTCTTCTTGACGGGGGTCTTGCGACCCTTCCGCACGAGCTGCTGGATCGTGGGCATGGTCCTCTCGTCTGCACTCTGCCGTTGTCAAACACCGGGGCCCCGGGGCGGCTGTGCCGCGGAACCCGCGAGCCTGCTCCCGGCGCGCGCGTGGAACACGCGGGCGGCGACCGGGATCGGTTGCGTGGTGCTGCGCGCCCGGCAGGCTCGCCGGACCGGCGCGCGACCGATAAGGCTATCGGCCGAGGCCGCAGGGCGTCAACAACCCCGGGCCCTCGGGTCGAGCCGATGACCGAGCGGCGTGCCTGCCCTCGGTCGGAGGTGCCGGCGCAGTGTAGCGGACCACGCTGGTAGCGTCCGCCCGATGGACCTGCAACGGATGCGCGAGGCGGCGCTCGCGGCCGCGGCCTCGGGCGCGGAGGTCGTGCGGAGGGCCTGGGCCTCCCCGCCGGTCGAGGCCGCCGCCAAGGGGCTGCCCGGGGACTGGCTCACCCAGGTCGACCTCGCGAGCGAGGCGGCGATCGGGGCCTTCCTCGCCTCGGCGACGCCGGAGATCCCGATGCAGGGCGAGGAGGGCGGCGGGACGGCCGAGGGCCTGCGCTGGGTCGTGGACCCGTTGGACGGCACGACGAACTTCGTGCACCGGTTCCCCGCGGTGGGCGTGAGCGTGGCCCTGGTGCAGGAGCGCAGCCCGATCGCGGCGGCGATCGTCGCGCCGGTGCTCGGGGACGCCTGGCACGGGGCGCGCGGCGCGGGCGCCACCTGGATCCCCGCGGGGTCGGCGCCGCGCGCGTGCGGCGTGAGCGTGCGACCCGTGTCGCACGCGGTCGTGGGGACCGGGTTCCCGTTCCGCCGCAAGGACCGGCTCCCCCGCTACCTCGGGGCGTTCGCCGGGTCGCTCGAGACCTTCGAGGACCTGCGCCGGCCGGGCGCGGCCTGCCTGGACCTCGCCTGGGTCGCCTGCGGCGTCCTCGACGGCTTCTTCGAGCTCGGCCTGGGGCCCTGGGACGTCGCCGCCGGCATCCTGCTGATCGAGGAGGCCGGCGGCGTCGTCACGGACTGGGCGGGTGGGCCCGACGCCTTGGCCGGGGACATCCTGGCCGGGCCGCCCGAGGTCCACGCCGAGCTGCTGCGGGTCGCGGGGGACGCCGCTTAGCCCTCGGCGAGCGCCGCGTAGATCGTGCGGCGCGCCTGGTTGAGCGCGTCGAGCGCCACCTGCCGGTGCTGCTCGTTGCCGCTGGACGCCGCCTGCATCGCGGCGGCCATCAGCGACATCGCCGCCTCGCGCAGGGGCGCGTGCTCGTCGTCGCCGCCCTCCCAGGGCGGGGTCCAGCGATGGCCGCCCCGCTGCTGCTCGGCGAGGGCCTCACGCCCCCCGTCGGTGATCGCGTAGACGCGCTTGCCCTCGCGGTCCTCCGAGCTCACGAGCCCCTCGTCCTCGAGGAGCTGCAGCGTCGGGTAGACCGACCCGGCGCTCGGGCGCCAGCGGCCGCCGCTTCGCGCCTCGAGCTCGCGGATCAGCTCGTACCCGTGGCGCGGGCCGTCCTCGAGCACGTGGAGCAGCGCCCAGCGGACGTCGCCCCTGCGCGCCCGGTGATGTCCCGCCCAGGGCGGCGGCCCGTACCCGGGCCCGGCCCACCCGGCCATCCACGGCCCCATCCACTGTTGGCGTTCCCTGCGTCCCATCGGGCACCTCCTGGTGCATCGTGCCGCCCTATCGGTGGCGTATCACGATATATCGTGACAGAGCGCG
>JBLMXP010000045.1:0-5579 GCA_050257835.1 Planctomycetaceae bacterium | reverse complement strand
CCCGACGAGCCCGGCGCCCAGGCGACGTTCGACCAGAAGTTCAGGCTGGGCTTCCCGCTGCTGTCCGATCCCGACCACGCGGTCGCGCAGGCATGGGGGGTCTGGGGCGAGAAGACCCGCTACGGCAAGACGTACATGGGCATCATCCGCGCGTCGTTCCTGGTGGGGCCCGACGGGAAGATCCTCGCGCCCTTCTACAACGTGAAGCCCGAGGACACGGTGCCGCTCGCGCAGAAGGCGCTCGCGGACCGCTGAGGCCCACTCAAGACCGCGTCATCGACCACACCACGTGAGCCAGGCCGACCCGCACGGTGCCGCGCCACGGGTGAACCCGAGCCTGCGGGGAGCCGCATCGGGCGCAGGCGCAGCGGGTCCGGCTACCGCTCCCGGCCCCGCTCCCCGTATCCTCCGGGCTTCCCCCTCGGGGTGAGGACAGAACGGACAACGCCTTGTACGGAACGTCGAACGCGGGCACCGCCGCCTGCGCCGCGCCGCACGTTGCGCGCGCTCGGCGGCGCCCCGGAGACTCCTGCGATGCCTGACAAGGCGCGTCCCCACCGCAGCGAGCTCGCCGTGCCCGGCACGAACCTTCGCGCGATCGAGAAGGCGCCGACGCTCGGCGCCGACCTCGTCTTCCTCGACCTCGAGGACGCCGTCGCCCCCGACGACAAGGAGGGCGCCCGCGCGAACGTGATCGAGGCGCTCCGCGCGCAGGACTGGTCGCGCACGGCGATCAGCGTCCGGATCAACGGCCTCGACACGCATTGGTGCTACCGCGACGTGGTCGAGGTCGTGGAGGCCTGCGGCGACGTCCTGGACACCGTGCTCGTCCCCAAGGTCGGCGCGCCAAGCGACGTCGAGTTCGTGGCGACGCTCCTGGACCAGATCGAGCAACGGCAGGGCTTCGCGCCCGGACGGATCGGGATCCACGTGCTGATCGAGACCGCCAGGGGGATGGCCAACGTCGAGGCGATCGCGCGAGCCCGGCGGGACCGGATGGAGGCGATGGTGTTCGGCGTCGCGGACTACGCGGCGAGCGTCCAGGCGCGCACGACCCACATCGGGGGCGCGAACCCCGACTACGCGGTGCTGACCGACGCCGACCCGGCGACCGGGGACCGCGCCCTGCACTGGGGCGACCAGTGGCACTTCGGGATCTCACGGATGGTCGCGGCCTGCCGCGCCGAGGGGCTGCGGCCGATCGACGGCCCGTTCGGCGACTTCAACGACGGCGAGGGCTACCGTGCGTCGGCCCGGCGCGCCGCCGCGCTCGGCTGCGAGGGCAAGTGGGCGATCCACCCCTCGCAGGTGGCGCTCGCGAACGAGGTCTTCTCCCCCGCCGAGGCGGAGGTCGAGCGGGCACGGAGGATCCTCGACGCGATGGAGGAGGCCGCGAAGGAGGGCAAGGGGGCGGTCTCGCTCGACGGCCGGCTGATCGACGCGGCGTCGATCCGGATGGCCGAGCACCTCGTCCGCAAGGTCGAGCAGCTGCGCGCCCGCTGACGGGCGCGCCCAAGGGGGCGGCGCCGCCGACGGCGCCGGGAGGGTAACGATGAACATCCACGAGTACCAGGCGAAGGAGCTGCTGAAGGCCTACGGCGTGCCGGTGCCGCCGGGCGAGGTGGTCTACACGGAGCGCGGCGCGGCGCGGGCGGCCGAGGAGCTCGGCGGGACACGCTGGGTCGTCAAGGCGCAGATCCACGCCGGCGGACGCGGCAAGGCCGGCGGGGTGAAGCTCGCCGGGTCCACCCAGAAGGTCGCCGAGCTCACCGACGCGATGCTCGGCTCGCGTCTGGTCACCCCGCAGACCGGTCCCGAGGGCCAGCACGTCTCGCGGATCCTCGTCGAGCGTGCCGCGCGGATCGAGCGCGAGTTCTACCTCGGGCTGATCGTCGACCGGGTCTCCCAGCAGGTCGTGGTGATGGCGAGCGCCGAGGGGGGCGTCGAGATCGAGGAGGTCGCGGCGACGGACCCGGGCGCGATCCACAGGGAGTACGTGGACCCCGCGGTGGGGCTCCTGGACTTCCAGTGCCGCAAGGTCGCAGCCGCGATCGGCCTGGCCACGCGCGCTGCCTCGTTCACGCGCCTGCTCAACCGGATCTACCGGCTGTTCGTCGAGAAGGACTGCCTGCTCCTGGAGATCAACCCGTTCATCGTCACCGAGGACGGCGACATGGTCGCGCTGGACTGCAAGATGCAGTTCGACGACAACGCGCTGTTCCGCCAGGGCGAGGTCGCCGAGCTGCGGGACTTCGACGAGGAGGACCCGAAGGAGGTCGAGGCGACCGGCCACGGCCTGAACTACATCGCGCTGGACGGCAGCGTCGGATGCATCGTGAACGGCGCCGGCTTGGCGATGGCCACGATGGACGCGATCGTCCACCACGGCGCCCGGCCCGCGAACTTCCTCGACGTGGGCGGCGGCGCGAGCCCCGAGAAGGTCGCCAACGCGTTCCGGATCGTGCTCAAGGACCCGAACGTGCGGGCGATCCTCGTGAACATCTTCGCGGGGATCAACCGCTGCGACTGGATCGCCCAGGGGGTCGTCCAGGCCACGCGCGACCAGCGCGTGCAGGTCCCTGTGGTCGTCCGCCTGGCCGGCACGAACGTCGAGGAAGGCAAGCGGATCCTCGTCGAGAGCGGCCTCGCGCTGATCCAGGCCGAAGACCTCGACGACGCCGCGGGCAAGGCCGTGGCCGCGATCCGCGAAGGGGCGCCGGCATGAGCGTGTTCGTCGACAAGGATTCGCGGGTCATCGTCCAAGGCTTCACCGGGCAGCACGCCACGTTCCACGCGGAGGAGGCGATCGCGTTCGGCACGCGGATCGTCGGCGGGGTCACTCCCGGGCGCGGCGGCTCGACCCATCTCGGCCTGCCGGTGTTCGACAACGTCGAGGACGCCGTGCGCGAGACCGGCGCCACCGTGAGCGGGATCTTCGTACCGCCGCAGATCGCCGTGGACGGTCTGCTCGAGGCGATCGAGGCGGGGATCGAGGTCGCGGTGATCATCGCCGACGGCGTCCCGGTCCGCGACATGGTCCGCACGAAGCGCTACCTGTCCGGGCGCACGACGCGGATCATCGGGCCGAACTCCCCAGGGATCATCACGCCGGGCGCGTGCAAGGTCGGCATCATGCCGAGCCACATCTACGCGAAGGGCCGCGTGGGCGTCGTGTCGCGGAGCGGCACGCTGAACTACGAGGCGGTCTCGCAGATGACCCGGCTGGGCCTCGGCCAGTCCACGTGCGTCGGGATCGGGGGGGACCCCGTGAACGGCACCGACTTCAAGACGGTCCTGCAGGCCTTCGAGCACGACGACGAGACCGACGTGGTCGTGATGATCGGCGAGATCGGCGGCCAGCAGGAGGTCGAGGCGGCGGCGTGGGCGGCGCAGTACATGTCGAAGCCGCTGATCTGCTTCATCGCGGGCGTGTCGGCGCCGCGCGGGCGCCGGATGGGCCACGCCGGGGCGGTGATCAGCGGCGACAGCGACACCGCGCAGGCCAAGCTCGACGCGATCGAGGCGCTCGGGCACCGGGTGGTGCGCAACCCGGCCGACATCGGCGACACGGTGCTCCGGACGGTCAAGGAGACGGGCGAGCGGGTCCCGGCGGCCTCGGCGTAGGGGCCGAGCCGCTCGGCCCGGACCCGGGCGCGCTCGGCGTCTCGGCAGCCTCAGCCCTCGCGGGCAGGGCGGCCGCGGCGGCCGGCGCGGACCCGGTCCTGCTGGGAGAGGAGCACCTTGCGCAGGCGCACGTGCTTCGGGGTGACCTCGACGCACTCGTCCTCGCGGAGGAACTCGAGCGCCTGCTCGAGCGAGAGGTTGGTCTTCGGGATCAGCCGGACGAGCTCCTCTGCCGTGGACTGGCGGATGTTCGTGAGCTTCTTCTCCTTCGTGGGGTTCACGTCCATGTCGTCGGCCCGCGCGTTCTCCCCCACGATCATGCCCTCGTAGACCTCCTCGCCGGGGCCGACGAACAGCGCGCCGCGCTCCTGCAGGTTCAGCAGGGCGAACTGCGTGGTGGTGCCGCGGCGGTCGGCGATCAGCGACCCGCTCGGGCGCGTACGGAGGTCCCCGTGCCACGGCTCGTAGCCCTCGAACACGTGGTGCAGCTGGCCGGTGCCGCGGGTCTCGGTCATGAACTCGGTGCGGAACCCGATCAGCCCGCGCGAGGGCACGAGGTACTCCATGCGGATCCAGCCGGTGCCGTGGTTCACCATGTGCTCCATCCGGCCCTTGCGGAGCGCGAGCAGCTGCGAGATCACGCCGAGGTAGTCCTCCGGCGCGTCGATCGCGACGCGCTCCATCGGCTCGTGGAGCCGGCCGTTCACCGTGCGGGTCACCACCTGCGGCTTGCCCACCGTCAGCTCGAACCCCTCGCGCCGCATCACCTCGACGAGGATCGCGAGCTGCAGCTCGCCGCGGCCCTGGACCTCCCACAGCTCCGGGCGCTCGGTGTCGAGCACGCGGATCGAGACGTTGCCCACGACCTCCTGGTCCAGGCGGCTCTTGAGCAGCCGGGCGGTGAGCTTGTCGCCGTCGCGGCCCGAGAGCGGCGAGGTGTTGATCCCCACCGTCATCGACAGGCTCGGCTCGTCGACCCTCGTCACCGGCAGCGGGCGCGGGTCCTCGAGGTCGGCCAGGGTCTCGCCGATCGTGATCTCGGCGATCCCGGCGATCGCGCAGATCTCGCCGGGACCGGCCTCGTCGGCGTCGACGCGCTCGAGCGCCTCGGTCACGTAGAGCTCGCCGATCTTCGCGCGCTCGATCGAGCCGTCGGCGCGGCACCACGCGACCTGCTGGCCCCGACGGAGCGTTCCCTCGCGGACGCGGCAGAGCGCGAGCCGCCCGAGGTACGGCGACGCGTCCAGGTTCGTGACGAGCGCCTGCAGCGGGTGGTCCGCGTCGTAGGACGGGGCGGGGATGTGCGCCAGGAGCGTGTCGAACAGCGGCTGCAGGGTCTCCTCGAGCGCGTCGGGCGCGGTCCCGCAGTGCCCGTCGCGGGCGTTGGCGTACAGGATCGGGAAGTCGATCTGGTGCTCGTCGGCGTCGAGGTCCAAGAACAGCTCCTCGACCTCGTGGACGACCTCGCCCGCGCGCGCGTCGGCCCGGTCGACCTTGTTCACGACCAGGACGACCGGCAGGCGCGCCTCGAGGGCCTTGCGGAGCACGAACCGCGTCTGCGGCAGCGGGCCCTCGCTCGCGTCGACGAGCAGCAGGACGCCGTCGACCATCGTGAGGGCGCGCTCGACCTCGCCGCCGAAATCGGCGTGGCCCGGCGTGTCGACGATGTTGATCTTCACGTCGCCGTAGCGCACGGCGGTGTTCTTCGCGAGGATCGTGATGCCCTTCTCGCGCTCGAGGTCCATCGAGTCGAGCACCCGGTCGGCGACGTCCTGGTTGGCGCGGAACGCGCCCGTCTGGCGGAGCATGGCGTCGACGAGCGTCGTCTTGCCGTGGTCGACGTGGGCGACGATCGCGACGTTGCGGAGGTCGTCGCGGCGGAGGGTTGCGCGCGGGGACATGCCGGCCTTTCGAGGGGGAGCCCCCATCCTACGGGCCCGGGGAGGCGCGTCAGT
>JBLMXP010000044.1:0-3547 GCA_050257835.1 Planctomycetaceae bacterium | reverse complement strand
CTCGAGGTGGCCGAGGAGGTCCTTGGGCGACCAGTCGCCGCCGCCGAGCCCGGGACGCGTGAAGGCGCGCGGCGGGAGCGCGTCCAGGAGCTCCAGGACCCGTCCCCGCTCGTCGCGCAGGATCTGCAGGGCGCGGTCGCGGGTGGGCGGGGCGGCGACGGCCGGCATCCGCGTATCCTCGCCCCTCAGCCCTGCCGCCGCCACACGTCCGCGGCGATCAGCTCGGGCACGAGGACCTCGGTGAGCAACGCCACGTCGGGGTCGTCCTCACCCCGGTAGCGGACCGAGCCCTTCGCGTCGGGAAGCTCCGCGCCCACCGTCAGGATCGACGAGCCCCGCTCGCGCGCCCACCCCAGGACCTCCGGGTCGAAGCGCGATCCCGCGAACAGCACGGCGCGATAATCGAGGGGCTTGGTCAGGTACACGTCGACGTGCAGCCAGTCGCCGGTCTCGCATGCGTCGGCGGACAGCCGCGGGCCTTCACGGAGCATCAGCGCGCCCTGCTCCGCCGAGGACAGCCGCTCGTGCGGCGCGATCGCGAACGCCTGGCCCGTCGAGGCGAGGAGGTCCACCGCGCCCGGCAACCACGACGCGCGCCTCGTCAGCAGGTCCTCGGTGGCGTCGGCGGCGGCGCGGACGGTCGCGGCCACGCGGGAGAGGTCCGCGCCGTTCATCCGGGCCTCGAGCGCCAAAAGGAGCGCGAGCGTGTGCTGGAACGTCCGACAGGCGACGCCGCCGGACTCCGGCCCCGCGAGCAGGTCGACCACCGACGAACCGGCGGCGCCGATCGCGGCGTGGGGGTCGTTCGTGAGGGCGATCGCAGCGCTGCCCGCCTCGCGGTGACGCCGCAGCGCCGCGACGGTCTCCTCGGTCCGGCCCGACGCCGAGATGCCCACCGCGACCGTCCCGGGCCCACCCGGCCAGCCGCGCTCGGCGCTCGCGTGCTCGGCCACCGCGTCCACGCCGGCCGCGCGCAGGCGCGCCGCGCACACGGCCGCCGCGTACCGGGAGGAGCCCATCCCGAGGAACACGAGCCGCCGCGGCGCCGACGGCACCGCTCCCCAGGGCGGGGCCTGCTCGATCGCGTCGGCCAGCGCGCGCAGGCGCTCGGGCTTGGCCTCGAGGTCCGCGAGGAACAGCGACGCGTTCATCCGGACGAGCCTGCGGCGAGCAAGGCGGGCATCGCCAGGTCCGGGACGTACAACCAACGGGGGAGGTAGCGCGCCGCGTAGACGTACTCGTGGCACTCCTGGATCACCTCGAACGGCCGCAGCAGGCGCGCGTCGAACAGGCCGACGTCCTCGGCCAGGCCGCGGCGGTAGGCGGCGAGGAACCGCGCCCGCGCCTCGGCGATCCAACCGTCGAGGTCGCCTTCGCGCCCGGGACGCCGGCGCGCGCACACGCGGCCCACGTGGTCGATCGCGCGGGCCATGCTCGCGACGTCGCGGGCCGGCGAGTCGGGTCGGGTGCGCGCCTCGGCCGGCGCGAGCGGGTTGCCGTCGAAGTCGCTCACGGCGTCGCCCCCCTCCCACCGCAGCACCTGTCCGACGTGCAGATCCCCGTGGATCCGCATCACGGGGGTCGCGTCGAACTCCCCCAGCCCGACGAGCGCCTCGGCCGCGACGGGCTCGAGCGCGCGCAGCCGCTCCCCCTCGGCGCCGCCGGTGACCTCGATGGCCTCGGCGAGCAGCGCGTCGCCGCGCTCGCCCCAGGCACGCACCACGTCCGGACCCGCCTCGGCCACCGGGTCCGGGAACACGGGCGAGGGGGTCGCGAGCGCGCGGTGCAGGCCCGCCACGAGCTCGCCGATCACGGCCGCGGCCTCGAGCGCGCCTGAGGCGGGCCCGCCGTCGAGCCACGTGAGCACGAGCGCCACGAACCAATCCCATCCGTCGCGCGCGCCCGGCAGATGGGCGGCGGCGGTCGACAGGAGCGCCTCGCGCCCCGCGTCGTCGGTCCAGGTGAGGGCGCCGATCGGCCGCGGCGTCCGCGCGAACCCGACCGCGGCGAGGTGGGCCGGGAGGTCGAGCCCCGGCTGCGGGCCGGGGTGCACGCGCGGGTACACCTTCACGACGGCCGCCCCCCCGACCACCACCGAATCGTTGGACTGATCGACGTCGATCGCGCGCTCGTCCCGCCCCCGCGGCGCCGCCCCGTAGGCGCGCGCGGAGAACCGGCCGACGGCGCTCCCCCGTCCGATCGCCTCGAGCAGCCCGGCGAACGCGCCGTCGCCCGCCACCGCCCGGCGGACCACGCCGTGCTCGGGAACGACCGGGGTGGCGATCACCTCGTCGCCGCTCTCAAGGACGACGAGGAGCGCGCCGCCCGGCAGCGCCAGCTGGTCGCGGACCACCGGCGCGGCGGCGAAGCGGACCGTCCCCGCGAGCCGGGCGGGCAACAGCAGATCGTGACCGCCCTCCGCGACCGCCCGGTGGATCTCCTCGCCGACCTCGCGCACGGGCGTGAGCGTACCCGTGGCCGTCGTCCCTGACCCCGAGTCAGACACGGCCCTTCGCCGGGCCGCGGGGCCGTGCGAACGTGCCGGGTGTCCCGCACGCCCGCCACCCGACAGCGTCAGCCCGGAGGAACCGCATGGCCGACCGTGAGATCCGCACCGTGCACCACCGCACGCCCCCGGTGGACATCCTGCCCGAGGAGGCCGTCGTCGCGATCCGGGAGGCCACCGAGGAGGTGCTCGAGCGCACCGGCATCGAGGTGCGCTCCGAGGCCCTGCTGAAGCAGCTCGGCGAGGCCGGCGCCGTGATCGACGAGAACGCGGGCCGCGCGACGTTCCCGCGCGAGGTCCAGGCGGGCGCGCTGGCGCAGGTGCCGTCCGAGGTGACCTTCGCGGCGCGCGAGCCCGGGCTCGACCTCGTGCTCGACGGCACACGCGGCTACCTCGGGATCGACGGGAACGCCGCGGAGGTCGTCGACCTCGAGACCGACCTGCGGCGCGCCTCGCGCAAGGACGACGTCGCGATGGCCACGCTGATCGGCGACGCGCTCCCGCAGATCGGCTACATCTGGCAGCCGGCGGTGAGCCGCGAGATGCCGGTCCCCTCCGAGCCGCTGCACAACCTCGAGGCGAACCTGCTCAACACCGGCAAGCACGTCGTGATGATGACCGCGGTCACGCCCGAGCAGGCGCACGCGTCGGCCGAGATGGCCGCCGCCGCCTCCGGGGGCGAGGCGAACTTCACGGCGCGCCCGACCCTGTCGGCGTTCCAGTGCTCGGTGTCCCCGCTCGTCTACGACGGGGGCCCGCTCGCCGCGGCGGTCGCGTTCGCGCAGGACGGCGTGCCGAGCGGGTTCATGGTGATGCCGATCCTCGGCGCGACCGCGCCGATCACGCGAGCGGGGACGTTGGTCATCTCCAACGCGGAGGTGGTCGGCGGCGTCATCGCCCACCAGCTGCTCGCGCCGGGCGCGCGCACGTTCTACGCGAGCTGTGCGACCACGATGGACCTGTGGTCGGGCGCCGCGACCTGCGGCGGCCCAGAGGATCTGCTGTTCCAGATGGCGAACGCCCAGCTGGCCCGCGCCTACG
>JBLMXP010000043.1:0-6071 GCA_050257835.1 Planctomycetaceae bacterium | reverse complement strand
TCGCCTACCGGGGACGCTCGGTGGTGACGAACGCGACGCCGATATCCGCCTATCGGGGCGCGGGCCGGCCTGAGGCGGCCGCGCTCGTGGAGCGAGCGATCGACCTGCTCGCGGGCGAGGTCGGGATGGACCCCGTGGCGCTTCGTCGGAAGAACCTCGTGCCGCCCGACGCGTTCCCGTTCACCACCGCCGTGGGCACCGTCTACGACTCGGGCGACTACGCGTCCGCGCTCGACGAGGCGCTGCGCATCGCCGGGTACGAGGAACTCCGCGCCGAGCAGCGCGAGCGTCGGGGGCGCGGCGACCAGCTCCAGCTCGGGGTCGGGGTGGCCACCTACGTCGAGATCACCGCCTTCCCGTCGAAGGAGTTCGCCCGGATCGAGGTGGGCGACACGGGCGAGGTGACGGTCGCGGTGGGGACGTCGTCGCACGGGCAGGGACACGAGACCGCCTTCGCGCAGCTGGTCGGCGCGCTCCTGGCCGTGCCGGCCGTCCGGGTCCGCGTGGTGCATTCCGACACCGCGCTCGTGGCGCGCGGAGAGGGCACATGGGGCTCGCGGTCGCTGCAGGCGGGCGGATCCGCGATCGTCGCTCGGGCCGGCGAGCTGCTCGAGCGCGCCCGTGGTGAGGCTGCGCGCCTGCTCGAGGTCGACCCTGCCGACGTCGAGGGGCCGGTCGACGGCGGTTTCCGGATCGCGGGCGCGCCGGACCGCGTCGTGACGTGGGCGGAGCTCGCCGCGAGCGTCCGCGACGACGGCGGGCTCCTCGCGCAGGGGGTCAACCGGGACCCGGGCTCCACGTTCCCGTTCGGGACCCACGTCGCGGTGGTGGAGGTCGATGTGGGCACCGGCGACGCTCGGTTGCTCCGCCACGTCGCGGTCGACGACTGCGGGCGGATCCTCAACCCCGTCCTCGTGCGGGGCCAGCAGCATGGGGGGGTCGCGCAGGGTGTCGCGCAGGCGCTGTACGAGGAGGTCCGCTACGACGAGGCGGGGAACCCGGTCACCGCGAACTTCACGGGCTACGCGATCCCCGGACCCCCCGACCTGCCGCGGTTCGAGTGCGCGAACACACAGACGCCGACGACCGTCAACCCGCTGGGCGTCAAAGGGATCGGCGAATCCGGCTCGATCGGCTCGACCCCCGCCGTGCAGAACGCGGTCGTCGACGCGCTGGCGCACCTGGGGGTGCGACACGTCGACCTGCCCTGCACGCCCGAGCGGGTGTGGCGGGCCATCGAGGACGCGCGGTCGCTCCCTGGCTCGTCACGAGACGTGTAGCGTGTGTCGCCATGTCCGACATGGCTGTGTGGGAGCAACGGTTCCGTGCCCCGACGCTCACCCTTCCGCGGTGGTCGCGCCACGCGCCCGACCGCGCCGTGTTCGCGTCGAACGAGAGCGGCATCTGGCAGGTGCACTGCTGGGACGTCGCCACCGACGCCCGGCGTCGTGTGTCCGATCACCCGGTCGGCGTGCTGGAGGGCTACGCGACGCTCGACGGCGAGGGCGTCATCTTCTGGCAGGAGGAGACGGGCGACGAGACCGGCCGGTGGCTCGTCGAGCCGTTCGCGGGGGGTGAGCGCCGGCCGCTCGTCGAGGGCGTGCCGGTCGGATGGGCCGAGGGCCTCGCCCAGGCGCCGGGGATCGTGGCGGTCGGTCTGTCCGATCGTGACGGGTTCGCGGTCTTCGTGTCGCTGGGCGGGGGGCCGGCGAAGGAGGTCGCCCGCAGCACGGAGTGGACCGCGGTCGCGGGCGGGGGCGACGTAGCCGGCGCCGACCACGCCGGGTTGTCCGCGGACGGCTCCCTCCTGGCCCTGCAGCACGCGGAGCATGGCGACATCACCCATCCGGCGCTGCGGATCGTCGACCCGAGGAGCGGCGAGGTGCTGGCCGAGCGCGGCGACGGCACCGCGGCCGTGCTCGCGACAGGGTGGTCTCCGGTGCTCGGCGACCAGCGCCTCACGGTCGGCCACGAGCCCGAGGACCGGCTCCGCGCCGCCGTGTGGGATCTCGCCGACGGGTCCTGGTTGGACCTCGACACGGGCCTGCCCGGCGACGTCACGGCGCTGGACTGGTGGCCCGACGCCTCGGCTCTGCTCCTGCTGCACGCGTACGAGGGCAGGCACGAGCTGTACCGCTTCGACCTGGGGTCGCTCGCCGCGACGCCGCTCGCCGCGCCGCGCGGCTCGATCGACGGCGCACGGGTCCGGCCCGACGGGACGGTGTGGTTCGAGCACCAGGACGGCGAATACCGCACGCGGGTGCTCGACGAGCGAGGGGCCGAGCCGATCGCGGTCGCGCAGCCGGCGCCTCCGGGGCGTCCCTTCCGGGAGTGGCGGTACGAGAACGACCACGGACAGATCGTCCAGGGGTGGATCGTCGAGCCCGAGGGCGAGGGCCCACACCCGGTGATGGTGTTCGTCCACGGCGGGCCGCACTGGCTGTACGAGGACCGCTACATGCCCGAGGTCCAGGCCTACGTGGACGCCGGGTTCCTGGTCGCGATGCCGAACTACCGTGGCTCTACCGGCTACGGGCGCGCGTGGCGCGACGCGCTCACGGGTGACTGCGGCTTCACCGACGTGGACGACGTCACCGCCGGGCTCCGCGACGTCTTGGGGCGTGACGACGTCGACCCCGCGCGGACCGTGATCGCCGGGTGGTCCTGGGGCGGCTACGTCACGCTGATGGAGCTCGGCCGCGAGCCCGGGCGCTGGACGGCAGGGGTGGCCGGCGTGCCCGTGGGCGACTACGTGATGGCATTCGAGGAGGAGGCGCCCTCGTTGCAGGCGATGGACAAGGCGCTGTTCGGCGGGACGCCGCAGGACCAGCCGGAGCGGTTCGTGCGGTCCAACCCGATCACCTACGTCGACGAGGTCCGCGCCCCCGTCCTGTTCCTGATCGGGGAGAACGACTCACGGTGCCCGCTCGGGCAGGCCATGGCTTATGTGGACCGACTCACGGCGCGGGGCCACCCGGCCGAGGTCTACCTCTACACGACGGGCCACGGCTCGCACGACACCGACGAGACCGTCCGCCAGCAGCGCGTGATCTTGGACTTCCTGCGCCGGACGGTGCCGGGCCTCCGGGAGGGCTGAGCCTTCCGGAGGCCGGCTCCGCCGGTCTTCGCTCAGACCACGCCCTGCTCGTACATCGCTCGGGCGACCTTGAGGAAGCCGGCGATGTTCGCGCCGTGGACGTAGTTGCCGGGCACGCCGTACTCCTCGGCCGTCACACGGCACTGCTCGTGGATCGCGTGCATGATCTGCTGCAGCCGACGGTCCACGTCCTCACGGTCCCAACCGATCCGGCTGCTGTTCTGCGACATCTCCAGGCCGCTCACGGCGACGCCACCGGCGTTCGCGGCCTTGCCGGGCCCGTAGAGGATGTTCGCGTGCAGGAACCGCTCGACCCCCTCGGGGACGGTCGGCATGTTCGCGCCTTCGCTGACCACGTAGACGCCGCCGGCCAACAGGTTCTTCGCGTCCTCGGCGTTGATCTCGTTCTGCGTGGCGCTGGGGAAGGCGCAGTCGGCCTCGATCGCCCACACGGGGTTGGTGTGGGCGGCCGGGTCCACGGGGATGAACTCCGCGTGGGGGTACTTCTCCGCGTACTCCATGATCCGGCCGCGACGGACGTTCTTGAGGTCCATCACGTAGTGGAGCTTCTCCTCGTCGATCCCGTCCTTGTCCCAGATCACGCCGCCGGAGTCCGACAGGGTCACGGGCTTCGCGCCGAGTTCCAGCAGCTTCTCGACCGTGTACTGCGCGACGTTGCCCGCCCCGGAGACGAGGCACGTCTTGTGGTGCAGCGTCTCGCCCCTGGTCGCGAGCATCTCCTGGGCGAAGTAGACGGCGCCGTAGCCCGTCGCCTCCGGCCGGATCAGCGAGCCGCCCCAGTCCAGACCCTTGCCGGTCAGGACGCCGACGAACTCGTTCCTCACGCGCTTGTACTGCCCGAACAGGAAACCGATCTCACGCCCGCCCACGCCGATGTCGCCCGCCGGCACGTCGGTGAACTGGCCGATGTGGCGCTGCAGCTCCGTCATGAACGACTGGGCGAACCGCATCACCTCGCCGTCGCTCTTGCCCTTCGGGTCGAAGTCCGAGCCGCCCTTGCCGGCGCCCATGGGGAGCGTGGTGAGGGCATTCTTGAAGACCTGCTCGAACGCGAGGAACTTGAGGAGGCCGAGGTAGACCGTCGGGTGGAAGCGCAGGCCTCCCTTGTACGGGCCGATCGCGCTGCTCATCTCGACGCGGAACCCGCGGTTGATCTGTACCTCGCCGTGGTCGTCGACCCACGGGACACGGAACATGACGACCCGCTCCGGCTCGCAGATCCGCTCGAAGATCTTCGCGTCGACGAAGCGCGGGTTGCGTTGCAGGGCGAGGTCCACGGAATCGGCGACCTCGTGGACGGCCTGATGGAACTCCGGCTCGCCTGGGTTCTTGGCCACCAGTTGCGCCATCAGCTTGTTCACGTACTCCGACATGCAGCCACCTCCGGAACGAGGAACAGGGGATCGGAACGGATGCGGACGTGCGAGGGTGCGCGGTACGTCGGCCGGGCCGGACGCACCCCGCGTGTCGCGAGCGGGCGATGCTCTGCGATATCGCCTCCTTCGGTCCCGACGAGCGCCTCGACGGTGACCCGAAGTCGTTTCCCGGGCAAGGATACGCCGGGACTCCGGCCCCGACGGATGCCCGAACCGCCCTAGCCGAGGGGTCCATCCGGACCTCCCGGCTGGGACCCCGACCGGTCGCTGCTACGGTGGGTCGCGTGGGCAGGTGGGTCGCGTTCGTCACGGCGCCGTTCGTCGCCTACGCGATCTGGCGCCTGGGGATCGCCACGATCCGCTCGTTCGGGACGCCCCCGCCGGGGGTGCTGGACGAGGAGAAGCCGCCGGCCGAGCCCGAAGACGTCGAGGCCCTCGACGTCTACCTCGTGTGCGGCGAGTGCGGCACCGAGTTCCGGGTCTCGAAGCTCGGGGAGCTCCAGATCCCGCGCCATTGCGGCGAGAAGATGCAGGTCGTGCGGCGCACGCCCGGTGGCTGAGGGGCTTTCCACAGATGTGGAGAACCCTGGGGAAGGATCACAACGGTGTGATTCCGGCGTCAGCGCCAGAACGTGACCCCGAAGAATCCGACCGCGATGAGCCCCAGGCCGCCCACCAGCCAGGCGTTCGACGCCTGGTCGCCGCGCGTGTAGTTCCACACGATCACGACGACCCCGATCCCCATCAGGACGAGCATCAGCGGTCCGTACCAACGGGGGCTCCGCTTCGCCTTCTGCTTGCGCTGCGGTTCGAGCTGGTAGCGGCCGCTGCGTCCGCGCTGGCGTCCCTTGGACTTCGGCATCGCCCGATGGTACCGGCTCAGGAGGGCAACACCGAGAGCGTCGAGACGGTTGCCGCCCGCACGGCCTCGGGGCTCACCGGCGCCGGCCTGGTCCGTCCCGAGAGGTACAGGGGAGCCTGGTCGTTCCAATGCGGCGACGCGGGGTTGCCGCTGGCCCCGCTCGGCAGCACCGCGACGCTCCGGTCCAGGTCGGCCAGGTCCCACACGACGCGCCACGACGCGATCACGGCGGCACGGTAGCGCTGCGCCGCGTCGTAGCCGCCGTTGGCGACGGTCTGTTCGTCGCCACCGAACGGCGCGTCGGCCGCGACGAACAACCCCTCGAGTCCCGGGATCCGCGCGAGCGGATGGGCGAGCACCAGTCGGTGCAGGTCGCCCCAGGTCCCGTCGCCGACCTCGGCGATCGCGTCGTCGAGGGCGTCGCGCAGGAGGTCGTCGTCGATCCAGCCGCCGGGCTCGTCCAGGAGGGCCGGGAGGACCTGGCAGCGCCAGGTCTCGCCCCATGCGAGGTAGCCGGTCACGACCTCCTCGGGCACCCGCGACCCTAGGGCCCGACGCGCGATCGCGGTCGTCCAGGCGTGGTACAGGGCGGCCGGGGCGGAGCCGGCGGCGACCTCGCCGTCCCAGGCGGCCAGGGCGTCGAGCGCCCCGCGCTGCGCGTCGGTCTTCGCGACGACCGACGCCAGGCGCGGCGCGAGCGCGCGCGCGGGGAGCG
>JBLMXP010000042.1:0-5502 GCA_050257835.1 Planctomycetaceae bacterium | reverse complement strand
ACGACGAGGTCGTCGGGGCGCTCGGCGACCTCGGGGTCGAGGTTGTTCATCAGCATCCGCATCGCGGCTTCCTGCTGCCAGCCCTTACAGGTGAGCGCGGTGCCGCGGGGTGCGCGGACGGGACGGGGTCCGCTCTGGGTCGCCATCGTCGGTCCTCCTGGGTCGTTCACCTCAGCGTAGGACAGCCCGGGCGAGCCGTCTTCGCCTCCAGCGCGCAACGGGGACTAACCCCGAACGGGCGGGATGGTGTGTACTCAGGAAACCTTCGGGGCCATTTCGTCTCATCGGGGTGATGTCAGGGACAGGGTGAGCCGCTGGACTCGGATGAGGGCGCGGAACGGGTTCCGGCCCTTGGGATGACGAGGCGCCTCGCGGTGCCTCCAGGGAGGAGGTTCGCAACGTGATCGCGACCGAATGGAGCCTGGGGTCCGTGCTCTGGGCCATGTTGGTCTTCTTCTTCTGGTTCATGGCGATCTGGATCTTCATCACGATCTTCGCCGACATCTTCCGCCGTCGGGACCTGAGCGGTTGGGGCAAAGCCGGGTGGGTCCTGCTGATCTTCGTGGTTCCGTTCCTCGGGGCGCTGATCTACATGATCGCCCGTCCGAAGATGACGGAGCAGGACAAGGAAGACATGGAGCGGATGCAGGAGGCCCAGCGCCGGATCCAGGGCTACTCCTACGCGGACGAGATCGAGAAGCTCGCGAAGCTCCGCGACGACGGCAAGATCTCGGCCGAGGAGTACGAGGAGATGAAGCGCAAGGCGATGATGACCGTCTGATCGAGCGACCGACGACCCGCGGGCCGCGTGCCCGCGGGTCGTTGCATCGTCGGCCATCTCGGTGGACGATGCCCGCGGTCGGCGCGCGGCCGAGCGCGCCCGACGAGAGGGGAAGCGTATGGATCTCGAAGACCGAGTGATGGCCGAAGAGGCCACGAAGTGGTGGTGGGTCTTCCTCGTGCTCGGGGTGATCTGGCTGATGATCGGGTTCGTCGTGCTCCGGCTCGACGTGACCTCGATCGCGACGGTCGGCTTCCTGATGGGCGGCCTGTTCATCGTCGGCACCCTGAACGAGGCGATGCTCGCCACCTCGTCCAACGGCGGGTGGAAGTTCCTGCACTGGGCGATGGCCGTGCTGTTCGTGTTCGGGGCCGTGTGGGCCTTCGCGCGCCCCGGCGACGCCGTGTTCGCGCTCGCGTCGATCCTTGGGTTCCTCCTGTTCTTCCAGGGGACGCTCACGATCATGGTCGCCGTGGGGGGCAGGGGAGAGAACCCGTTGTGGGGCCTCGGTCTCGCGGTCGGGATCATGGAGCTCCTGCTGGCGTTCTGGGTCTCGCAGCGGTTCATCCCGGCCCGCGTGTCGCTGATCCTGATCTGGGTCGGGCTCTGGTCGCTGTTCCGCGGCGTCGAGCACATCGTGGCGGCCTTCGCCGTGCGTTCGGCGGGCAAGGACATGGCCGCGGCCGCCTGAGGTCGCGGCCCGCCGGCGGTTCAGGGCGTCTCGGCGACGAAGGCCTGGGCACGCGCGTACGCGGCCCTGCTGGACTCGCCGAGGACGTCCGTCGCCGAGACCAGCTCCACCGACCCGATCGCCTCGAGGTTGTGGGTGCGCCGTAGCCGCTCCGCGACCGCCGGATCGACACCGCTCAGGTACAGGCGTCCGCCGGCCTCGTCGAGCCGGCCGACGTAGCGGCTGAGGACCTCGGTCGCCGTCGAGGAGAGCGTCGTGCGGCCCCGCAGGCGGAGCACGACGGCCGGCCGCTCGGCCCCGGCGGGGTCGGGGAGACGGGCCTCCAGGGTCCGCGCACCCGCGAACAGCAGGGAGCCGAACACGTCGAGCATCACGACCTCCCGGCTGCCCAGCCGCGTCGGCGCGGGCTCGACCACGATCGTGCCGTCGTCGCGCGGCACCAGCCGGACCACCGTCAGGTCCATCGCCTCCTGGTTCAGCTGCAGCAGCAGCGAGAGCGCCACGCCGATCCCGACCGCGGCGGCGACCGGGAGGAACAGCGTGGCCACGAACGTCGTGACCATCGCGATCTGCGAGATCGGCCCGGTGCGCCATACGAGCAGGACCGCATCCTTGCTCAGCGCGCCGACCGCCGCGACGATCAGCACGCCGGCGAGGGCTGCCACCGCGACCTCGCTCACCAGCCTGGAGAACAGGAGCAGGATCACGCCCATCCAGACCCCCGAGAAGACGGCCGCCCAGCGCGACCTGGCGCCGACGCTGCGGTTCAGGGCCGTCTGTCCGACGGAGGCGCCGACGGGCTGGCCGCTGAAGAGCCCGGCGCCCGCGTTCGCGATCGCCTGCGCGACGAAGTTGCGGTTCAGGTCCGCGCGTGTGCCGTCGGGGTTGGGCACCGAGTCGGCGACCCCGGCCGACTGGACGAGCACGATCACCGCGATCGCCCCGGCGCCGAAGAGCAGGTCGAGGTTGAACAGGCGCAGGGGCGGGATCGTCGGGACCGGCAGGCCGGTGGGGATCGCGCTCTGGTCGCCCACCGTCGCGACCGACGTGAGCCCGGCGGCCGCGACCACGATCGAGGGGATCGCGAGCGCGGCGAGCGCGGCAAAGGCCCGCACGCGGGTGCGGCTCCCCCACGTGAGCAGCGCCATCGTCGAGAGCCCGACGAGAACGGTCGCCGGGTCGACCCGGCTCGGGTGGAGCAGGACGTCGAGCGCCTTCTGCGTCGCGTTGGCCCCCGTCGCCTCGGCGCCGGTGAGGCCGGGCACCTGGCCCAGCAGGATGTTCACGGCGATGCCGGAGAGGAACCCCAGCATCACGGAGTTCGCGACGAACCGCGTGTAGCGCCCGAGGCGGAGGATCCCCGCCACGAGCATGACCCCGCCCGCCATCAACGTGAGCAGGAACAGGGCGCTCGCCCGGTCGGCGGAGGGGGTCGCGGTCAGGGCCGAGGACGCCGCGAGCGCCGAGGCGCTCGTGGCGGTCACCACCATCAGCGCCGAGCTCGAGAAGAGCCCGCCGAGGATCGGTCCGACCATGCTCGCGTAGAGCCCGTAGATCGGATCCACCCCCGCCAAGACCGACGCGGCCATGCCGTCGGGCACGCTCGCGATCGCTCGCGGGATCGCCGCGAGCGCGTCGGGCACGAGGTCTGCGTTGCGGGGCACCCGTTCCTCCACGGACGGCCTCCTCACGCTAGCCGCACGAGCCGGCGGCGTCCTCATCCCAACCGGTGGACCCCCGCCCATGCGGCGGACGCTATCGTTGCCCTATCGAGGGACGATGGACCGCGTCGGTCGGAGAGGGGCGAAGATCATGAGCACATCGTCGAGCGGCGAGGACGTCGAAGCGCTCCGCACCGAGCGCGACCGGCTCCAGCGAGAGCTCGAACAGGTGCAGGCCGGGAAGCACCAGCGGATGCGGCGGATCGTCGCGACGACCCTGGTCGTGCTCACGGTGCTGACGTTCGCGGCCGCGGTGCCGGGAACGTGGGCCCGCAGGACCTCCCTGAACACCGACCGCTACGTGGCCACGGTGGGCCCGCTCGCCTCGGATCCCGAGGTCCAGGCCTTCCTCGCCCTCAAGATCACCGACGCCACGTTCGAGGCGCTCGACGTGCAGGGTCGGCTGCAGACGGCGCTGTCGGAGCGCCTGCCCCGGCTGACGTTCCTCGCGGGCCCGATCACCCAGGCGGTGCACGACTTCGTGCAGGCCCAGGTCCTCAAGCTCGTGGCCACGCCGCAGTTCCAGGAGCTGTGGATCCAGGTGAACCGGATCGCCCATCAGCAGGCGGTGGACCTGTTGGAGGGCAAGTCCGATGTCCCGGGCGTCGACGTCTCGGGCGGCACGGTCACGGTGAACCTGCTGCCCTTCGTGAACCAGGTGCTGCAGCAGCTCGGCGGTCTCGTGAGCGACCTCGTCGGGCGGCCGGTGACGTTGCCCGAGATCACGCCGGAACTGATCCAGAGCGCCCCGCAGGAGGCCTTGCAGAAGATCGAGACGGCCCTGGGGGTCCAGCTGCCGGCGACCTTCGGGACGATCACGGTCTGGAACAGCAAGGAGCTCGCGTCCGCGCAGCAGGCGGTGAGCTGGTTCAACCGGGGGGTCGTCCTGCTGGTGCTCGCGTTCGTGCTCTTCCTCGCGCTGGCGCTGGTGGTCTCGCCCGCGCGGCGACGCACGTTGCTGCAGGTCGCGGTGGCCTCGGCGGTCGTCCTCGTGATCGAACGGCGGCTCGCGATCGCCGGCACCGACCAGCTCGTGGCCGACGCGTCCGCCCAGGCACAGGGAGCGGTGCGGGCGGTGGTCGACGCGGTCCTCGGGAGCCTGCTCCGGTACACGGGCTGGCTGCTCGCGATCGCGCTCGTGACGATCGTCGTGGCGGTGGCGACCGCGCCCTACCCATGGGTCGTACGCACCCGTGCGGCCGCCGGTGGCGCCGCGTCGGCGGCGTTCGGGATGGTCCGTGGCACCCAGGGCGGACCCGCGGCCACGTGGATCGGCGGTCACCGCGACCTGCTGCTCGGCGGGGTCGCCGTCCTCGCCCTGGTCCTGCTGCTGTGGCTGAACCTGTCGTGGTGGTGGGCGCTGCTGCTCCTGGTGCTGGCGGGCCTCGTCGAACTCGCCGTGTGGCGGACCGCCGAGGCCGTCGCGCGCGCCGACGCCTGACGGGACCCGTGACCGAGCCCGGCGAGCCCCGCGCGTCCGAGCATCCGCGCCTGCGCGAGCGGGCGCGGCGGATCCAGGACCGCGGTCGGGCGCTCGCCGAAGAGGCACAGACGCGGTTCGAGCGAGAGCGCCGCCGGCGCGGATGGATCCGGCTCGTCCTCCACGCGTGGGAGCGCGACCGCGACCACGGGGGCGGGCTCCTCGCCGGCGGGCTCGCGTACCGGCTCTTCCTGTGGCAGCTACCCGCCGCCGTGTTCGTCGTCTGCCTGCTGGGCGAGGTCGCGGACGCTGCCGCACGCTCGCCCGCCGAGATGCTCCGCCGGTCCCGGACGAGCGGGGTCATCGTCTCGACCGTCGCGAAAGGGATCGAGCAGGCAGGCTCGAACCGGTGGTGGCTGCTGGTCCTGGGTCTGGTCCTGATGCTCTGGGCGTCCCGCGGCTTCAAGGCCGCGATCGACGTCTCGTGCACGATCGCGTGGCGGCTGCCCGCGCGGCGTCGGATCAAGCCGGTCCAGCTGGTCGAGGTCTCGGGGTTCCTGCTCGCCACGCTCGCTGTCCAGACGATGCTCTCGAGCTGGCTCCAGGGCGGGGTCCTCGAGGGCGCCCTCGTGTGGATCCTCGTGACCGCGCTGACGGCCGTCCTCGCGGTGGTCGCGTTCGTCCTGCTCCCGCACGAAGGCAGCTGGCTCCACGTTGTGCCGGGCGCGATCGGGTTCGCGTTGACGATGCGCCTGCTGAACCTCGGGGTGTGGATCTACCTCTGGCACAAGATCGAGCACGCGTCGGACCTGTACGGCTCGCTCGGGCTCTCGATCGCGATCCTGCTGTACCTGTACCTGGTCGCCCGCCTGTTCGTCGCCGCGCAGTT
>JBLMXP010000041.1:0-33765 GCA_050257835.1 Planctomycetaceae bacterium | reverse complement strand
CGCGGCGGGCGCGGACCGGGCGATGGTCTGCGGCCTGTCGATGGGCGGCTACGTCGCCTTCGAGCTGTGGCGGACCGCCCGCGATCGGATCGCCGGGCTCGTGCTCGCCAACACGAAGGCGGAAGCGGACACGGCCGAGGGGGCCGCCGGACGGCGCGCGCTCGCCGAGCGGCTGCGCTCGGAGGGCAACGTGCTCGTCGCCTCGCCCCCGCCCCTGCTCTCCGAGCGGGCGCCCGAGCACCTGTGGGACCAGGTCCGCGCGTGGATCGCCGACCAGCCGGCCGACGCGATCGCGGCCGCGGCGCTCGGGATGGCGGAGCGGCCGGACTCCACCCCCGATCTCGTGGGGATCGACGTGCCCACCCTGGTGATCACCTCCGACGGCGACACGCTGATCCCGGCCGAGGTCACGAAGGCGATCGCGGTCGCAGTGCCCGGCGCCGAGCTCGCGGTGCTCGAGGGTGCGGGCCACCTGTCGAACCTCGAACGCCCGGAAGGGTTCACCGATCTCCTGCGGAGCCACGCGTCGCGGTGCGGCATCGAGGTGTGAGCGGGCCTCGCCCCTAGACTGGTCCGCGTGACCGGTACCCCCCCGCAGGAGTTCGCCTCGCGCTACCCGTTCCCCCTGGACGGGTTCCAGCTCGATGCCGTGGACGCGCTCTCGCGCGGGATGTCGGTGCTGGTCGCGGCTCCCACGGGCAGCGGCAAGACCGTCGTCGCCGAATACGCGGTCGAGCGCGCCCTGGGCGCCGGACGCAAGTGCTTCTACACCACCCCGCTGAAGGCGCTGTCGAACCAGAAGTTCGGCGACCTCGTGGCCCAGCACGGGCCCACCCTGGTCGGGCTGCTCACCGGCGACAACTCGATCAACGGTGAGGCTCCGATCGTGGTCATGACCACCGAGGTGCTCCGCAACATGCTCTACGAGCGCAGCGACGCCCTCGAGGGCCTGCAGTCGGTGGTGATGGACGAGGTCCACTACCTGCAGGACCCCTACCGCGGCGCGGTCTGGGAAGAGGTGCTGATCCACCTCCCGCGCTCGGTGAGCGTCGTGTGCCTGTCCGCCACGATCTCCAACGCCGAGGAGTTCGGCGAGTGGATCGGGACGCTCCGCGGCGAGACACGGGTGGTGATCGAGGAGAGGCGTCCGGTGCCGCTGGAGCACCACTACCTGATCGGGCGCCGGCTGCATCCGATGCACGTCGAGCAGGACGGCATCCTGCTGCCGAACCCCCACGTCGTCTCGCTCGACCAGCAGGAGCTCCGCGTCCGCTCCTACGGCCGGCGGGGCGACGGGCGTGCACAGCAGGACCGGCGGGGGCGCCCGCGTGAGGGCCACCGCGGCGTGTACGTGCCCCGTCGCGAGGAAGTGGTGGAGGTCCTCGCCCAGGAAGGGATGCTCCCCGCGATCTACTTCGTGTTCAGTCGCGCGGGCTGCGACAAGAGCGTGCGGTGGCTCCGTGACGCGGGGATCCGCCTCACGACGCGCGAGGAGGCCGACCGGATCCGCCAGGTCGCCGAGGGACGGGCCGCATGGATCGACGACGAGGACCTGAGGGCCCTGGGGTTCGTCGAGTTCCTCGACGGCCTCATGGCCGGGATCGCCGCGCATCACGCCGGGATGCTGCCGGCGTTCAAGGAGACGGTCGAGACGCTGTTCGCGCAGGGGCTCGTGAAGGTCGTGTTCGCGACCGAGACCCTGTCGCTGGGGATCAACATGCCGGCGAAGACGGTCGTGATCGAGGACCTGTGGAAGTTCCAGGGGGAGCGGCACGAGATCCTCACCCCAGGCGAGTACACCCAGCTCACGGGGCGGGCAGGGCGGCGGGGGATCGACGCCCTCGGCCACGCGGTGGTCGTCTACCAACGGCAGGTGCCGTTCGAGCGGGTGGCCGGGCTGGCGGCCACGCGCACCTACGACCTCACGTCGTCGTTCCGCCCTTCCTACAACATGGCCGTGAACCTGGTGCGCAACTACACGCGCGAGCAGGCCCATCAGCTGCTGAACTCGTCGTTCGCGCAGTTCCTGGCCGACCGCGGGGTGGTCGCCCTCGAGCGCGCCCGCGAGCGCGACCGCGAGGCCCTGGCCGGGTACCGGAAGAACCTCGCATGCCACCTCGGCGACTTCGACGAGTACTGGAGCCTGTTGAGCCGGGCGCGAGGGCTCCGCGACGAGGACCGCAGGGGCCGAGAGGCCGCCCGGGGTGAGGCGGTCCGGTCGGCCGTCGGGGCGTTGAAGCCCGGCGAGGTGATCCACGTGCCGCGCACGAAGCGGCGTGGGCTCGCGGTGGTGCTCGCCGTGCGCGACGGCAAGCCGACGGTCCTGTCGGAGGACCGCTCGTTCTTCCGGCTGTCGGCCAAGGACTTCGAGGAGCCCCCCGCGGTGCTGACCCGGATCGCGCTGCCGCGCTCGGGGAGCGCCCGCAGCGCCCGGTACCGCCGCGACGTCGCGTCCTCGCTCGTGTCGTTGCGCGTGAAGGCGCCGAAGCCGACGAAGCAGCGGGCGGGCGACCCAAAGGTCGAGCGGGAGGCCGCGCGGCTCGAGGGTGCGGCCAGGTCCCATCCCTGCCACGCCTGCCCCGAGCGCGCGAAGCACGAGCGCTGGGCCGAGCGCGCCGACGGGCTCGAGCGCCAGCTCGCCGGGATCGACCGCCGGATACGGGTGCGGACCGAGACCCTGGCGCGCCAGTTCGACCGGGTGCTGGGGGTGCTCGAAGACCTCGGGTACGTCACCGACTGGGAGGTCACGGTGAAGGGTCGGCGCCTCGCCAGGATCTACGGTGAGGGCGACCTGCTGGTGGGGGAGGCGCTCGACGCCGGGGTCCTCGCCGACGTTGCTCCCGCGGAGGCCGCCTCGCTGCTCTCGGCGGTCGTGTACGAGGCCCGCGAACGCACCCCGCTGCCGACGGACATGCCCACGGCGCTGGCGGCCGAGCGCTACGAACGGCTGGGACGACTGTGGCGACAGGTCCGTCGGGCCGAGGACGCCCACCAGGTCCAGCTCTGCCGAGAGCTCGAGGGTGGGTTCGCCACGCCGGTGTTCCACTGGGCGGAGGGCAAGCCGCTCGAGGACGTCTTGGACGAGACCGAGATGGCGCCGGGGGACTTCGTCCGCAACTGCAAGCAGCTCCTGGACCTGCTCCGCCAGGTGGAGGAGGTGGCCGAGCCCGCCGATGCCCATGTCGTGCGGCTGGCGCGGACCGCCATCCTGCGCGGCGTGATCGCGTACACCGGCGTGTAGGCTCACCCGCCGATGCCCACCAGCCCGTTCGGTCCGCTCGCCGTGATCGCCGACCCGCACGCCGGCGAGGGGGCCGTCGGTCGCGCGCTGCCGTCGGTCCAGCGCGCCCTCGCATCCTCAGGCCTCGAGCACCGGCTCGCGGTCGCCGAGACCGCCGAGCACGCGACGCGTCTAGCGGCCGAGGCGATCGACGAGGGCTACCGGTACCTGTGCGCGGTGGGCGACGACGCCACCGTCCACGCGATCGTGAACGGGATGTTCCGCGACGGCCGTCCGATCGTGGAGGAGGCCGTGCTCGCCGTGATCCCCGCGGGCTCGGGGTGCGACCTGGTCAAGAGCTTCGGCTTGCCCGGCGACGTGGAGGAGTCGGCCACCCACCTGCTCGGTGACGTGGTCTACGACTTCGACGTGATGAAGGTCGCGGTGACGGCGCGCGCCGGCGGAGGCCGGACGATCCGCTACGCGCACAACCTGGCCGAGGTCGGGTTCCACGCGGTGTCGTGGTCGCGCGCGACGCGGTTGCCGCGCCGCCTGGGCGGGGCCCGGCGCTTCCTCGGCTTCTGGTCCGCCTACGTGACCGAGCGGGTCCGCGACGTCCATCTCGAGACCGACACGAGGTCCCGCGACCTGCGGACCTGGAGCGTGATCGTGGGCAACGCACAGTTCGCCGACGGGGGGCTGCGGATGTCGCCGCGATCCTTCCCGGGCGACGGCGTGCTCGACGCCCTGGTGTTCACCGGGCCGAAGTCCGACGCGTACCGCATGTTGCCCCGGCTGTTCCGCCACGGCGGCCACGTCCCCGACGACGACGTCGCCGAGTTCCGCGCGAGGCTCAAGGTGAGCGTCGACGCCGACCGCCCGATGCCGGTGGTCGCCGACGGGATCCGGATCGGGACGACCCCGGTCACCTTCCAGCTGCTGCCGCAGGCGATCCGCATCAAGCTCTGAGGGGGATCGAGATGGACCGACACGCCGATCGGATGCGAAGGGCCGCCGCCGAGGGCGCGACGCAGGGGTTCGATGCGGTCGTCGTGGCGCCCTCGCCCGACCTCGCCTACCTCGCTGCCTACGACCCGATGCCGCTCGAGCGTCCGACCCTGCTGATCCTGCGGCCCGGTCGGACGCCGGTCGTGCTCGTGCCCGAGCTCGAACGGCCCCTCGCGGCCGCCTCGGCGGGCGGCGCCCATGCCGAGCTGGTCGGGTGGGTCGACGGCGTCGACCCCTACGCCGAGGCCGCCCGGCTCCTGCCGGCCTCGGGACGGGTCGCCGTGGGGGACCGGATCTGGGGCGCCCACCTGCTGGCGCTGCAGGCCGCGCTGCCCGGCGTGACCTTCTCGCCTGCCTCCTCGGTGCTCGGCCGTCTGCGCGCGATCAAGGACGACGACGAGCTGGGCGCGCTCCGCCGTGCGGCAGCGGGCGCCGACGCCGCCTTCGGCGACGTCTGCGCGCTGGCCTTCGTCGGACGACGGGAGACGGAGGTGGCCGCCGACCTCGCGCGCCTGCTGGTGGAGCACGGGCACGACCGCGCCGACTTCACGATCGTGGCCAGCGGCCCGAACGCGGCCTCGCCGCACCACGAGCCGGGCGAGCGCACGATCGAGCGGGGCGACGCGGTCGTCTTGGACTTCGGGGGCGCGCTCGACGGGTACTTCAGCGACACGACGCGGACCGTGGTGGTGGGGGAGCCGCCCGAGGGCTTCGAGCCCGTCTACGCGCTGGTGCGCGCGGCGCAGGCGGCCGCCGTCGAGACGGTGCGGCCGGGGGTGGCGATCCAGGAGGTCGACCGCGCCGCACGGCGGGTGATCGCCGAGGCGGGCTACGGGGATCGGTTCGTCCACCGTACCGGCCACGGGATCGGGCTGGAGGTCCACGAGCCCCCGTACGCGGTGGAGGGCGACACGACGGTCCTGGAGCCGGGGATGACCTTCAGCGTGGAACCGGGCGTCTACCTGGAGGGCCGGTTCGGCGTGCGGATCGAGGACATCGTGGCCGTCACCGCCGACGGGGTCGAGCGGCTGAACACCACGACCCGCGACCTCCAGGTGGTCTGAGGAACGACGGATCAGTCGCGGGGACGGACCTTCGTGCCCTCCGGCGTGTCCATCACCTCGAGGCCCATCGCGGCGAGCTCGTCGCGGATCCGGTCGCTCGTGTCGTAGTCCTTGGCGGCGCGCGCGGCGTCGCGCTCGGCCACCAGCGCGCGCGTCGCGTCGTCGGGCTCCCAGCCGGCCAGGGCCTCGCGCTCGAGGTCGAGTCCGAGGACCGCGTCCCACGAGGCCAGGAGCGCGTACTTCTCGTCGTCGGGGACGTCGCGCGCCGAGGTCAGCTCGTTCACGATCGCGACGGCGCCGGGCAGGTGCAGGTCGTTCGCGATCGCCTCACGGAACCGGGCGTCGAAGCCTCGGGCGGCCTCGCCGAGCTCGTCGGCGGCGGGGGCCCACTCGGTCATCCGGCGGCGCAACTGCTTCACGCGCTGGTCGGCGGCCTCCATCGCCTCCCAGGAGAAGTCCATCTCGCTGCGGTACTGCGTCTGGAACGTGAGCCACCGGAACGAGAGCGGGTCGATCCCTCGCTCCTCGAGCTCGTGCACGCGCACGACGTTCCCGGTGGACTTCGCGATCTTCTGGCCCGCGAGGCGCAGGTGCCCGCCGTGGACCCAGATCGACACCACCCGATGGCCGACGGCGCCTTCGGACTGGGCGATCTCGTCCTCGTGGTGGGGGAACCGCAGGTCGGTGCCGCCCGTGTGGATGTCGAAGCGTTCGCCCAGGTACTTCATCGACATCGCCGAGCACTCGACGTGCCAGCCGGGGAAGCCCTCGCCCCACGGCGAGGGCCACTTCATCACGCGTCCGGGCCCGGCAGCCTTCCACAGCGCGAAGTCGGCCGGGTTCCGCTTCTGCGGGTCGGTCTCGAGGTCGCGGTGGCCGGCCTTGAGGTTGTCCAAGGTGTTGCCCGAGAGCTTGCCGTAGCCGGGGAAGCTCGCGACGTCGTAGTAGACGGAGCCGCTGCCCACGACGTAGGCGTGGCCCTTGTCGATCAGCGTCCGGGTGAGGGCGAGCATGTCCTCGACGTGCTCGGTCGCCTTCGGGTAGCGATCGGCGGGGCGGATCCCGAGCGCGGCCGCATCCTCGAACACCGAGCGCGTGTACTTCTCGGCGATCTCGGCGGGGGTCAGGCCCTCGTCCTCCATCGCCAGGAGCATCTTGTCGACGGCCTCGGGCGAGGACTCGTCGGTCATGTGCCCGACGTCGGTGATGTTCATGACCTGCGTGACGCGGAGGCCCTCGAACTCGAGCGCGCGCCGGATCAGGTCGGCCAGCATGAACGTGCGGAGGTTGCCGAGGTGGGCGTACCGGTACACGGTGGGCCCGCACGTGTACATCTTCACGTGACCGGGCTCGACCGGGACGACCTCCTCGACCGCGCGGCTCAGGCTGTCGTACAGACGCATCGGCGGCAAGGATAGCCTCCGAGGCGCGAGCGGCTCAGTCCGTCCTAGGCTCGCGGTCCGCGGGATCGATCGGCGTGGTCGGTGGCACGGCGCGCGGCACGGGGTGCGGGCTCGCGACGGGCGCCGAGGACGCCACCTCCACCGGCGGCGGCGGGATCGGCACCGGGATCACCGTGTCGAGCCCGCCGTGCTGCTTGTGCGCGCGGAGCGCGGCCTGGTGGTAGTGCTCGATCATCTGTCGGAACGGGGGGTCCTGGTAGCTGCGGCCGTCGACGGTCGGGCCGACCGTGCCCTCGATCACCGCGGCGATGTCGTCGCCCGTGACGGTCCTGTGGGTCTCCAGCGCGTGCGCGACGGCGAGGACCTCGCCCCGGTTCTCCTCGAGCAGGGTCCAGACCCGATCGTAGAGCTCCTGGAGCTTCGCCTCGACCTGGTGGCCGAACTGGCCGTCGAACAGCGTCCTGCTGCCGTCCTCGATCGGCTGGGCGCCGCGGATCGAGCCGAGCGAGACCGCATGCGAGGCGATCGTGTCGCCCATCGCGGTGAATCCAAGCATCGTGACGACGGCCCGCGTGGCGTTCTGCAGGTCGCCGCCGACCCCGACCGAGTTGTCGCCGTCGAAGAACATCCGTTCGCCGGCGAGCGAGGCGAGGCTGCTCATCACGTCGATCTCCCGCTCGGACTTCCAGTCGAACATCTGGTCCTCGGGCGGCACGAAGGACACGAGCCCGCCGACATCGCCGCGGCGCTCGATCGTCGCGATGTCGATCACGGCGTTCAGCCGGAGGCGGTAGGAGGTGACCGCGTGGCATGCCTCGTGCACGGCGGTGGCATGCCGTTCGCGCTCGATGTACTCGAAGTCGTCGGGCACGCCGAGCTGCTTCACGTGCTTGGCCCGGATCACGTCGCGGTAGGTCACGACGTCCCGACCGTCGCGGATCGCCACCACCAGGCCCTCGTTGACGAAGTCCTTGATGCTGGCTCCCGTCGCGTAGGGGGTGATCGTGGCGAGCTTGTCGATCTGCTCGTCGGTGAGCTCGTGGTTCACCTTCGCCAGGTAGTACTCGAACGTCGACTTGCGCCCGTCCTTCGTGGGGTACCCGACCTTGTACTGGCGGTCGATCCGGCCCGGGCGGAGCATCGCCTGGTCCAACGCGGACGGCATGTTCGTCGCGAAGATGTGCAGGATCCGGTACTTGTGCGGCGGCTTGGGCTTCATCCCGAGCAGCTTGCGAACCCTGTTCAGGAGGCCGCGTGGCTTCTCGAGTCCGGACATCTCCGAGAGCAGTGCCTGCAGGGTGCCCATGTCGCCGCCACCCATCCCGAACCCACCGATGAACCGGTCCACCCCTCCGGCCGGCAGGGAGCTGGACAACGAGCCGAGCAGCACCTCGTCGCGCAGCTGCGGGGACAGGTAGGCGAGGCCGTTGCAGTCCGGAGCCGCCGCCCACGGCGACGCGGACGACGAGCCGCCGAACCCGCCCGCCAGCTGGCCCCGGTTCCCCAGGGAATCGGCCTCGTCGAAGAAGACGATCACGCCCCCGTATCGGAGCGCGAGCCGGCGGAGCTTGCGGTAGAGCCCCTTGACCTTGAGGATCCCGATCCCCATGAACATCTGGATGAACGCGCCGGGATCGACGAACACGAACGGGCGGGCCGTCTCGCCCGCCACCGCCTGCGCCATCAGGGTCTTGCCCGTTCCCGGAGGTCCCCACAGGAGGACCCCGCCGGGCACGTACCCGCCCCGTTGCTCGATCGCCTCGGGATCTTCGAGGAAGATCATCGTTTCCCGCAGCCGCTCGAGCACGGCGTCTTGCCCCTTCACGTCGTCGAAGCGGGTCTCGATCTCGTCGGGCATGTAGGTGTCGATCCCGCCGCGCGACAGGAACCAGAACAGCCCGATGAACTGGAAGGCGATGAAGAAGAAGGCGAACGCGAGCTGGAACACGAAGGGCAGGGCCGCGACCAGGCGGGCGGGCGCCTCCAGCAGCCCCAGCCACACGGGCTCCGTGTGGAAGATCCGCCCGAGGAAGGTGCTCAACGCCAGCAACAGGACGAACGCTTTGAACGCCCGCGCGATCCGCCAGCGCGTGTACTCGTCGATCCTCGACGAGGTCGGGTGCGACCGCCCGAAGACGCCCCTTTCCCAGAACCGGTAGTAGCCCTTCGAGTGCTCCTCGACGAAGTAGTGGACCTGGCGGACGAGCTCGACCGCCGCGAGCACGAGGACCCACACGTAGTCGCGCAGCGCGATCGCGACCGCGTCGGACAGGGGGCCCCCGAGCGGCTGCACGGTAGTCGTCCACACGATCGCGAGCCCGCTCAGCCAGATCAGCGCGAGCAGGAGCAGGAGCTTGATCCGGTCCCAGAAGGCGGCCTTCGGCCTCGTGTCGCGCTCGGACGGGCGCGGACGCGACGGGCGTGTGACGCCGGGCTGGAACGCGAGGGAGGTGCGCTGCTTCTTCATGGGAGCACCGTCCATGAGCTCACGGTCGACTCGATGTCGGCCTGGTGTTGGCTGTAGCACGTGGCGCTGCAGAGCACGGCCATGAAGTACACGCGGTTCGTGGACGCGTCGAGGTACGCGGTCTGGTCGACCTGCACGAACGAAGGGGACAAGACGGCGATGCCCTGGCCCCCCAGGAGCGCGGACTGCAGCGCCGAGGACGAGGCGCTCGTGCTCGAGCTGCCCGAGCTGCTCCCGCTGCCCGAGGACGCCGAGAGCTGGGCGAGCTCGGCCGCCCGGAACTGGAACACGAGGTGCACCCCGCGGAACCCGGACTTCACGATCGAGTCGTCGTAGGCGAGGACCCGCGCGTCGCTCGAGTTGTCGATCAGCTGGTCGACGGGGAACAGGAAGTTGCGCAGGTAGCTGAGGCTCGCGCTCTGTCGCTCGGTGAAGCTCAGTTGCGTCACGAGGGCGATCCCTTGGGGCTCGCTCGAGGTGAGCGAACCGGCGCGCAACAGGTCGCTCGGGGAGCCCTGCGGGTCGGCCTCGATCCCGACGAGCCACCGGATCGGGTCCGGGACGTTCGGCTGCGGGCCCGAGAGCCCGAGCACGGCATCCTTGTCGAACGTCTGCCAGCCGTTCGGGACCTTGAACGCGGCCCGCACGTCGGTGTTGCGGACGTAGGTGTACCCGGGCGACGCGCAGGAGCCGGCCACGAGGGCGAGCGCCACGCACGCGACGGGCACGACCAGCCGAGAGCGCATCGGCACATTATCGGCCCCGCGGCCGCGAACGGTAAGGCAGCGGTCAGGTCCGAAGGGCGCGGCGTTCGAAGGGGATCGAGAGCGCGATCGTGGTGCGGGTGGCCACGCCCACGCGCTCGCGGAGGGTCTTGATCAGCTCCTCGAGCTCGCCGGTGGTGTGGGTCCGGACCTTGAGGATGTAGTTCGCCTCGCCCGCGACGGAGTAGCAGTCCTCCACCTGCGGGAGCTCGGCGATCCGCTCGGGGAGGTCGTCGGGCTGCCGGGGGTCCAGGGGGGTCGCGGCGATCAGCGCCGTCACGGCGAGTCCCACGGCCTCGGGGTCGACCACCGCACGGTAGCCGCGGATCACGCCCGCGTGCTCCAGCTTGCGGACCCGGTCGTGGACGGCGCTGGCCGACAGGCCGACCCGTTGACCGACGTCGGCGTAGGTGGCGCGCGCGTCGTCCTGCAGCGCCGCAAGGATGTCGAGGTCGCGCGCGTCCAGCATCGCGCACATCGTAGGTGACCCGCGGCGCGGGGACAGGCGCCACGGCGGGGGAGCGCCCCGGGGGAGACGAAGTTCCCCCGCCTCGGGCATGGCGCGCCGGTCGATCCCGTGATGGGATGCACCACCGGTCCCGCCTCCCTCGGGCCGCGACGAGGGGGCAGATGCAGCCGATCGGGACGGGCACGACCGTGCACGCGCACGCCAAGCCCGGAGGCGGGGTCCGATGGCTCACCGAGCTGTCGCCGGCCGACGACCGGACCTACGCGCGCCTGGTCGGCCACCTCGCGACGGGGGCGCGAGCGCCTCGGAGCGCCGACCTCGCGCCGTCGGAGGGTCGTGGGCTCGCCGTGGCCCGCACCGCGTGGCGGGCGGAGGTCCGAGCGCGAGCCGCGTCGCTTCGTCGACCGGTCCTCGTCCGCAGCGACGTCGAGGCCTGCTACCCCTCGATCGGGCACGAGGCCCTCGGCCGGGGGCTGGCTCGCCTGCACGCTGGCCCCGGGGAGATCCGAGCCCTGCATGCGTTCCTCACGGCGATCCAAGGGCGCGGGACGTCCGGGCTGCCGGTGGGTCCCGCCCCCTCGGCCTGGCTCGCCGACGTGGTCCTCAGCCTCGCCGACGAGGCCGTCCGGCACGCGGGGGCCTCGATCGTGCGCTGGGTCGACGACGTCGTGGTGCTGGCGGACGGGTGCCGAGCGGCCGGGAGAGCGTTCGACGCATGGGCCGCCGCGCTCGGCGAACTCGGCCTGCGTCCCCATGAGGGCAAGACATCGCGGGCGGAAGGCGACGACGCGGGGCTGGGCGCGATCGTCGACGGCGCCTCCGCGGCGCGCCACGGGACGCATGGCAGGATAGGCGCGCCGTGAGGACCCTCTACCGCGCCTCCCGCGTCCACACGCTCGGCCACCCGCCGTCGGGCGACTGGCTCCTGGTCGACGGGCGCCACGTCCAACGCGTGGGAACCGGCGACCCGCCGCAGGCCGACCGGGTCGTGGACCTGCCGGGAGCCACGATCGTGCCCGGGTTCGTCGACGCGCACGTCCACCTCACCTCGACCGGACTCTCGCTGTCGAACCGCGACGTCGAGACCGCGACCTCCCGGGAAGAGCTGCTCGCGCTCGCCCGCGGCCGCGCGGCGTCCGATCCCGAGCCCGTGGTGCTCCTGCAGGGCTTCGACGAGACGCGCTGGGAGGACCCCGCGTTCCCGAGCCTGGACGACCTCGACGCGATCTCCGACCGCCCGCTCGTGCTGGCTCGCGCAGATGGCCACGTCGCGGTGGCCAACTCCGCTGCGCTCACCTTCGCGCAGGCGCTCGAGGCCGAAGGCTGCGACCGCGACGGGCGGGGTCGTCCCTCGGGCCGCGTCACGCGGGAGGCGAACCGGCGAGTGGCCCGCTGGGCCGCCGAGACCCGGACCGAGCACAAGATCGAGGAGCTGCAGCTCGATGCCGCGGGCGTCGCGGCCGCGCGCGGCATCACCTGCGTGCACGAGATGGCCATGCCGGGCGAGCACGGGTTCCGCGATCTCGAGGTGTTCCTGCGGCACCGGGCCAAGCTCCCGGTCCACGGGATCGCAGTGGTCGCCACGATGGACGTGCCTCGTGCGGTCGAGCTCGGCCTGCGCGCGATCGGCGGCGACCTCGCGGCCGACGGCTCGATCGGCGCCCGAACGGCCGCCCTGACCGAGCCCTACCTGGACGGCGGCGGGAACGGCGTCACCTACTTCCACGAGGACGAGCTCGCCGGGTTCTTCCACGACGGCCACGACGCCGGGCTGCAGGTGGGGATGCACGCGATCGGAGACCGGGCGATCGAGCACGTGCTCCGAGCGTGGGAGCGGGTCTACCGCACGCTCGACTCACGCGAGCGCCGGCACTTCCGAGCGCGGCGCCACCGGATCGAGCACTTCGAGTGCGCCACCCCCGAACAGGTGGAGCGCGCCGCCGTGCTGGGACTGGCCGTCTCGGTCCAGCCCGCCTTCGACGCCGCGTGGGGGTTCCCCGGAGGCCTGTACGAGCGCGCGATCGGCGCGGAGCGCGCGTTCGCGATGAACCCGTTCCGCACGATGCTCGAGCGCGGGCTCGAGGTGGGCGCCGGATCCGACGCGCCGGTGACGCCGCTGGACCCGTGGCGCGCGGTGTCCGCGATGCAGACGCACCACGACCCGGCCCAGCGCCTCTCGCGCCTGGAGGCGATCCGTGTCCACACCGTGGGGGGAGCCCGCCTGGCCCACCACGACGAGAAGAAGGGCGTGTTGGAGCCCGGCACGCACGCCGATCTGGCCGCCTACGACGCGGACCCCCTCGAGGCCGAGGACGTGCTCGGCCTCCGGCCGATCCTCACGGTGTCGCTCGGCCGCGAGGTGTTCGCCGCCTGAGGCGAGCCGCGCGGTGGTTTGTCACTCTTTCTGCAACCGACGTCTTGACCGTCGCGGACGCGGGGCGATACCGTCCGCCTCGCGCCACCGCCCCGGCGGAGGCGCACGAGGATCCAAGAGGCTGAGTAGAGAACGCGGCGCCCCGGCGCCGCGGCCCCAAAGGTCTCTTGGATCCTCACTTCTTCCCTGCCCTCCCGTAGGCTTCCGGCGCGTCGTCGCACCGGCCCGGGAATGGATCCCCTTGGCCCGGCGTTGCGGTGCCAACAGGCGCCGTTGCATCGCCGTGGGACGGGTGTAGGATGCGCGCGCCGCGGAAGGCCCCGAGGCAACCCCCGGAGGAGAACCATGACCACCGACGACACCGACGAGATCGACGAGACCCTCGACGAGGAGGACGTCCTGCTGGAGGAGGACGAGCCGCTGGAGGACCTGGAGCCCACGGCCGACGACATCGCCGAGTCGACCGTGACCCCCGAGCCCGGCCTGGGCGAGGTGGAGTCGATCCAGGAGCTGCTCGCCAAGCAGGAGACGCGCGCCGAGGAGGAAGAGGCCGCCGAAGAAGAGGACGAGGCGGCCGTCGCCACGCTCACTCGCGACGAGCGGCTGGAGCCCTCCGACAGCCGTGTCGTGCCGATGCAGGCGACCGAGTTCATGTGCAAGCGTTGCTTCCTCGTGAAGCACCGCAGCCAGCTCGCCGACAAGAAGAGGATGCTGTGCCGCGACTGCGCGTGATCCGCGTGATCGCGTGAACGACCCTCGACCGGTCCCGCTCCCCGTCGCCGTCGCCGCGGCGTTCGGGGGCGGGGTCGTGTGTTCCTTGACCTTCCCGCCGGCCGAGCTGTGGCCTCTGGCGTTCGTCGCGGCGTCGCCGCTGCTGTGGGCGCTGCGGGGCGCCTCGCCGGGACGCCGCGCCCTCCTCGGTCTCGTGTACGGGCTCGTGTCCTTCGGGCTGACGCTGTACTGGATCGCGCGGTTCGGGGCGCTCGCCTGGACCGCGCTCACGCTGATGCTCGCCGCCTCGATCGTCGTGTTCGCGGTCCTCGTGCCGTTGGTGCGCTGGCCCGGCCACCCGCTGCGATCGGCCGTCGGCGTCGCGGCGCTGTGGACCGTCGTGGACGCGGCCCGCAGCGCCTGGCCGCTGGGCGGGTTCAGCTGGGGTGGCCTGGGACTGTCGCAGGTCGACGACCGCACGCTGCTGCCGCTCGCGACGATCGGCGGCGTGTGGGCCGTGACGTTCGTGGTCGTCCTGGTGAACGTCCTGTTGCTCGAGTCGCTCACCGGCGGGGGAGGGGTGTGGCGGCGTGTGGGCCGCGTGGCGATCTGCGCCGCCGTCGTGCTCGCCCCGGTCGCGATCCCGTTCTCCAGGCCGAACGGGCGCTGGCTCGACGTCGCCGCGGTCCAGATCGACGTGCGGGTGCCGCCGGGCACGGGCGCGGTCGAGGAGGACCGGATCGTGGCGGAGCGCAACATCGCGCTGCACCGGACGCTGGCAGGGCAGGGGAGCCGGCCCGACCTCGTGCTGTGGGGAGAGGGCGCCCTGGACCCGGGCGCGGGGGAGGATCCGGCGACGATGGCGGCGGTCCGCGGCACGATCGCCGAGGTGGGCGCCCCCACGGCGATCGGCGCGGTCGTGAACGATCCCGACGGGAGCCAGCACACGAGCGAGCTCGTCTTCGACGGGCGGGGCCGCCTCGTGGATCGCTACGACAAGGTGCACCTCGTGCCCTTCGGCGAGTACGTGCCCTGGCGCCGGCGCTTGGGCTTCATCTCCGCGATCCGGCAGATCCCGGTCGACCGCGTGCCCGGCCCGTCGATCCACACGGTCGCGGCCCCCGGGCTCCCGCCGTTCGGCACGCCGATCTGCTTCGAGAACGCCTTCCCGGTGATCCCCCGCACGATGGTCCGGGAGGGCGCGTCCTTCCTGGTGGTGCCGGTGAACAACGCCTCCTACGGCTTCACGGCGGCCTCGGACCAACACCTGCAGATGAGCCGGATGCGCGCGGTCGAGACCGGCCGCTGGATCGTCGACGCGGCGGTCTCGGGCGTGAGCGCCTTCATCGCGCCCAGCGGCGGCGTCACCGCGCGGACGGAGCTGTTCCAGACCACTATCCTTCGCAGCCGGATCCAGGCCTCGACGGCCGAAACCCTGTACGTACGGCTGGGGGACTGGGCCGTGTGGCTCTCGCTCGTGCTCGCCGTGGGGATCGCGCTGCTACCTCGTCGCCATGCCCGGACCCGGCCCTCGCCGGGTCCCCTGCCCGCGTCCCCGCGCGCCCTGGTGATCATGCCCACCTACGACGAGCGCGCCACGATCGGGGAGGTCGTCGCGGGCGTGCTCGCGCGCCCCGAGGGCGTCGACGTCGTGGTCGTGGACGACTCCTCGCCCGACGGCACCGGCGAGGTCGTGCGGGCGCTCGCGCGTGACGAGCCGCGCCTGCGCCTGCTCGAGCGGCCCGCGAAGTCGGGCTTGGCCACCGCCTATCTGGAGGGCTTCCGCATCGCCCTGGACGAGGGCTACGACCTCGCGGTGGAGATGGACAGCGACCTGTCGCACGCCCCCGCCGAGCTGTCGCGGTTGCTCGAGGCCGCAACCCGCCACGACCTCGTGGTGGGCAGCCGCTATGTGGCGGGCGGGGCCGTCACGAACTGGAGCAAGGCGCGCCTGGCGCTCTCCAAGGCCGGCAACACCTACGCGCGCTGGATGCTCGGCGTGCCGATCCACGACGCCACGAGCGGCTACCGCGTGTACCGACGGGGCGTGCTCGAGGCCCTGGTGGCCCGGCCGTTCAGCACCGACGGCTACGGGTTCCAGATCGAGCTCGTGATGCGCGCGGACCGGATGGGCTTCGACGTCGGCGAGGCGCCGATCACGTTCCGCGAGCGCGAGCACGGGGTGTCGAAGCTGTCGCGGCGCATCGTCGTGGAGGCCCTCTGGCACGTGACGCGCTGGGGCATGGCGCTGCGGTTCGGGCGCGATCCCACGGCGTGAGCCGGCGCTCCCGAGCACGGCGGGTCGCCCTCCAGATCCCGCTCGATCCTGAGCGTAGTGCCGATAACAGACATTATGGAATCTTGACGCGACGCGATCGCTCCGGCCTTCGGCTGCTTGCGACCCCCCGTCGGGGCTGGCATGGTGTGTCCGCAGCGGAGCGTGTGACCCCCCGGCTCGATCCACGCCCGCCCTTGCCCGTTGGAGCCGGCTGGAGGGCGGAGATCCCGTGCGAGACCCGCGACGACCCGCGCCACGCCCGTTCGCGGCCCTCGTGCGCGCGGCCTCGGTCGTGACCGTGGCGCTGGGCGTGCTGGCCTCGGGACCCCACGCGGCGTTCGCCGGAACCGCCTCCGCCTCCGCGCGCGGCGTGGACCCCGTGGTCGCCGCCGCGGGCGGGACCGACTCCGCCGGCGAGTGCGCGGCGCTCACGGACCGTCGGGACCTCGCCTCCCTGCGGGTGCCCGGCGAGGCCGACGGCTTCCCCGACGGGAGCCCGTACGCCGGCGGGACCCTCGAGGTCGCGATCGCCAACTGGGACCCCTCCGCCCGCTCGTTCGACTGGTCCTCGAACCTGCCTGTGGTCGGCGTGTGGGTCGACGGCGACGGCGCAGAAGGCAACTGGTACGACTACGAGACGTTCACCGACCAGGCTCCCGCCTCCGGGGCGGACCACGACGGCGCCCTGCGCACCGAGGAGGTCTCGGGCTCCCCCGCTCCCCTGTCCCACGTCACCTTCTGCTACGAGCGGCCGGCGCCCGGCCTGGCCGTCACCCAGTCCTCGTCCGCGCCGGCCCCCCTGCGACGCGGCGACACCTACACGTACGCGGCCACGGTGACCAACGGCGGGACCGCCGCGGCCAAGGGCGTCCACCTCCACGACCAGATCCCGATCGGGCTGCACGTGATCCATCTGCTGCCCACCTTCGACGGGGGGTCCTGCACGGTGGCGAGCTCGATCGACAGCCGCGGGTGGCAGCGCGACACGGTGGACTGCACGCGTCGCTCCCTCGAGGCCGGGGCGTCGGCGACCGCGTCGATCGACGTGGAGGTCGCCGCCGACGTCCCGTGCGGCGCCCTCACGAACCTCGTGACCGTGGAGGCGGCGAACGACCCGGCCGGCGGGAGCGGCGGCGCGCAGCGCGCCAGCCTCACGGACCGGCTCCCCTGCGTCCCGTCGATCGCGGTCGAGGAGCACGCGCCCTCGTACGCGCGCCAGGGCCAGACGGTCGCCTTGACGTTCCGCGTGACGAACGACGGCGAGACGCCGCTCGCCCACCTCTCGGTCAGGACCGGGGCATGCGACGCACGGCCGCACCGCGTGAGCGGCGGCAACGGCGACGCGGTCCTCGCGCCCGGGGAGCACTGGCTGTTCGGCTGCCGCGGCACCGTCCGCGCGCCGAGCGGCACCACGCGCCCCGGGGTCTCGGTCCGCGCCGCGGGACCGCACGGGCGCGTCGTGTCGGCCACCGCCCACACGCGCGTGCGCGTGGTGCACCCCGCGATCGGCCTGATCACCTCCGTCTCCCCCACCGCCGCCGCCCCCGGGGCGAGCGTCGTGGTCCGCTACGCGGTGACGAACCGCGGCGACACGCCGCTGCGCCACGTCCGGGTGGTCGACCCTGCGGCCGGCGTCGTCGGGACCGCCGCTCGTCTGGCGCCGGGCGCCACGCGGGTGTTCGAGCGGACCGTGGTGCTCACGGCCGCGGGAACGAGCAGCGTGGCGCACGCGACGGCCCGCGACGTCACGGGCAGGCGGCTCTCCGACGCCGCCACCACGTCGGTCACGGCCGTGGCGTTCACCGGCCCGGGCGCCGACGGCACGGCGTTCACGGGCACCGACGTCGGCCGTCCGCTGCTCGCCGCCGTGGTGCTCGCGCTCCTGGGTCTGGCGGCCGAGATCGTGGCGCGCCCCCGCCGCCTGTCCTGACCCCCCCTCGGGTGATCCCGGAAGGCAACCTCCTGACCTGCAGGTTCGTCGCGGCTCCGACCTTTCACGATACCGCGCCGCAGGGAGGGTTCCGTCGAACGGACTACGCCGGGGGGTCGGTTGCAGGACAGGGCTATCGGCCAATGGTGTCCCCCGTGGTGCGCGCGTACCTTCTGAGGTGGTGACAGGACAGGAGGATGGCCACAAGGCCACGAGCGTGTCCGCCGGTGCGCGGGCAGGCGTCGTCCAGACGGGGGGTTCACGAGATGGCTACACCTGGTAGGAACGGACCGGCACGACGCGGGAGCGCGTCGCTGTTCGCGTTGCTGTTCCTGTTCGCGTTCGTGCTCGGCCAGGCCGGGATGTCGGCCAGCGCCTCTGGCCCGACGCTGCAGATGGGGACCGCGAAGACGAAGTCGCCCTCGACGACCTCGACGACGACGAGCGCGCGCCAGCAGGGCGTGAAGCTCCAGGCCCCCGTGCAGTCCGGGCTCGACTCGGGCGCGATCTCGCTGGACTTCATCGCGGCGGGACCGTACACGTACAACCACACGACCGGTGTGGGAGGCGCGTACGACGCGCGCACGATCTCCAAGAGCACCGGCGTGGTGGAGTCGCTGGAAGGGGGCGACTTCACGTGCGGTGACCGGGTCGTGTTCTTCACCGCGATCACGGTGGACCCCGGCGCTGGCAGCGGCGGGGTCGACCTCAACTACACGTACGAGGGTGAAACCACCTCGGGCGCCAAGGTCGGGTTCGACCACATGTTCTCCGCGTCGATCAACAGCCCCGACACGGGCAACGAGAACCTGAGCGGCGACGAGACCGCCTCGATCACGAACCAGTCGTTCACCAACGACCAGCTGAAGGCCGCGATCCACGTGGGCGGCGTCGACGGCGGCGAGCAGATCATCCTGCGGATGGTCGTCGAGCTCTACTGTGCGCCGAACCCCGGCAACGTGACCGGCAACATCCTGACCTCGCTGGACTCGGCGAGCGTCACGGGCGGCGGCCGGATCCAGGTCGGCGAGCAGACGGTCCCGCTGAAGCAGGCGGGCAACATCCTGCTGCCCGGGCTGAACGTCGTGAAGACCTGCCCGGCCTCTGCGACGGTCGGCGACACGATCCAGTACGCGATCACCGTCGAGAACACGGGGTCCGACAACCTGAACGACCTCGTGGTGAACGACCCGCTGCTCGGGGGGAACCTGAGCGGGTTCGGCACCTCCCTCGCGGCGGGCGCCTCGATCACGAAGCAGTTCCCGTACACGTTGACGGCCTCGCCCGACCCGGTGACGAACACCGTGACGGCGACGGCCACCGGGGCGACCTCGAACTCGAGCGTGACCGACAGCGCGGACTGCACGACCGACGTGCTGTTCCCCGACCTCAAGATCCAGAAGAAGGCCGACGCCACGCCCGTGAGCGCCGGTGACGCGGTCGGCTACACGATCACCGTCACGAACGACGGCGAGGGTGTGGCCAAGGGCGTCGTGATGACCGACACCCTGCCCACCAACGCCGGGCTGAGCTGGAGCTTCGGCCAGGTGAGCGGCGGCTGGAGCTGCGCGATCGCGGGCGGCGACCTCACGTGCGGCGACGCCAACTTCGACCTGAAGCCCGGCGACTCCGCGTCGGTGCACCTGACCTCGCCGACGACGTCGGCCACCTGCGGCCAGATCCTCAACACGGCGAGCGTCGACGCGGCCAACAGCGGCTCGGTCTCGACCGGCCAGGTCACGATCGTCGTGGACTGCGCGGCGCTCACGGTGACCAAGGTCGCCGACGACGCGACCGTCAACGCCGGCGACCCGATCGGCTACACGATCACGGTCACCAACGGCGGCGCGGGCACCGCCCGCAACGTGACGCTGAGCGACACCTTGCCGACCAACGGCGGCCTCGGCTGGTCGATCGACGCGATCGACGGCCAGGCGCCCGGCGCGCAGTCGCCGTGCGCGATCGCGAGCGGCGTGCTGTCGTGCTCGTTCGGCGACATGGCGCCCAAGGCGCAGCACACCGTCCACATCACCTCCGACACGACGGCCGCGACCTGCGGCACCGTGGCGAACTCGGCCTCGGTGAGCTCGTCCAACGACGGGCAGCCGAGCGTCGGACCGGTCAACATCAGCGTCCGGTGCCCCGACGTCAAGGTCGTCAAGACCGCCGACCAGGGCACGATCAACGCGGGCGACACGGCCGCGTTCACGATCGTGGTCTCCAACCACGGCGACGGCGTCGCCCGTCACGTCACGCTCAACGACCCGCTGCCCGCGGGCGTGAACTGGAGCGAAGACAGCGCGGCATGCTCGATCGCGAGCGGCGTGTTGACGTGCGACTTCGGGGACCTCGCCTCCGGCGCGACCCGGACGGTGCACGTCTCCGGCGCCACCGACGCGACCGACTGCGGGACGCTCCGCAACACCGCCACGGTGTCGGCCGCGAACGAGCCGGCCGGCGACCAGACCGACAACCAGTCGACCGCGACGATCACCGTGCGGTGCCCGAACGTGACGGTCTCCAAGACCGCCGACGCGAAGGAGATCTCCGCCGGTGACACCGCGGCCTTCACGATCACCGTCTCGAACACCGGTTCCGGCGACGCCTACGACGTCGTCCTGACCGACGTGCTGCCGAGCGGGGTCGACTGGCAGCAGGACAACGACGACTGCGCGATCGCGCAGGGGACGCTGACCTGCGACTTCGGCACCCTGGCCCCGAAGGCGACACGGACGGTGCATCTGTCCGGCGCCACCGACAAGACCGATTGCGGCCAGATCGTCAACGTCGCGACCGTGAGCGCCTCGAACGAGGCCGACGACGACGCGACCGACAACCAGTCCCAGGCCACGATCACGGTCGACTGCCCCGGCATCGACATCACGAAGACGCCCGACGCGGGCACGGTCGACGCGGCCGCCGCGATCGGCTTCACGATCACGGTGGACAACCACGGCCCCGGCCTCGCGAAGGACGTCGTGGTGACCGACACGCTGCCGGCGAACGCTGGCACCGCCTGGACGATCGACGCGATCGACGGCCAGGCGCCCGGATCCGAGCCTGCGTGCTCGATCGACAACGGCACCCTGACGTGCTCGTTCGGTGACATGGCGGCCGAGGCCCAGCACACGGTGCACATCACCTCGCCGACCGACGCCACGACGTGCGGCACGGTCGACAACACCGCGACCGTCACGATCGCCAACGGCGACGGCGACCAGGACAGCGCCTCGATCACGGTCAACTGCCCCGACCTCGGGATCCAGATCGTGAAGGGCGGTCCGGACCTGGCGCACGTCGGTGACACCGTGACCTACACGTTCGCGGTTTCGCTGACGACGCCCGAGCCGCTCGGTGACGTCACCGTCAGCGACGCGAAGTGCGACGCGGGCGCGCCGGCGTACGTCTCCGGCGACGACGGCGACGGCTGGCTCCAGCCGGGCGAGACCTGGAACTACACCTGCACCCACGTCGTCACCGCCGAGGACCCGGACCCGCTGCCGAACACGGCCACGGTCTCGGGCACGGCCGACGACGGGCGCACGGTGACCGCCGAGGACTCGCACACGGTGGATCTGATCCACCCGGCGATCGCGATCAAGAAGACGGTCAACCCGGCGAGCGGGGTGCCCGGTGACACCGTGACCTACAGCTACAAGGTCACGAACACCGGCGACACCACCCTGTTCGACGTGAGCGTCGACGACGACGTGATCGGGCACATCGGGGACATCCCCCAGCTCGACGCCGGCGCGACGGTGACCCTCACGAAGGACTGGGTCCTGCCGTCGAACCAGATCGAGGTCACGAACGTGGGCACCGCGACCGGCACGGACACCCTGGGAACCCAGGTGTCGGCGCAGGACGACGCGAGCATCACGATCGTCGAGGCGAAGAACCCGCCGAAGCCGCCGAAGCCGACGGCGTTCACGGGCTCCGACACCTTCCGCTACGGCTCGATCGGCGTGGCGCTGCTGCTGGTGGGCCTGCTGGCCCTGGCCATCACGCGGCGCCGGCGGCCCACCGCGTAAGCGGCGACCGAACGACGGGGAACCCCCCGCCAACGACGGGCCCGGGCGATGAGCCCGGGCCCGTCGGCGTGGTCGGCCACCTACCAGCGGAGCTTCAGCTGGCGGGCCGCGCGCGCCTCGTCGAGCCGGCGGACCGGCGTCGTGACCGGCGCCTCGTGCAGGAGCTGGGGGTCGGTCCGCGCCTCCCGGGCGGCCCGCAGGAGCGCCTCGGCGAACCCGTCGAGCGTCTCCTTCGTCTCGGTCTCGGTGGGCTCGACCATCATCGCCTCCTCCACGACGAGCGGGAAGTACACGGTCGAGGGGTGGTAGCCGAGGTCGATCACGCGCTTGGCCACGTCCATCGCCCGGATCCCCGTCTCCTCACGGAGCGGTCGGGCGGTGGAGACGAACTCGTGCATCGGCCGCTCCTGCGGGTACGCGAGCGGGAACACGTCCGTGATCCGAGCCGCCAGGTAGTTGGCGTTCAAGACGGCACGTTCGCTGACCTCCCTGAGACCGTCGGCGCCGTGCAGGAACACGTACACGTAGGCGCGGACCAGCACGCCCACGTTGCCGTGGAACCCATGCATCCGCCCGATCGTCTCGGGCGCGTCGTACGCGAGGCGGAGGGCGCCCTGCGCGCCCTCGCGTTCCACGCGCGGCACCGGCAGGAACGGCACGAGCTCCTCGACCACCCCGACCGGTCCCGCTCCGGGCCCTCCTCCCCCGTGGGGCGTCGCGAAGGTCTTGTGCGTGTTGATGTGGACGATGTCGAAGCCCATGTCGCCCGGGCGCGCCCGTCCGAGGATCGCGTTCAGGTTCGCGCCGTCGTAGTACACGAGTCCCCCGACCCCATGGATCAGCTCCGTGATCCGCAGGATCTCCTCCTCGAACAGCCCGAGCGTGTTCGGATTCGTGAGCATCAGGCCGGCGACGTCCTCGTCGAGGAGGCCCGCGAGCGCGTCGGCGTCGACCAACCCGCGCGCGTCGGCCGGAACCGTGACGGCCTCGAACCCGCCCAGCCGCACGCTCGCGGGGTTCGTGCCGTGCGCGGCCTCCGGTATCACGACCTTCCGCCGGGCCGACCCCCGCGCGGCGTGGTAGGCGCGCATCAACAGCAACCCCGTCAGCTCACCGCAGGCGCCCGCGGGCGGCTGCAGCGTCGCGCGCGCCATGCCCGTGATCTCGCACAGGGCCCGTTCGAGGCGCCACAGCAGCTCGAGCGTGCCTTGCGTCGTGACGTCGGGCTGCAGCGGGTGCAGGTCGGCGAACCCCGGCAGCGCGGCCGCGGACTCGGCGACCTTCGGGTTGTACTTCATCGTGCAGGATCCGAGCGGGTACAGGCCGGTGTCGACGCCGTAGTTCTCCTGCGAGAGGCGCGTGTAGTGGGCGACGAGATCGCGCTCGGCGAGCTCGGGCAGATCGGGCGGGGCAGCCCTCCTGTGCGCGGCCGGCAGCTCCGCCTCCTCGAGGTCCAGCGGCGGGAACGACCAGGCGCGGCGGCCCGGCCGCGACAGGTCCCTCACGGTGCCCGCGGCGACCGGCGGGTCCTGCGACCGGACCGGCGCGCCGTCCCTCACGACAGCTCCTCCCCGAGAGCTGCGGCGAAGGCGTCGATCTGGGCGCGGGTCCGCCGCTCGGTCACCGCCACCAACAGCGCGTCGGGCTCCCCTGGAGCCGGCACGCCCGCCAGGAACCCGCGCGCGAGCATCGCGTCGCGGACCTCGGCGGCGGGCCTCGGCAGACGTATCGCGAACTCCTTGAAGAAGGCGGCCCCGGGGAACAGCGGCTCGACGCCGTCGATCGCGGTGAGCACGGCGAGCGCGTAGACGGCTCTCGAATGGCACTGACGCCCGAGCTCCACGAGCCCTCCGGGGCCGAGCCACGCCAGGTGGACCGTCGCCGCCAGGGCCATCAGGGTCTGGTTCGTGCAGATGTTCGACGTGGCCTTCTCGCGGCGGATGTGCTGCTCGCGCGCCTGGAGCGTGAGGACGTACCCGGTCGCGCCGTCGACGTCGACGGTCTCCCCCACGATCCGCCCCGGCATCCTGCGGACGTCGGCCATCCGGGCGGCGATCAGGCCGAGGTAGGGACCTCCGTAGGCGAGCCGGTTCCCGAGCGGCTGTCCCTCGGCCACGGCGACGTCCGCGCCGAGCTCACCCGGCGGCGTCAGGATGCCCAGGGAGGTCGGGTCGAAGATCTGGATCAACCGCGCGCCGGCGGCATGCGCGGCCTCGGCGATCGGCGCCACGTCCTCGAGCAACCCGTACACGTTCGGGTGCTGCACGATCACCGCGGCGACGTCGTCTCCGACCGTGGGGACGCTCGAGCGGCCCTGCCGCGCCGCCTGCGTCTCCGGCTCGTAGCCCGACCCGCGCCCGTAGGTGCGGAGCGTCTCGACGAAGCGCGGGTCGACCCCGCCGCAGACCAGGACGCGGCCACGCGCGCGTTCGCGCGCCATGTTCACGGCCTCGACGAGCGCGGTCGCGCCGTCGTAGAGCGAGGCGTTGGACACCTCCATCGCCGTCAGCTCGCAGATCATCGACTGGAACTCGAACAACGCCTGCAGCGTGCCCTGCGACAGCTCCGGCTGGTACGGCGTGTAGGAGGTGGTGAACTCCGCGCGGCCGGCGAGGGCCCACACGGCGCTCGGCACGTAGTGATCGTAGGCGCCCGCGCCCGCGAAGCACACGAGGTCCTCGAGCGAGCGGTTGCTGCGGGCGAGCGCCGCCACGTCCTCGACGATCTCGAGCTCCGAGACGCCGGCCGGGAGGTCGAGCGGGCGGTCGAGCCTTACGTCGGCCGGCACCTGTGCGAACAGGTCGTCCAGCGACGCGAGCCCGATCACGTCGAGCATCGCCCGGATGTCGTCGTCGGTGTGCGGCGCGAACCTCACCGGAGCTTCACGACCGGCAGTCTACGGCCGGGGGCCGGATCGATCGGCCCTCACCCCGAAGCGTCCTCCAACCCGTACTTCGTGACGAGCGACAGGTAGTCGCGCTGGTAGAAGACCTTGCAGCGGATCTCCGGATAGCGCTCTCGGAGCCGTCGGACCTTGCGGTTCTTCTTCGTCACGAGCTTCTGGTTGAGCGTGGTGATCTCGATGTACAGGTCGAACTCGGGGAGGTAGAAGTCGGGGGTGAACCGCTGCACGACGTGGCCGAGGTGGTCCCACGCGAGGTCGAAGGACGTGGGCTCGTACTCGTAGTCGATCTGGTAGAAGTCGAGCAGCCGCGCGAACTGACGCTCGGAGGCGTGCGCGAAGCGGAACGTGTCGCTCTTCAGCAGGTGCTGGTCGCCGAGAGGCTCCGCGCTCACGACCCTCCTACCGCGGCGCGCCGCCGCGTGCCTGCCTTGCGGCTCTCCTTGACGATCGCGCTCTCCACGTCTTCCTGGACGCGGTCCAGGGCGATCGCGAACACACCCTGCCCTTGCATCAGGAGGTCGACCACGGCCTCGGGTGAATGCGCCTCGTAGACGCGTCTGCCGTCGGACATCAGGGTCACCCCGGCCACCGAGCGGTCCATCGAGGCGAGGTGCTCCACCGCCTTGCGGACCCGCTGGAGCGACACCCCCGTGTCGAGCAGGCTCTTGATCACCCGGAGGGTCACGAGGTCCTGGAACGAGTAGAGCCGCTGGGTACCGCTGCCCGACGCGTCGCGAACCGACGGCGTCACGAGATCGGTCCTGGCCCAGTAGTCCAGTTGCCGGTACGTGATCCCGACGATCTTGCAGACCTCGGGGACGCGGAACCCCTGTTCGTCCATGCACCCACGCTTTCGGTCGGGGAAGGAATGACGGCGTTGTGATTCGGCAGGTTACGGGGCCTGCGAGGCCCCGTCAAGGGTCCCCCACCCAGGGCTGAGGAGCCCCGCCGCAGGCTCAAGTCACCCCAGGGGTGCGCCGATGACTCCCTCGTCCGGAAGAACCATCTGGGAGGTAGTCCACGATGTCGACCGCATGCACGGGCACCCGGATCGGCCGCACGATCGTGGTCGCGAGCGTGGTCGCCACCCTGCTGGCGGCGCTCGCCTCCACGGCGCAGGCCGGCGACGGCACGTACCGCGATCGATGGCAGATGAAGAAGGCCACCAACGCCAGCCGCCTGAACCACGAGCGTCGCCGGGTGGACCTCAGCCGCGCCCTGTCCGACCTCGCCCGCAGGCACAGCCTCAAGATGGCCCGCGAGGGCGAGCTGTTCCACACCGCGAACCCCGGCAAGTACTACCTGCAGGGCCGCACGTGGCGCTACTGGGGCGAGAACGTGGGCGTGACCGGCGGGAACGTGGGCGGTCTCGAGAAGGCGTTCATGGCCTCGGCGCCGCACCGCGCCAACATCTTGAACCGCACGTTCCGTCACGTGGCGATCGGAACCGTGCGCCGAGACGGCATGCTCTGGGTGACCGTCTTCTTCTGGGGCTGAGCCCCGTCTGGGCAGACCCGCGCGAGGCGAGAGGCTCAGCTCGCGAAGTCCTCCGGGGTCACGTTGTCGAGGAACTCGCGGAACTTCTCGACCTCTTCGTCCTCGTCGCCGGGGATCAAGATCGCCGCCTCGTCCAAGACGTCCTCGCTCGCGAAGATCGGGATCTCCATCCGGACCGCGAGCGCGATCGCGTCGGAGGGCCGCGACGACACTTCGTAACGGTCGGTTCCCCGCTGCAGCTCGATCGTGGCGTAGAAGGTCGACTCGCGGAGCTCGGTCACGACGATCCGGCTCGGCTGAACCGACAGATCGTCCAGGATGTTCTTCATCAGGTCGTGCGTCATCGGGCGCGGGGTCACGACCCCTTGCAGCGACAGCGCGATCGCGGCGGCCTCCGAGGCGCCGATCCAGATCGGGAGGTAGCGCTCCCCTCCCCGTTCCCTCAGGAGCACGATGGGCTGGTTCGTGGGCAACTCGACGCGGACACCGGTCAGCTCCATCTCGATCATCGCGACTCGAACCCACCTTAGCGACGGCCCCCGTGAGGGGCAACCTACGCTGCCTGCGCTGCGTACACGGCCTACGCGGCGGCGCGGCCCCGCACGAGCGGGATCAGCAGGTCGGGGTCGGCGCGAAGCGCGTGCAGGTCGTCGACCTGGAGGATGTCGGGCAGGTGCCGGTAACGCTCCTGGAAATCCAGCCCGTAGCCGATGACGAACCGATCCGGGCAGTCGAATCCCGCGTACGCAGGGGTGAGCGGGACGATCCTGCGCACGGACTTGTCGAGCAGGGTGCAGAGCTCGACCGAGGCGGCGCCCCGGCTACGGAGCACGGAGAGCAGGTACCGCGAGGTGAGTCCCGTGTCGACGATGTCCTCGACCAGCAGCACGTGGCGGTCGGTGAGGTCGACCTCGAGGTCCAGCAGGATCTGCACCCGGCCCAGCGACTCCTCGGCGTCACCGTAGCGGCTGATCGCCATGAAGTGCGGCTCAAGCCGCAGGTCGGTGGCGCGGATCAGGTCCGCGAGGAACATCGCGCCGCCCTTCAGCACGGAGACGAGCACGGGATCGCGCCCCACGTAGTCCCCGGCGATCGTGCGGCCGAGCTCCTCCACCCGGCGGCGGACGTCCTCGCGCCCGTACAGGACGCTCGCGACCTCCGTCATGTCCGAGGGAGCCTAACAGGCCTCCTGCTCCCCACCGCGGAGGCTACGTCAACGCGCGGACGGCGCCCGCCGCGGCCCGCCAGACGCTCACGCCTGCCCGCGCCCACCAGGGCCCGGTCCGCTGGGGCGGGGGCGGCACGGAGGACACGACGAGCGGGACGACGCCCACGGCAGCGGCGGGCGCGTCGATCCGAAGGGTGGCCACCCGTTCCCCCGGCGCCGGCGGGAACGCGGCCCGCGGGTCGACCTTCACGGTCTCCCGCAGCGCGCCGGCCACCGGGACCCACCCCAGCAGGCCGGCGCCGGCCTCGACCGGCACCGACCCTCCCCGGATCCGCACGACGCCTCGCGGGTCCCCCGCCCGCACCACCGTGCGCTCCTCGAACCCGTCGAAGCCGTAGTTCAGGAGCGCGGCGGCGTCGGAGAACTCGGACGCTCCATCGTGCAGCAGCACCGCCACGAGCGTGCGCCCGTCTCGCTCGGCCGACGCGATCAGGCAGGAGCCGGCGGCCGCCGTGAACCCGGTCTTCGTGCCGAAGGCGCCCGGGTACAGCCACAGGAGGGCGTTGCGGTTCTGGATCTGCCTCGCCGGACCGCGCGGCGCGGTGATCGAGCGTTCGCGCGTGGCGGTGATCCGTGTGAAGACGGGGTCCGCGTTGGCCACCCGGGTGAGACGGAACAGGTCGCGCGGGGTCGAGCGACCCCGGTCGTCCAGACCGCTCGCCGAGGCGAAGCGGGTCGAGGACATGCCCAGCTCGGTCGCCCGGCGGTTCATCAGCCGCACGAACGCCTCGACGCTGCCCGAGACGTGGATCGCGAGGGCGACCGCGGCGTCGTTCGCCGAACCGAGCAGCATCCCGTACAGGAGGTCCTCGACGGTGATCCGCTCCCCCGCCCGCAGCCCGAGCGTCGAGGTGGCGCCGTAGTCCTCGCGTGTGAACACGGCCTCGGGGTCCACGGTCACCACGTCGTCCAGGCGCGTTCGCTCCAGCACGAGGAGCGCGGTCATCACCTTGGTGAGGCTCGCGACCGGGCGCGGTGCGTCCGGTGCCTTCGCGTAGAGCACCGCTCCTGTGGAGGGGTCCGCGAGCAGGGCCCCTCGCGCTTGGACGGAGGGCGCCTCCGTCGGATCGGCCGGCGTCGCGAGGACCGAGGGGAAGGGCGACAGGCTCCCCTTCGGCCCGACCGGCGTCGGCGGCGGCCCGCTCGTGGGCGAGGCCGACGCGAGCAGGCCGATCTGCGACGCGACGAGGACCGCGGCGACCGCGAACGGCAGAGCTCGTCGTGGCCGGGGACTCACGCGCCCGCGAGGTGGTCCCGCAGCGCGTTGCGGAGCAGCGCCTGCTTGAACTTCCGCGAGGTCACCGAGAGGTCGGCGAGGGTCTGCGAGGCCGCGCGACGGGCGTCGGGGTTGCGCTGGCGAAGCGTGGGCGCGACGAGCGCCTCGAAGAACGACGACTCCCGGTCGGCGAAGTGCTTGTACATCGTGAGGTGTCGCGGCTCGATCCCGTAGCGCAGGAAGTCCTTCACGATCGACAGCACGATGTAGTCGTCGCCGTCGTAGTAGCGGCCGCCCTCCGGCCCGTGCGAGCACACGATCCCGAAGCTCTCGAGCTCCTTGATGCGGTCGCGCTCCACGCCGGTGGCTGCAGACATCTCCTCGAGCGACATCTGCAGTCCCGTCGGCGCCGTCGCGAGCTCCTCGGACGCCGCGGCCTTGAGCTCCGCGGCCTCCTCGTCCTCGAGGTCCTCACCCTCGGCCGACTCGCCCGCGTCCTGCTTGAGGAGGCGCTCCTTGATCACCTTGAGCGGGAGGTACTCGTCGCGCTGCATCCGCAGGATCGACTTCAGGCGGTCGACATCCTCCACGTAGAACTTGCGATAGCCCGACGGCGTCCGCTCGGGCTCGATCAGCCCTTCGGACTCGAGGAACCGGATCTTCGAGATCGTGATGTCGGGGAACTCGGTCTTGACCGCCACGAGGACCTCGCCGATCGACTGGTAGTTGCGTGTGCCGGCCATCGCGTGCGTTCACTCCCCCACGAAGAACGTCAGTTTGAACTTCCCGATCTGGACCTCGTCGCCGGTGGCGAGCTTCGTTTCGTCGACCTGTTCGCCGTTCACGTAGGTGCCGTTGAGGCTCCCGACGTCGCGCACGAACCAGCCGCCCTCGCGTCGCTCGAACACCGCGTGCGCGCGCGACACGGTGATGTCGTCGAGGAAGACGTCGTTGTCGGGGTTGCGGCCCGAGCTCACGGCGTCGGCGTCGAGCAGGAACGTGGACCCGGCGTTGGGGCCGCGCTTGACGAGCAGGAGCGCCTGCCCGGGCGCCAACTCGTCGTGCGGGAACGGGAACTCGTCGTGTCCCTCCTCCTCGACCTCGATCGGGGGAAGGCTGACCGTGACGTCGCCCTGCAGCGGAGCCCCGCAGTTCGCGCAGAAACGCGCGTCGTCGCGGTTGGGATGTCCACAACGGGTGCAGAACACCGTGAACCTCGCCTCCGGTCCGCTGTCGAGTGAACGGTCGAGGTGAAGGGGCAACCTTCCACCTCGATGCTGCATGGACGCTATCGCAGCTCCGAGGAAGGGTCAACCGTGGCCACGCTCGACCCTCGACCTGTGCGCGCACTCATCCTCGACGTGCGATAGAGGTGGTCGAGGGTTGGCGTGAGCCCTTCTACCGCAGCCGTTCTCGAGATGCCTGAGGAAGCGACCCTCAGGACCGCTCCTCGAGGAACGCGCGGTAGGCGGATGCGTCCAGGAGCGCGTCGACCGCGCCGGCGTCGGTGACCTCGATCACCACGAGCCAGCCGTCGCCATAGGGCTGCTCGTTCACCAGCTCGGGCCGCTCGTCGATCAGCGGGTTCTTCTCGACCACGGTGCCGCTGACCGGGCTATAGACGTCGGAGACCGACTTCGTCGACTCGACCTCGCCGAGCGGCTGATCGGCCTGGACGGACGCGCCGACCTCGGGGAGATCGACGTACACGACGTCACCGAGCGCGTCCTGTGCGAAGTCGGTGATGCCCACCCGCACGCGGTTCTCCTCCGCCCGCGCCCACTCGTGCTCCTTCGTGTAGCGAAGGTCCTGCGGGAACTCCACGACGCTCCTCCTCCTGCGACGGACCCGAGCCGCCGACCGGGCGGCCGGCGCGACGACACGATACGTCGTGGAACGGGTCAGCCTGACAGCGCCTCGCGAAGGTCCCGTGCGTACACGGCCGCCGCGACGTAGTACTCGACGATCCCGACGGTGAAGGCCACCCAGCCACAGACGAGGGCCGCGGCCGCGAGCGGCAGATCGAGGTTCGCCCACGAGATCCACGGGATCGCGCACATCAACGCGAACGTCGCCATCTTGCCGACCCACCGGACGTCGATCCGGACCTTGCGTCGGGAGAGCACGACCGCCCCCGCCACGAGGATCGCGACGTCGCGCACGAGGATCAGCAGGGCGGCCCACCACGGGAACACCCCGCGCACCGCGAACGCGATCAGGCCTGCGGCGATCGCGAGCCGGTCCGCGACAGGGTCGAGCACCTTGCCCAGCTCGGTGACCTGACCGGTGCGCCGGGCAACCCATCCGTCGACCCAATCGGTCGCGACCACGCCCGAGAACAGCAGGAGGCCCATCGTCGAGGTGTCGTGATCGAGGATCAGCGCCACGAACACCGGGATCAGCGCGATGCGGATCGCGGACAGGGCGTTCGGGAGCGTCAGCACGCGCGAGGACGCGGTGGCGGGACCCTGCTCCTCGTTCATCCGTCGGGCCGGCCGGATTCGAACCGGCGACCTTCTGACCCCCAGTCAGACGCGCTAACCAAGCTGCGCCACGGCCCGATGTCGATCTCGCGAGACGCCCGGCCTCGCGGGCCCGAGTCTACGGGCGCACGCACGCGACCGCCCAGCCGTGCCCGTCCGGGCTCTCGGGCCGCTCACGTCCTCGGTCCTCGGCGGGCGCGTGGGCGGAACCGGAGCCGGATCGGGACGCCGTCGAGGTGGAGTTCGCGACGCAGCCGGTTCTCGATGAACCGCTGGTACGAGGGGTCGGGCGCATGAGCCCCGCCGAACACCACGAACGAGGGCGGGCCGGTCGCCACCTGGGTGGCGTAGTGGAGCGTCCCCGCCGCTCGGGGGGTCGGCCGCTCCGCCTGCGCCGCGTGAACGATCTCGTTCACGATCGAGGTGGGGGCCCTCGACGTCCAGCTCGAGTGGAGGTCGACGAGCAGCGGCGGGAGTCGGTGCACCCCGCGACCGTCCCGCGCCGAGACCCGCACCGCCGTCGCTCGGGCGAACGGTCGCAGGACCTCCTGCAGACCCTTGAAGGTGCGGTCCTTGTCCTGGACCAGGTCCCATTTGTTCGCGACGACGAGGAAGGCCCGTCCCGCCTCCATCACGCGGTCGGCGATCTTCTTGTCCTCGGTCGTGAACCCGTCGGCGGCGTCGAGCACCAGCACCGCGACGTGCGCCTGCTCGATCGCCTCGGATGCCCGCAGGAAGCTGTAGTACTCGACACCCCGGACGCGGCCGCCGCGGCGCATCCCCGCGGTGTCGACGAACCGCACGCGCCCGAGGTCGGGCCAATCCACGAGGGAGTCAACCGCGTCGCGCGTGGTCCCGGAAACCTCCGACACGACGCTTCGCTCCTGCCCCACGAGCCGGTTGAACAGGCTCGACTTGCCGACGTTGGGCCGTCCCACGATCGCGAACCGCCGCTCCTGGACGTCCGCGGGGGTCTCCTCCCCGGGGGAGGGGAGCAGCTCGAGCACGCGGTCCAGGAGATCGCCCGTCGCGCGGCCGTGCAACGCTGAGACCGCGAAGGGCTCCCCCAGTCCGAGGGCGTGGAACGCCGCCACGTCGGCCTCGTCCTTGGGCGAGTCGGCCTTGTTCGCGACCAGGAGGACCGGCACGGTGGCGCGCCGCAGGCGGCGGGCGAGCTGCGCGTCTTCCTCCGCGATCCCGGTGCGAGCGTCGACCACGAGCAGGATCAGGTCCGCGCCCGCCACCGCTACCTCGGCCTGCTTCGCGGCGAGCGCCTCGAGTCCGGATGCGCGCTGGAGGTAGCCGGCGGTGTCCACGAGACGGAACCGCCGGTCCCGCCAAGTTGCCTCGAACTCGATCCGGTCGCGCGTGACGCCGGGCTGGTCGTCCGCGATCGCGACGCGCCGGCCGAACATCCTGTTGACGAGCGTGGACTTCCCGACGTTCTGCCGGCCGATCACCGCGATCGAGGCGATCTCGCTCACGGCCGCCGGCGCTCCGCCAGCCAGGGGGCGCGCACCGACACGATCGCCTCGGCCGACGCCAGGGTCGCCTCGGCATCCAGCAGGCCGGTGTCCAGCACCTCGGCGCCCTCCGGCGGTTCGAACGGGTTCGTCTGCGCGTCGAGTGCATCGCGCCGTCGCAGAGCCTCCTCGACGAGTCCCTGCGCGTGCGGGCGCTCGTCGGCGCGACGCTCGGCGCGCGCGCCGTGCTCGGCGACCAGATAGAGCTTCACCGCCGCGTCGGGGAACACGACCGACCCGATGTCGCGACCCTCCATCACGGCGCCCTCCGATGCGAGGTCTCGTTGCATCTCGCACATCGCGGCGCGAACGCGCGGGTGGCGCGCGACCCTCGACACGGTGGACTCGACCTCGAGGCTCGTGAGCTCCTCCAGGGTGTATCCCTCGACCTCGAGGACGGGCGGATCCGACCCGACCAGTCTGCACCTCAACCCGCCGGTGAGTTCGAGCAACGCCTGAGCGTCGTCCGGCGACACATCCGCACGCAAGGCGGCGGCCGCCAACGCGCGGTACATCAACCCGGTATTGACGTACGCGAGCCCCAACCGCCGGGAGAGCGCCCGGGCGAGGGTCGACTTGCCGCTGCCCGCGGCCCCGTCGATCGCGACGACGGCGCGGCCCTTCACCCCGAGACCTCCGCGCCGAGCGACCGCAGGGCCCTCACGAACCCGGGGAAGCTCACCTCGGCAGCCTCGATCCCGTCGATCTCGCTGGGCCGCTCGGCGGCGAGCGCCGCCACCGCGAGGCTCATCGCAATCCGGTGGTCGCCGCCGGCGCTCGCGTGCCCGCCGCGCAGCCCGCCGCCGGGCAGCACCAGATCGTTCCCCTCGTCGGCCGCCCCTCCACCGAGGGCACGGATCCCGCTCGTCACCGCGGCCAGCCGGTCGCTCTCCTTGACCCGGAGCTCGCCCGCGCCCAGGAACCAGCTCTCGCCGCGCGCATGCGCCGCCATCGCAGCCAGCACGGGCACCTCGTCCACGATCGCCGGCAGCTCGTCCTGCTCGACGCGCACCCCGCCGAGCTCCGCGCAGGTCCCGACCTCGATCGTGCCGACGGGCTCGCCGAGCTCGTCGCGCTCGACGGTCACCTTCGTGGGGACCCCCATCCTGTGCATGACGTCGAGGAACCCCAGTCGCGTAGGGTAGAGACCCAAGACGGGCAGCACAAGCCTCGAGACGGTGAGCCCCGCCGCGG
>JBLMXP010000040.1:0-7668 GCA_050257835.1 Planctomycetaceae bacterium | reverse complement strand
CAGCACCTTCCAACGGCTCTTGTCCGTCACGAGACCGATCGCGATCCCCGCCACCGGCGCCTTGATCGGCACGCCGGCGTCCATCAGCGAGAGGGTCGAGCCGCAGACGCTCGCCATCGATGTCGAGCCGTTGGAGGCCATCACGTCGGACACGAGCCGCAACGCGTAGGGGAACTCCTCCTCGCTCGGGACCACGGGGATCAGCGCCCGCTCGGCGAGCGCGCCGTGGCCGATCTCGCGCCGGCGCGGCGAGCCCACGCGGCCCGTCTCACCGGTGGAGTACGGCGGGAAGTTGTAGTGGTGCATGTACCGCTTGGAGTCCTCGGGGTCGAGCGTGTCGATCATCTGCGTCATCCGCAGCATCCCGAGGGTGGTGATGTTGAGGACCTGCGTGTCGCCCCGGCTGAACAGCGCTGAGCCGTGCGCGCGCGGGACGAGCCCGACCTCCGCGGAGAGCGGACGGATGTCCGTCGGGCCTCGGCCGTCCAAGCGGACGCCCTGTTCCACCACGCGCCGACGCATCACCTTCTTCTGCAGCGACTTCCACGCGGCGGAGAACTCCTGCGCGCGCTCGGCGAACGCGTCGACGCCCAGCCGCTCGGCCAGGGCCTGCCTAGCCTCCTCCTTCACGGCGTCGAACGCGTCGTCGCGCTGCTGCTTGTCCGGGACGATCGCCGCCTCGAGCTTGCCGGCGAACCCCTCGTAGAGCGGCTGCCAGATGTCGTCGCCGTACGAGGGGGTGGGCTCCCACTCCATCGGGGCCACGCCGTGGGCGGCGAGGAACCCCTCCTGGAACCCGATCAGCTCGCCGATCTCGCGCTTGGCGACCTCGAGACCTTCGGCGACGACCTGTTCGGTGGGGGCGACCGCGTCGGCCCCTTCGGCCAGCAGCGGCCACGTGCTCTCGGGCGCCTCACCCTCGATCATGAGGATGTCGACGCCGCCCTCGGGGTTCTTCGAGCCGGCGACCACCACGTCAAAGGTGGCCTCCTCGACCTCCTGGAAGGTCGGGTTCACGACCCACTCGCCGTGGATCAGGCCCAGGCGCACCGCGGCGACCGGACCGTCGAAGGGCAGGCCCGCCAGGCCGACCGCACAGGCCGCAGCGTTCATCGCGGGGATGTCGTAGGGGTTGGCCATGTCCACCGACAGCACGGTGACCACGACCTGCACCTCGTCGCGGAACCCCTCCGTGAAGGTGGGGCGCAGCGGGCGGTCGATCAGCCGCGCGGTGAGGATCGCGGTCTCGCCGGGGCGGCCCTCCCGCCGGAAGAACGAGCCGGGGATCTTCCCGGCGGCGTAGGCCCGCTCCTCGACGTCGATCGTGAGGGGGAAGAAGTCGATCCCCTCGCGGGGCTTGGAACGGACGCAGGTGGCGAGCACCTGGGTCTGTCCGTAGGTGACGACGACGGCCCCGTCGGCGAGCTTCGCGAGCTTGCCGGCCTGGAACGTCATCTCGTGCGCGCCGACCTGGCGCGTCATCTCGGTGACCATGCGGTCGATGTCCTCCTGGAACTCGTGGGTGCGCGGACGCGCACCGCGGTGTCGGGGATCGATCGGCCGGTTGTCAGTGGTGGATCCCCGATGCGGTGCTCGGGAACCCACCACTGAGAACCGACCGTGGCAGGGCCATCCCCTTCGGCCCGGTCAGTCGTTCGTGGGCATCACTCCCTCGGATGCGCGCGGGCGCCTCCACCTGGAGACGCCGAGCACGGCCCTAGCGACGAAGGCCCAGCTTCGCGACGATGTCGCGGTAGCGCTGGATGTCCTCGCGCTTGAGGTACTCGAGCAGCCGGCGGCGGCGACCGACGAGCTTCAGCAGGCCGCGGCGACTGTGGTGGTCGTGCTTGTGGGTCTTGAGGTGCTCCGTGAGCTCCGTGATCCGTCTGGTCAGGATCGCGATCTGCACCTCGGCGGAGCCGGTGTCGCCCGTGGTGCGGGCGTGCTCCTCGATGATCTGGGTCTTGGCGTCTTTCGTCAGCGTCATGGTCGGTTCCCAAGGCTACCAGCGAGGATGCATCGGTGACCCCGGTCCCGCGGCGGCCTCCCCCAGCGCCGCCGCGACCGTCTCCACGAGCCACGCGCGCCGCTCCAGGAGGTCCTCGGCGGCGCGGTCGGGCACGACCAGGCGCCCGGGGCGAAGACGTGCCAGCCGCGCGCGCCGCACGCGATCGCCCACGACCGCGGCCACCAGCCCGCAGCCCGGCCCGAGCGCGGCGGTCAGCAGCAGCGGGTGAGCGGCCCCACCGACCACCCACCGGCGCAGCGCGAACCACGCGAGCGGGAAGGCGATCAGCGCGACGAGGAACTTCACGGTGGCCAGGGTCACCGGCGCCGCCGCTCGGCGCCCCGCGAGGTGGACGAACAGGGCGGGCACCGCGTTCACCACGAGCCCGACGAGCGCGAGCGGCAGCATGAGGACCGTGAGGACCCCACCCGCGACCCGGGCCGCGCTCAGCCCGTGGCGACGACCGGCCGCCACGGCCCGGTCCGACGTCGCGTTCACCTCCAGCGCGTGGCGGTAGTCGGCGACGGCGCGCCGCACCTCGGCCTGGGCGTCGGAGGGCAGGGCGACGAGCGCGCCCGCCCGTTCCTCGAGGGCGGACAACGGCGGGGTCCACGACGGGCTCCCCCCGGCCCTCCGCAGCGACACCTCGGCGGCGAGCCACAGGTCGGCGGCTTGGGCAGCGTCGTCGTAGTCCACGGCGGCGTCGGCGAGACGTCGGCGGATCTCCTCGGTGAGCGCGCGGACCGCGCCGTGGTCCTCGTCGCCCGCGCCGTCCAGGCCGCGCGGCGCGGCCTCGAGGTCGAGCGGGTCCCCGACACGGACGTAGGCGCGCGAGCGGGCGCGCTGCTTCGCCTCGTAGACGATCGCGACGGGCACGATCCGGACGCCGGCGACCCCGCGGGCACGCGCCCCGAGCGCGATCCGCGCCGCCCCGGTCTTCACGGGAAGGAGCCTCGGCTCGTCGCTCGCCTGGCCTTCGGGGAAGATCGCGACGATGCCGCCGCCCCGGAGGGCCTCCTCGGCGGCCGCGAAGGTCCCGACGTTGCCCGTGGTCGACCCGTCGACGGCCCGCTGCACGGGGATCGCGCCCGCGAGCGCCAGGAACGGCCGCGCGGGCCAGACCTTCCACAGGCGCGCCATCGCCAGGAACCGGGGCACGCGCGGCAAGACGTCGCAGAGCAGCGCCGCGTCGACGAACCCCCCGGTGTGGTTCGCGACCACCAGGAGCGGGCCCTCCCAGCGCACCCGGTCGCGCCCGCTCACCTCCACCGAGCGGAACCACCCCAGGCACGCGGCGCGGGCCGCCAGCCGGAGCACGCGATCGGCGATGGCGCGCACGGGGCGATGCTCGCACGGGCCCGGCTACGATGCCTCCAGGTGATGGGCATGCAACGCGCGAGGAACACGATCGGCGCCGCGTGCGGCCTGGTCGGCCCGGCAGCCTTCACCGCCGCCTGGCTCCTGGCCACCCGCCGTCAGCCCGCCTACTCGATCGCGAACGAACACATCAGCGGGCTCGCCGCCCCCGACGCCGCGTCCCCGCAGGTGATGACCGCGGGGTTCCTCGCCCTGGGCACGTGCACGGTCGGGTTCGCCGCGGCGCTCGAGGAGCGGCTGCGGAGCGGCGGACGCGCGGCCGGCGGCGGCCCCGCGCTCCTGGCCGCTTCGGGCGTGGCCCTGCTGAGCGCGGGCCTGTTCCGCCGTGACCGGATGTCGAACTACCCCATGCCGGGCGAGCCCCCGACGCGTCAGTCCTGGCGCAACGACCTGCACGACCTTTCCGCGGTGGCGGCGGCGGCCTACGGGATCGCGGCCCTGACCGCGCTCGCCGCCCGCCTGCGCCACGACCCGGCGTTCGGCGACCTGGCCGCGCCCGCAGGGCTCGCTGCGCTGGCCGCGGGCGGGCTCTCGGCCTGGTTCGCGACCGACGTCGTGCGCCCCGGCAACGGGATCGTGCAGCGCGCGAGCATCTCGATCCCGCTCGCCGTGATGGTGCGCCTGGCGGTCCGGATGCTCGCGGACGGCGACGGGCGCGAGGGACGCCCTTAGGCGAGCGCCCGGGGGGGCACGACCTCCCTCGCGCGCACGACGTCGGCCTCGATCGCATCGACGAGCTCCTCGATCGAGTCGTAGCGCTCCTCGTCGCGCAGGCGCGCCCAGAACTCGATCGACAGCGGCTCGCCCGGCAGCTCGTCGCCCTCGTAGTCGAGCAAGAACGCCTCGACGTGCAGCGGCTCCACCCCGAACGTCGGGTTCGTGCCGACGTCGAGCGCCGTGCGGTAGCGCCGGCGACGGTGCTCGGCGACCCCCACGTAGATCCCCTGTCCGGGGAGCAGCAGGCGCGGCCAGGTCCGCAGGTTCGCGGTGGGGTAGCCGAGGCCCTTGCCGCGACCGTGGCCGGTGACGACCTCGCCGTCGAGCACGAAGCGTCTCCCGAGCGCCCGCGTCGGCCACGCCAGGTCGCCTTGGGCGAGCGCCTCACGGATCGAGGTCGAGGACACGGGCCGACCGTCCAGCTCGAGCAGCCCGACGGCCTCGCTCGTCAGACCGAACGGCGCCCCGAACTCCGGGAGGTTGTCCATCGTGCCGAACGCCTTGAACCCGAAGGTGAAGTTCGCCCCCATCACCGCGTGGCGGGCGTGGACGCCGTGGACCAGGACGTCGCGCACGAAGTCCTCCGCGGTGATCAGCGAGAAGTCCCGGTCGAAGGCGAGGACGACCAGGACGTCGATCCCGCACGCGTCGATCAGCTCGGCCTTGCGCTGCACCGTCGTCAGCAGCCGCGGCTCGCTCCCCGGCGACAGCACCTCCCGGGGGTGACGGTCGAACGTGATCGCCACCGTGCGGAGCCCGAGCTCGCGCGCACGCTCCCCCACCGTTGCGAAGACCGCGCGATGCCCGACGTGCACGCCGTCGAAGAACCCGACCGTGGCCACCGAGGGCGTCGGATCCAGGGGCAGCGCGTCGAGACCGTGGAGGACCTGCATGGAGCGATGAGCCTACCGGTCGTCGTCGTGCGGGCGCGCCCGGACCTCCTCGCGCGCGAGCACCATCTCCGGGCGCGCCTTCGCACCGGCGTCGCGCCAGATCCCGATCAGCCGGCCGTCGGGCCCGTAGACGCCGTAGGGCCCGTCGATCCCCGCAGGTCCGAGCACGCGCCCGTGCGAGGCCGCCTCCGCCTCCTCCACGTCCAGACGCAGCCGCGGAAGGTGCGCGACCGCACGCTCCAGCGGCAGCGGCGTCCCCGGGTCATCGGGCGGGGTCGCCTCGTCGACGCGAAGGGGACCGACCGCGGTACGCCGCAGGCGCGTGAGATGGGCACCGCACCCGAGGACGTCGCCGACGTCGGCGGCGAGCACGCGGACGTAGGTCCCCCCGCTCACGACGGCGCGGAACTCGACGTCGTCGCCGCGCCGGGCCACCAGGTCGAAGGCGTCGACGCGGATCACCCGCGCCGGCGCCTCGAGGGTCTCTCCCCTGCGCGCCGCCTCGTACAGCTTGCGCCCGCCGACCTTGACCGCGCTGTACGCGGGCGGGCGCTGGGCGGACGCGCCGAGCTTCGCGGCCATCGCCGCGCGGAGCGCGTCGTCGGTCACGCCCTCGGCGGTGGTCTCCGACACGCGCTCGCCGTCTGCGTCGAGCGTCGTCGTGCGGATCCCGAGACGCAACGCCCCTTCGTAGGTCTTGGGCAGGTCGCCGAGGAAGCGCAGCAGGCGGGTGGCGCGCCCGACGCCGATCACGAGCAGCCCGGTGGCCATCGGGTCGAGGGTGCCGGCGTGGCCCACCTTCTTCGTGCCGAGCGCGCGGCGGACGCGCGCGACGGCGTCGTGCGAGGTGATGCCCGGAGGCTTGTCGATCAAGAGGAGGCCTTCGGTAGCGCTCGGGGCCGGCCCGGCGGTCACGCCGCGTCCTGGCCTCGAAGCGCCGCGACGAGCCGCTCGATCGTGCCGGCGGGGCCGTGCTCGCTCGTGTAGCCGGCGGCCAGGCGGTGGCCGCCGCCGCCGAAGGCGGCGGCGACCGACGAGAGGTCGTGCCCGCCGCGGGAGCGCACGCTCACCTTGAACCGGCCGTCGCGCTGCTGCTTCAGCAGCGCGGCGACGTCGGCCTCGCGCGCGGTCCGCACGACGTCGATCAGGTCGTCGGTGTCGCCGGGGCCAACGCCCGCGGCCCGCAGGTCGTCCTGCGTGACGTAGGTCCAGACGAGGTCGGCCTCCTCGACCAGCTCGAGCCTGGCGAGGGCGGCACCGAGCAGCCGCAGGTACGCCGCCGCGTTGTCCTCGTAGAGGACCTGCGACAAGCGCGCGTGGTCGAAGACGCGCTCGCGCAGTCGCGCCGCGACGCGCAGGGTCTGTGGGGTGGTCGCCTCGTACTGGAACCGACCGGTGTCGGTGACCAGGCCCGCGTACAGGCTCACCGCGGACTCGTCGGTCAGCTCGCCGCCGATCGCGTCGATCAGCCGGACGATCAGCTCGCAGGTGCTCGAGGCGGCCGGGTCGACGAGCCGGATCGAGCCGAGGCCGTCGTTCGAGCGGTGATGGTCGATCCAGATCAGCTCGCCGGCGCGCTTGGCGACGTGGCCGAGCTGACCGAGCCGGTCGAGCGAGGCGCAGTCGCACGTCACCATCACCGCGGGCTCTTCGGGGAACGCGCTGGGCGCCACGACCCGTTCCGCGCCGGGGAGCATCGCGGCCCATCGCGCGAGCTCGAGCGGCTCGTTGGGGTAGGAGCAGACGGTCGGCACGCCGATCGAGCCCAGGTGCGCGGCGAGCCCGAGCATCGAGCCGAGCGCGTCGGTGTCGGGGTTCACGTGGCAGGCGATCGCGACCTGCTCGGCGTCGCGCAGGACCTCCGCCGCGCGCTCGAGGTCCTCAGGCGTCATCGTCGTGGTCCTCGTGGATCCGCTCGAGCACCGCGTCGATCCGCTGGCCCGTCTCGTAGGTGTCGTCCTGCTCGAACCGCAGCTCCGGCGTGACCTTCAGTCGGATCTGCCGGCCGAGCTCGCGCCGCAGATGGGCGGAGGCCGAGCGGAGCGCCGCCCGCGAGGACGCGCGCGCCTTCTCGTCGCCGAGGGCCGAGTAGTAGACCCACGCCACCCGCAGGTCGTGCGAGACCTTGACGCCGGTCACGGTGACGAACCCCACGCGGGGGTCCTTCAGCTTCTGGATCTCCTCGGCGAGGATCTCTCGGAACTCCTCTCCGACACGATCGGTACGCGCTCCCTGCGGCATGCGACCAGCCTACCGGGGCCTCTGCCGATCGAGCTCAGGCGTCGTCGGGCCACAGGAGCTGCAGCTCGCGGTCGATCACGTCGACCTCGTGCCAGCCGTCGACCAACCGCTCGACCTCGTGCATCACCCGCCGCAGGTGATGCTGGTCCGCACCCACCGCCGCCACCCCGAGCGCCGCGCGCTGCCACAGGTCCTGGTGATCGACCTCGGCGACGCTCACCGGGAACTTCTGACGGATCGCCGCGGTGAGCGTCTTCACGACGTGCCGCGTCTCTTTGAGCGAGCGGCACCCGGGGATCCGCAGGTCGAAGCGTTCGAGCGCGACGAGCACGTCAGATGTGGCGGGCGACCTCTTCGACCTCGTAGGCCTCGATCACGTCGCCGTCCTTGATGTCCTGGTAGTTCTCCAGGCCGATCCCGCACTCGTAGCCG
>JBLMXP010000039.1:0-3306 GCA_050257835.1 Planctomycetaceae bacterium | reverse complement strand
GCCTACCGTCGAGGTGTGCGGCGAGCTCGGCGTACCCGATCGCCTGCGACGAGGTGAGCCAGCCGCCCACGCCGCGCCCGACGAGGGCGCGGACCTCCTCGAGCCAGCCCGCCTCGAGCATCGCGTGGACGCGCCCCTGCACCCGGTGCGCGAGGACCGCGCGGTCCAGGCGCACGCCTGCCACCCGCACACGCGAAGGGTCGTACCGCTCCCACGCGTCCGCGAACGCGCTGAACGGCTCGCCGGTGACCGCCTCCACCTCCAGCGCGCGGATCGTGCGACGGACGTTCCCGGGCTCGATCTTGGCGGCCGCGACCGGGTCGGAGGTGACGAGACGCTCGTACAGGCGCGAGACGCCGATCGTCGCCGCCTCCGACTCGAGCGCCCGCCGGACCTCGGGGTCCTCGGGCGGGAAGGAGAGATCGTCGACGATCGCGCGGAAGTACAGGCCGGAGCCGCCGACCAGCAGCGGGCGGGGGACGCTCGCGAGCGCCTCGCGCGCCGCCTCCTGGAACCGGGCCACGGTGAATCGCTCCGACGGCTCCGCCAGGTCGAGCAGGTGGTGCGGCACGCGCGCCCGTTGGGCAGGCGTGGGCTTGGCGGTCCCGACGTCCATCCCTCGGTAGACGAGCATCGAGTCGACCGAGCAGATCTCCGCGCCGAGCGCCTCGGCGAGCGCGATCGCGGCTTCGGTCTTGCCGCTGGCGGTCGGGCCGACGAGGGCGAGGAGCATCAGCCCGCGAGGGCGGCCGCGGGCCGGGGCGCCGGCACGATCTCGCCGACCAGGTGGTGCGGCGCCGCCCCGGTCACGCGCGCGTGCGCGAACGTCCCGGGCGCGATCGGTTCGGCCAGATGCACGATCCGGTTCGTCCGGGTCCGCGCCTGGGTCGAGCCGCCCTTCTTGCCGCCGCCTTCGACCAGCACCTCGACGGTCTCGCCGACCTGCGCGCGGTTCTTCTCGTAGGTGATCGCCGACTGGAGGGCGACCAGGCGGTCGAAGCGCTCCTGCACGACCTCCTTCGGCACCTGGTCGTCCATCGAGGCTGCCCGCGTGCCCGGCCGAGGCGAGTACTGGAACGTGAAGGCGCTGTCGAACCGCGCGCGCTCGACGACGTCCAGCGTCGCGGCGAGATCGTCGTCGGTTTCGCCGGGGAAGCCCACGATGATGTCGGTCGACACGGCGATGCCCGGGATCGCCGCACGGATCCGCTCCAGCCAGTCGAGGTACCGGGCGCTGCGGTACGAGCGCTGCATCGCCTTCAGCACCCGGTCCGACCCGGATTGCAGCGGGAAGTGGATGTGCTCGCAGACCTTCTCGCTCGAGGCCATCGCGTCGATCACGTCGGGGGTGAAGTCGTGGGGGTGCGGCGAGGTGAACCGGATCCTCCGCAACCCATCCACGTCGTTGACCGCACGGAGCAGCGCGGCGAACAGCGGCTGCCGCGGCGCGCCGGGCACCGAGACGTCGCGCCCGTAGGTGTTGACGTTCTGCCCGAGAAGGGTGACCTCGACCACGCCGCGGGACGCGAGGCCCTGGATCTCGGCGAGGACGTCCCCGATCGCGCGCGAGCGTTGCGCGCCGCGGACGAAGGGCACGATGCAGAAGGTGCAGGCGTTGTCGCAGCCGGTCGCGATCGAGACCCAGGCGCGGAAGTCGTCCTCCCGCGCGGCTGGGAGGGCGCTCGGGAACGTCTCGGTGTACTCGCGGACGTCCATCTGGGGACCTTCGCGCTCGGCGCGCGCGAGCAGGTCGAGCAGGTGCGGCAGCGCGTGGGTGCCGACCACGACGTCGACCCACGGCGCCTTGCGTTGGATCAGCCCCTGGTCCTTCTGCGCGAGGCAGCCCGCGACGACGATCTTGAGCTCCGGGTCGCGCTCCTTGAGCGGCTTCAGATGACCCAGGTTGCCGTAGAGGCGGTTGTCCGCGTTCTCCCGGATCGCGCAGGTGTTGAGCACGATCACGCGCGCGTCCTCGACCCGGTCGGTCGGCGTCATGCCGTCGGCCATCAGGAGCCCGCCGATCCGCTCCGAATCGTGCTCGTTCATCTGGCACCCGAAGGTGCGGATCAGGTACCGCTTCTGCATCGGACGTTCAGGCTACCGGACGCCCTGCCCCCAGCGTGGCGTCTACGGGTCACGCATGACAGCATGCGAGGATGGACACCGCCGAGGAGCTCGGACCGATCCTCGCCGCGGTGACCCCGGCGCTCCCGTCCGCCGACCGCAACGCCGATGCGCTCGTCCTGGACGTCGGGTGGGACTGCCTCGTCCTTCGGATCGGCGCGACCGTCGTCAGGGTCGCCCGCCACCAGCCCGGTCGTCGTCGACAGGAACTCGAGGTTCGGTTGCTCCCCGCGCTCGCGGGACGTCTGCCCGCCGCGGTGCCCGGCCCTCTTACGGAGCTCGAATCCGGGCCCGCACTCCCGTTCGGAGCGGTGACGTACCCGTTCATCCCGGGACGCCCGATGAAGCCCGGGGACGAGGGGACCTGGCCCTCGCTCGCGGGCGACCTCGCGCACCTGTTGGCGAGCGTGCACGGGACGCCCGTTGCGCGCGCGACCGCCGCCGGGATCCCGCTCTGGACCGCCGTCGAGCGGATGCCGGCCCTCAGGGGCTCGACGGATGCCACGCTCGCGGCCGAGCTCACGGCGAAGGAGCGAGAGGCGTTCGGACGTGCCTGGGACGGCGCCGCGGCGACGCTCGCCCTGCATCCGCCCGCCTCGGTCCTGTGCCACGGCGACCCTTGGTACGACAACCTCCTGATCGACGAGGCGTCCGGGCGGATCGCCGCGGTCCTCGACTTCGGGCAGGCGGTGGTCGCCGACGACGCCCTGGACCTCGCGGCCGTCTACCACATGGGCGACGGGTTCGGGGACGCGGTCGTGGCCGGGTACCAGGATCGCCGCGGTCGCGACCCCTCGCTCGCGGCGAGGATCGCCGCGCATCGTCTGATCCGCGAGGTGGCGGGGCTGGCGGACGCCCTCGACTCCTCTCCGGACGAGATCCCCGACCAGCTCTCGCGGATCAAGGCCCTCCTGACCCTGTAGGCCTCACGTCCTACCTCGCGTACTCGGTGGCCCTGGTCTCGCGGACCACGGTGATCCGGATCTGGCCCGGGTACTGCAGCTCCTCCTCGACCTGCTTCGCGATGTCGCGCGCGATCACCTGGGCGGCCAGGTCGTCGACGGCCTCCGGCTGGACCAGCACGCGGACCTCGCGGCCGGCCTGCATCGCGTAGACCTTCTCCACGCCGGGGAACGACGTGCAGATCTCCTCGAGGCGCTCCAGGCGCTTCACGTAGGTCTC
>JBLMXP010000038.1:0-2891 GCA_050257835.1 Planctomycetaceae bacterium | reverse complement strand
CGAGTTCAAGAAGGGGATGCGCGAGGGCCTCTCTGGGGCGCTGGGCGAGGACGACGCGCCCACCGACGCCCCGCCCCCGCCCCCGCCCGAGGCCTGAGGCCTCAGGCCCGAGCCGCTACCGGCTCCGCGCCGCCTCGTAGGCCTCGACCAGGGCGCCGAGCGGGCGCCCGCAGCACCGCATGAAGGCGCCCTCGTCGTAGGCGCCGCTCGCCAGCTCCCGCGACAAGGATGCGACCGCGCCCGGGTGCCGCTCCTGCAGCCACGCCAGGAAGTCGGCGGTGGTCTGGTAGCCGGCCGTGGCCTTGCCCGGCTCGTGGTGGGCGAACGTCCAGGGCGCGTCGAACCCGAGGACGTCGCGCGTGTGGTCGGCGATCCCCTCGATCAGCCAGATCGTCCGCTCGGAGTACTCGGGCGCGCGCAGATAGGCGTGCGACAGCTCGTGCAGGACGCACCCGGCGTCGCCCGGGTGCTCGGCGAACCACCGCTCGTTCAGCACCACGGTGAGGCCGCTCGTCCACGCGGCGCCGCCGCCGGCGGGCACGACGTCGATCGTCACGTCCGGGAGCGGGGGATCCATGCCGAGGATCGCGGCCACGTCCCGGCCGTGCTCGGCCACCAGCGCCTCCGCCCATGTTCGCAGCCTGGCGCGCGCCTTGCGTCCCACCGACACACCGTACGCGGCACGGGCGGCCAGGGCCGGTCGCTCCCCCCGGCATCGTCCGTTGGACCGATCGACGCGCCCCGCCCCCGTCCGTAGGGTTGGAGGGAGCCCCGCCCGACGGCGTCCGCACGGCCGTCGCCGGGGCAGCCCCGAGACGAGGGAGGGCAAGATGAGGCATCGTCTGACGCGACGGCTCGCGGCGGCGCTCGGCGCGCTCGTCGTGACGGCATCGCTCGTGGGCACCGGCGCCGGCGCGAGCGCGTCGGCCCGCACGAGCCCGCTCCGCAGGGTCGGTCACGTCGACCCGATGCGGGCGGCCGCCGCCGCGACCCGTGCGTCCGCCACGAGCGACGCGAGCATCGCGACCGACCCCGAGTGGTACGCGGCGCACCGGATCGAGGGTCAGGAGCCCAAGGGCGGCGGCGCCGTCCTGCGGGGCGATGCGGCCGCGCCGGTCGCCCGCACCGCGACCGCCGTGGCCACGACGTCCGGCCCGAGCGGGTGGGAGGGGCTGAACCACTTCGACTCGCGCTACTCCGGCGGCGGGAACCAGTTCAGCGGCGAGCCGCCGGACCAGGGTCTGTGCGCCAGCGGCACCCGCGTGTTCGAGATCGTGAACTCGGTGATCCAGGTCTACGACACGAGCGGGCACGCGCTGATCAGCGGCACGTCGTTCTTCCCGGGCACCGAGCCGGTCGGGATCCCGCTGAACGCGTTCTTCGGAGAGCCCCCGCAGGTCGACCGCTCCACCGGCGTCTTTGGCCCGGACATGTTCGACGTGAGCTGCAGGTACGACGCGGCGACCAAGCGCTGGTTCGCCACCTCCGCCTGGCTGGCCCTGGACCCGACGACCGGCGCCTATGCGGGACCGAGCGCGGTGTTCATCGCCGCGAGCGACACGGCCAACCCGCTCAAGGGCTGGACCGTCTGGAAGCTCGACACCACGAACAACGGGCAGAACGGCACGCCCGACGACGGGTGCTCGAGCGGGTTCTGCATCGGCGACTACCCGCAGCTCGGGGTCGACGGCTCGGGCCTGTACGTGTCGACCAACGAGTTCGACTTCCTCGGCCAGGGCGAGTTCCACGGTGCGCAGCTGTACGCGTTCTCCAAGGCCGACCTGATCGCCGGTCTCGCCGACCCGACGATGGTCGCGTTCGGCACGGTGACGTCCCCCGGGATGGGCGATGTCGCGTACACGCTGCAACCGGTCGACTCCCAGCCGGCGAGCCGCGACACGCGCGGCGGCGGCACGATGTACTTCGGGATGTCCAACTCGCCGTACTCGGCGACGAACGCGACCTCGATCTCGCTGTTCCGGGTCACGAACACCTCCTCGCTCGGCACCGACCACCCGTCGCTCGCGATCCAGGAGGCGGTCGTGGGGACCGAGCCGTACACGTTCCCGAGCCTCGCGTTGCAGGCCGACGGGCCGACGCCGCTGCTGGATTGCGAGAACAGCTTCCCGTGTATCGGCGCGGCCTACCCGCACCAGGACGGCCCGATCCCGCTCGACGGCGGGACCGGCAAGGTCTACGGGGCGTGGCTCCGCAAGGGCGTCGTCTACCTCACCGTCGGCACGTCGCTCGCGGGCCCGGGCGGCGCCTCCATGAGCCCGCAGACGGGCAAGTGGAAGGCGATCGACCTGCACACGGGCGTGGCCTACGTCGCGATCCGGCCCTCGGGCGGATCGGCGTTCTCCGCGACCCGCGTCACCCAGGGCTACCTCGACGTGCCGGGGGAGAACCTCACCTACCCCTCGGTCGCGATCAACGCCTCGGGGGCCGGCGCGATCAGCTTCACGCTGGTCGGTCCGGACTTCTTCCCCAGCGCCGCCTACGTGCGGTTCCGGCCGGCGGGGCCGGTGGGCGACGTCGTCGTGTCGGGTCCCGGGCAGGGGCCGAACGACGGCTTCACCGGCTACGGCGACGGCGGGTTCGACCCGCGCTGGGGCGACTACGGCGCCGCGACCGTGGCGCCCGGCGGCACCGTCTGGTTCGCCAGCGAGTACGTCGACCAGACGTGCACGTCCGCCCAGTGGAGCGCCGATCCCACCTGCGGGTATACGCGGACGTTCTACGCGAACTGGTCCCCGCACGTCACCGGGCTGTCCTCCTCGCGACGGCGTGGGCGCGGCACACGGGCGGCCCCGCTTCGGGGGGCCGCCCCCACCCGCTCTCTCCAGCACGACCGGCGGCGAACCCGGTTGACGTTCCTATCGCGCTCTGTC
>JBLMXP010000037.1:0-6992 GCA_050257835.1 Planctomycetaceae bacterium | reverse complement strand
GCCTGAGCAACAGCAGCTGCGTCTCAGGCTCTTCGTGGTGCTGGCAATTCAGGATCGGGGGAACCACATACGACACCTGCTGTCACGACGTGACCGCGCTGGGGACGGTCCATAATGGATTCGCCGGGATGAAGTGTCATCGTGACTACGGGTCCTCCACCGCGTGTCCGAGCCTCGACCAAGCAAGCGTCGACCAGGATGGGTTTCAGGTAAAGCGGGCGTCCGACGACACTTGGATCGCGTGGGCCGGGAAGGACGGCTGGTGCGTGGACTACTCCGACGGCGGGCGAGGCCACTGGAACAGTGCCACGAGCGCTACGACAGGCTTCAACTCCAACGACCCTAACTCCAAGACGACCTGCCCGGGTCTGTAGCTTCGATGCGGCGAATGATTAGCGTCGTTTCAACGCACGAGCCGAAGCCTCCCTGCGCGGATCGCACATAGCCTCACAGCGGCTGGCCTGGCGACATCTTCGTCATCCCGTGCGATGGAGCGACGTGCATCCCGACATAGGTGAAGGCCCGAGCGAGGGAGGGGTTCGCTCGGGCCTTCGGATCCTCGGGTCACCGAGGGGGTGGTGACCCACGAGGGGTTCCATGGCGTCGCAGTGAAGATGTCGGCCCCGGGCGCGAGGGGCTGCATACCGGGTTCCGGGTATCTACAGGGAGACCGGCAGCGCCCGCTACGTGACCTGGATCGCGCCGTGCTTGACGGCGAAGGCCACCGCTTCGAGCTTCGAGTGGACCCGCAGCTTGCCCAGGATGTTCCGGACGTGGGTCTGGACGGTCTGGGGGCTGATGTAGAGCTGCTTGGCGATGTCGTCGTTGCGCTTGCCCTCGGCGAGCAGCTGCAGGATCTCGCGCTCGCGCTCCGTGAGGTCGTTCAGCAGGCGCAGGGCGTCGCGCTGCTCCTCGCGCTCGCGCGCGACCTGCGCGAGCAGGCGCGTGAGGGTGGTCGGGTCGATCAGGACCTCGCCGTCGGCGGCGGACTTCGCGGCGCTCAGCACCTCCTGGGCCGCCTCGTCCTTCGACAGGAACCCCGAGGCGCCGGCCTCCACGGCGTCGACCAGCAGACGCTCGTCGTCGTGGGCGGTCATCACGACCACCTTCGTGGAGGGGGAGACCTCCTTGATCTGGCGGGTCGCCTCGATCCCGCTCATCCCGCCGCCCTTGAACACGATGTCCATCAACACGACGTCGGGCAGGTGCTCCTGCACGAGCGTGACGGCTTCCTCCGCCGTATGCACGGGAGGGGCGACAAGCGCCAGGCCGGTGTCGAGATCGACCATCGTGGCCAGGGCGTCGGTCAGCATCTTGTGGTCGTCGCAGATCAGCAGCGACACCGTGGTCGGCTTCGTCACGCGGGCTGTGCCTCCCGAGGCAACCGGATGCGCAGGATGGTACCGCCCCCCGGGGCGTCGGCGAGGGAGGCGTCGCCGCCGTGCCCGCGCGCGATCCCGCGCACGATGAAGAGGCCGAGCGCCGAGCCGGGCCGGTCCTCGTAGCCGTCGGGGCGCCAGGTGGTGAACCGGCGGAAGACCTCCTCGCGCTGGTCGGCGGGGATCCCGGGGCCCGCGTCGACGATCTCGACCACGGCCTCGGCGTCCTCGGCGCGCAAGCGGACCGTGATGGGCGCGTCCGGGGGCGAGTACTTGACGGCGTTCTCGACGCCCTGGCGGACCGCCTCGACGAACCACCGGCTGTCGGCCGGCGCCACGATCATCGCCTCGACGTCGGTGCGCACGGGATGCTCGCCCGCGTCGACCTGCTCGATCGCTTCGGCCAGCATCGGCGGGAGCGGGCGCGGGTGCAGGTCGTAGTCGAGCGTCTCGGCGTCGACCTTGAGCGCGAGCGCGGTCTGGTTGACGAGCGCGAGGAGCCTCGACGCCTCCTGCTCGATCATGCCCACGAACTCGACCCGCTCGTCGTCGCTCAGGCGCTCGTAGCTGACGCGGGTGGTGGTGGCGAGCCCCTTGATCGTCGAGACCGGGCCGCGCACGTCGTGGGCGACCATGCTCGCGATCTCCGCGCGCCCCTCCATCACCTCGGCCGCGCGGTCGGTCGCGCGCCGCATCCGCGACGTCTCGAGCTGGAGCCCCGCCAGGACGAACGCGCCGAGGAAGGCCGCCGCGAACGCCGGCGCCGCGTCCGACCACGTGCCGACGATCGTCATGCCGAGCTGCCCGCTCACCCGCGTCGCGAGCATCGACAGGCTCCCGAAGAGCGCGAGCGCGAGGCCAGCCGCGGCCACCCACGCGAAGCGGCCCTTCCACGTGAGGGAGTGGGCTGTCACCACGATCCCGAGGACGACCAGCGCGCCGAGCGCGATCCAGCCGAGCGCGTTGAGGCTCGACCCGAAGAACCCGGAGTCGGCCGCGGCAGGTCCCGCGAGCAGCCCGAGGAGGTCGAGGCCGAGGTAGGCCGCGATCGTGGCGCCCACGACCTTCCCGACGCCGAGCGGCGGCTGGCCGCGCCGGTCCCGCCACGGCACGACGAGCAGGAGCGTTCCGGCCAGGACCAACAGCTGTGTCAGGTACGCGAACGACCACAGCCGCAGGAAGTCGTAGGTCGTGGCGCGTCCCACGATCGCCGATACGACGAGCAGGAGCAACGCGTGCAGTTCGACGCCGGCGCTCCCGACGCCGACGAGCAGCATCGTGGGGTCGCGCCGTTCCCGGTACGTGAACAGCGCGAGCGCGGCGGTCGCGATGAACAGCCCGCCCGACAGCGCGGCCCACCACGTGAACACGACGAGCCAGCGTCTCCCGCCGAGCGAGGTCAGCACCACGACGGCGACGATGACGAGGACGACCACGACCCATCGAGCCCGCCGGTCCATCGGGCGAGTCTATGACCAGCCCGTCCCGCGCCCGCGCAGGCTAGGAGTAGGAATGCGCCTCGTCGGGGAACGTGCCGGCCTCGACGTCGCGGGCGAAGCCCTCGACCGCCTCGGTCATGACGGCGCGCAGGTCCGCGTACTTCTTGACGAACTTCGGCACCTGCTCGTTCAGGCCGAGGAGGTCGTTGATCACGAGCACCTGGGCGTCGGTGCCGGCGCCCGCGCCGATCCCGATCGTCGGGATCTGGGTCTGCGCGGTGATGTCGGCGCCGACCTCGGCCGGCACCCCTTCGAGGACGATCGCGAACGCGCCGGCCTTCTCGAGTGACTGCGCCTGGTCCAAGAGCTTCCTCGCAGCCTCGGCGCCGCGTCCCTGCACGCGGTAGCCGCCCATCCCGTGGACCGACTGCGGGGTGAGGCCGATGTGGGCCATCACCGGGATCCCCAGCTCGACGAGGCGATGCACGAGGTCGTACTGCGGGCCCTCGATCTTCACGGCGTGCGCACCGCCCTCCTTCAGGAACCGGCCGGCGTTGCGGATCCCCTCCTCGACGCTCACCTGATAGGAGAGGAAGGGCATGTCGCCGACGACCATCGCGCGCTCGGCGCCACGCGCCACCGCGCGCGTGTGGTGGAGCATCTCGTCCATCGTCACGGGCAGGGTGTCGGCGTACCCGAGGGCGTTGTTCGCGACGGAGTCCCCGACCAGCAGCACGGGGATGCCGGCGCGGTCGAGGATCTGGGCGGTCGGGAAGTCGTAGGCGGTGAGCATCGCCCAGCGCTTCCCGTCGGACTTCCACGAGCGCAGGTCATGGATCGTGATCGTCATGGCTCGCACCTCCTCAGGAGTGCACGGCGTCGCAGCGAGTGTAACGGGGACCGTGGCTCCCGGTGTGCGTGTCAGACCTCGTGGGTAGGTTGCGTGCGTGACCACGAAGGAGGCATCCATGACCGAACTCGCCGCCCGCCAGCCGTTCGCGCAGGTCCTGTGCCTGGGCGACGCGCGCTTCGGGATCCTTGTCGGCGGTCCGTTCGACGGCCGCTGCTACCCGCTGCTCGACGCCACGCCGGAGGTGCTCGACGTCCCGGGTCCGGAGACCGACGGTCCGCCCGAGGCGCTCCGATACGTCCTGCGCGAGGGCTATTACCGCTACGCGGGCGTCGTCGTGCCCGAGCTACCGGCCGCCTGAGCCCTCGCCCATCCCGCGGCTGCGGGCGAGGATCTCGTCCAGGCGCAGGGCGTCGTCGCGGGTCACGATGCCCCTGATCTGCTCGCCATCCCCGACGGGAAGGCAGTCGAGCTCGAACTCGTCCATCCGCGTGACGGCTTCGAGCATGGTGGCTTGCGGACTCGTCGTCGGCACGTCGACGAGCAGGTCGCGAACGTGGGATCCCTCTCGTTGGCCGGCCCGGACGGCGGCGACGTCGGCGAGTCGCACCATGCCTTCGTAGCGCCCGTCCGTGGCGATCACCGGCAACGAGAGCGTCTTCGTGCGGACGAACGCCCCTTCGATCCGACCGTCGAGCGCGTCTTCGGGGCGCAGAGGAACCCACTCGGCGCGAGTGGCCGACGCCACCTTCATCTCCAGGCGTTGCTCGACGTGACCCCCACGCATCCGCACCTGGTACGGGGTGATCGAGTCGTTGCCCATCAGCAGCTGCGCGACGACGGTCGCGAGCACCCCCGGCACGATGAAGCCGGGCCGTCCGGTCGACTCCGCGACGAAGACCACGGCGGTGATCGGCACCCGGTAGCCGGCCCCGAGGAAGGCGGCGGCGCCCACGAGCGGCAGGAGGGTCACCTGGCTGATCCCGGCCACCGCCGCTACGAGGCGCCCGAGCACCGAGCCCTGCACCACCAGGGGGATGAAGGTTCCCCCCGCGCCGCCCCCGGCGATGGTGCCGGATGTCGCGAGGGCCCGCAGCAAGAACAGGGCGGCCAACAGCCCGACGCCGACGGAGGGCTGTTCGACCCAGTGCACCACCTCGTAACCCGGGCCGATCGACAGGGGGTCGTCGTACAGCGCGACGGTCGCCGGGACCAGCGCGGCCAGCACGACGGCCGCCAGCACGAACGTGAGCCACTCGGGACGTTTCGCGTGCAGATCCTTGGCCTGCCGGACGAGCCATGCGAACCCCCGGGCCCCCGCGCCGCACAGGATGCCGACCGCGAGGGCCCCGACCAGGTCCTGGACGTCGAACCCCGGCGATCCGGCGACGGGGATCAGCGGAGCTGCCCCCCGGACGAGCACGAACGTGACGTAGGAGGTGATGGCCCCGATCAAGGCCGGCAGGGCGACGCGCCGCGCCTGGTCCTGCTGGTAGGGGACCTCGATCGCGAACAGGGCGCCGGTGAGCGGCGTCTTGAAGATCGCGGCGACGCCCGCGGCCGCGCCCACCGCGAGCAGCAGCTTCGCGTCCTCGACCGAGAAGACGCGGCGGAAGCGGCGATGCAGCCACGTCCCGATCGCCGCCCCCAGGTAGATCGAGGGCCCCTCGAACCCCATCGCCCCGCCGAAGCCGAGCGTGGCGATGCTGGCGAGCATCCGTGCCGGGAACGGCCGCAGGTCCAACGACCGATCGCGGTCGTGGAAGTTGCGGATGTATTCGTCGGACGTGCTCGGGCTCGCTCCGCGACCGAGCCATCGCAGGGCCAGCCACGCGATCAGGAGCCCCAGTCCGGGCATCGCGGCGAGCGCGGGCGTCGGCAGCGTGCGGACGTGGGTGAGCAGCAGGTCCGCGGTCACCCAGTCGAACGCCACGACGGCCAGCCCTGTGACCACGCCGGTGACCCCGGCGAGCAAGAGCGTCTCGGTCCAGCGCTGGCGGTGCCTGCGCAGCTGTGCGGCCGCCGACCGGATGCGCGCATGCCCCTGGTCGGCCATCGAAGGGAGACTATCGCGGCGCGGAAGCCACGCCAGCGGTGTCAGAGGCCGGTGCTAGCGTTCGCGGCGGTCCCGTACACTGCTGGTCAGCCCTCATCCCTTCTGCTCCCCCTCGGTGGGGGGGCCGTCCAGCCCAGAGGAGGTGAATGTTGAGGGAGTACGAATGCATGCTCATCCTGCCCGCCGAGGCCGACGAAGCCCTGGTGAGCACGGCCGTCGAGCGGATCAACAAGATCGTGTCGCCCGCGGGCGGCGAGATCCGGTCGCTCGATCGGTGGGGCCGTAAGCGTTTCGCCTACGAGATCGCCGACCAGCACGAGGGGTATTACGTCGTGGTGCGGTTCTCGGCGGAGCCGTCGGTCCAGGCAGAGCTCGACCGCACGCTGAAGCTCGCCGATGAGGTGATCCGGCACAAGGTCCTGGTCCTGCCGAAGGCCACCGCAGCAGCTTCCCCCGCCGCCGCGCCGCAGAGCGCTCCGGCGTAGATCCCATCGAAGGGGGACACCGCTCATGTCGAGCGATAACCAGATCACGATCGTGGGCAACCTGACCGACGACCCGGAGCTCCGCTACACCGCCAACGGTGCGGCGGTCGCGAACTTCCGGGTCGCGTACTCCACGCGCATCCGCGACGCGGCCGGCAACTGGACCGACGGGGAGACCTCGTTCTTCACCGTCAACTGCTGGCGTCAGCTCGCGGAGAACGCCGCCGAGTCGCTCACGCGCGGGACCCGCGTCGTGGTCACCGGCCGCCTCAAGCAGCGTTCCTGGGAGAACCAGGAGGGCGAGAAGCGGACCGTGATCGAGATCGAGGCCGACGACCTCGGGCCCAGCCTGAAGTGGGCCACCGCCAGCGTCCAGAAGACCAGCCGCTCCTCCTCTTCCTCGTCCTCGGGCGGGGACTGGGGCGCGGCGATCGCGGCGCCGGTCGGGGGGTCGTCCACGGACGAGGAGACACCACTGGATGCCGGGTAAACCGCGCGAGAAGCGCAAGCGTGAGAAGGACGACAAGGGCTGGCAGAAGAAGGGCAAGCGCAAGTTCTGCGTCTTCTGCAAGGACCGTGTCGAGTACGTGGACTACAAGGACGTCATCACCCTGCGGAAGTTCGTGTCCGAGCGCGGCAAGATCCGCGCCCGGCGCGTGACGGGCAACTGCGTGCAGCACCAGCGCGACGTGGCCAGCGCCGTCAAGAACGCCCGGGAGATGGCCTTGCTCCCCTACAGCGCGCGATGAAGGTCATCCTCCAGAAGCCCGTCGACAAGCTCGG
>JBLMXP010000036.1:0-11206 GCA_050257835.1 Planctomycetaceae bacterium | reverse complement strand
CACGGCGCCGAACGTCAGCAAGATCGTGGCGGTCGCGTAGCCGATCAGCGCGGCGTCGAAGGTGCGCAGCAGGTCGCTGCCCGCGTAGATCGCGACGGTGAGCACGCCGGCCGCGACCGCGCCCGCGACGCTCGCGCGCCGAGCGGCCGACGCGTCGGTCAGCGGGGCGAGGCGACGCGGATCGGGTCGAACGGCCCCCACATCATGACGATGCCGCCGCGCCTGTGGACTCCACACGTCCAGAGGTCCCGCGGGTCCCGGGACCCTCGTGCGTGCGCCCGGGCCACGACGGGGATAGCGTCGCGGTGGTCGGGGCGGTTCGCCGTGGGTTTCGCCGTGGGTAAGGAGCGGCATCGGTGCATCTCCAACGCGACACGCGCTACGCGATCGAGGCGCTGCTCGTGCTCGGCGAACACGAGCCCGGGGCGTTCGTCGACGCCCGGGAGATCGGCGAGCGAGCCGGGCTGCCCCTGGCCTTCCTCCACAAGGTCCTGCGCAAGCTCGCGGCGGCCGGCGTGGTCCGGTCGCGCCGGGGGACCGGCTACGCCCTCGCGCGTCCGCTCGCCCGCACGACGATGCACGACGTGTTGGTGGCGATCGAGGGCCCGGGCGTGTTCGACAACCGGTGCATCTTCTGGCGCGAGGAGTGCTCGGTCGAGGAGCCGTGCGCGCTGCACTTCCGATGGGCCTCGCTCCGCCCGGCGTTCGAGGAGGCGATCGCCGCGACCACCATGGCGGAGGTTGCCGCAGGCCGGAACGCGTTGACGCCTGTCGGACCCGACGGGTAGGGTCCGAGGCCGAAGGCTCTGGTCGTGATCGACCGAGCCTTCGTGCGTGTCGCGGCTCGGACCGGCCCGCGACGCCGCGAGGAGGTCGTTTGCGGAACGCGAGGAAGGCCAGGTGGGTGCGGCTGCTGGCGGCCGCCTCGCTCGCGGTCCCCGGCCTCCTCGTGTCCACCTCGGCCACCCCCTCCACCGCCGCTCCCTCGGCCGCGGACGTCGCCGATGCCCGGGCCCAGCGCGACGCGCTGAACCACGAGCTCGAGCAGGCGTCGGAGGCGTACAACACCGCGTACGTCCGGTTGGAGGCCGTGCGAACGTCCCTGGCGCAGGCCAGGGCCACGATGGTGCAGGCCCGGGCCGAGGCCGACCGCGCCCGGGCGAACCTGACCGACCGGGCGGTGAGCGCCTACACGTCCCTCGGCTCCCAGCTCGACGGGCTCCTGGGGGCCCAGGACCTCACGCAGTTCTCCGACCGTCTCGAGTTCATGGGGGCCCTCGCCCAGTCCGACGCCGAACTGGCCTCGACCGCCGACGCCGCTTCCCAGCGGGCGGGGTGGGCGGCCGAGCGCTACGCGTCGCTGCTGGGGCAGCGTCGGCAGGAGCTCGCCCAGATCGCGCAGCAGCGGGCCCGGGTCCAGGGCCTCCTGGCGAAGGCCGACCAGCTCGTCCGCACGCTCGCCGGGCAGCGCCAGGCTTACCTCGACGCGCTCGCGGCCCAACGCGCGGCGGTCCAGGCGCCGCCGTCCACGCCGCAACCGGCGCCCGCGCCGCCCCCCGGCGACGGCACCGCCGCGTCGATCGCGATCGCGGCGGCGCGCTCGGTGCTCGGCGACCCGTACGTCTTCGGCGCGGCCGGGCCCGACGCCTTCGACTGCTCCGGGCTCACGGCCTGGGCCTACGCGCAGGCCGGCGTCTCCCTGCCGCACTCCGCCGACGCCCAGTACGGCTCGTACCCTCGGGTTCCCCTGTCGGACCTGCAGCCCGGCGACATCGTCTACTACGGGAACTACGGCCCCCACGTCGCGCTGTACGTCGGCGGGGGGACGATCATCCACGCCACCCATCCCGGACCCGGCGGGGGAGTGCACTTCGACTCGCTCTACGGCTACGACCAGCCGTGGGGCGCGGTCCGGCCCACCTGAGCCGGCTTCGTCCGGCCCGCCGAAGCGGTTTTGTCACTCTTCCGCTCCTTCCGCTACCCTGGTCGGTCTGAAGGCCTCGGTCGACACGACCGGGCCTTCGTCCTTGTCACGGGTCGGGAGGGGATCCGTGGCCCGTTCCCGACGCGAAGGCGAGGCAGATGAACGCGACCGGAGGCAGGTTCGTGCGGCTCGTGGCCGCCACGTCGATCGTGGCCTCCGGGATCGTGGGCCCCCTGGCCGCGTCGGCGACCACGGCCTCGGCCTCGCCGTCTCATGCGAAGAAGCGTCATGGGCTGGAGCGCAGGCTCGAGCGGGCCGTCGAGGCCTACAACGCCGCGAACAGCCGCCTCGGGCGGATCCAGGCCCGGCTGGACGCCGCCGGGCCCGGGCGCCACCCGGCCCTGACCCGAGCCCGCCGCCACGACCTCGGCCTCCTGGCCCGTGAGCGGGCCCGGATCGAGGAGTTCCTCGCGACCAGCGACCGGCTCTACCGGACCCTCACCGGCCGGCCCCAGGCCTACCTCGACGCGATCGCGGCCCGGCCAGCCCGGCGGCAACGCTCCACCGCGGTCCGCACGCGCGCGTCGGCGGCCACGATCGCGCTCGCCGCCGCCCGCTCGGCGCTCGGCGCCCCCTACGTCTACGGCGCCGCCGGGCCCGGGGCGTTCGACTGCTCCGGTCTCACGATGTGGGCCTACGCGCAGGCGGGCGTGGCGATGCCGCACTCGGCCTCCGCGCAGTACGCCGCCTTCCCGCGGGTGTCGCTGTCGGCCCTTCGCCCCGGCGACATCGTGTACTACGGGAACTACGGGCCCCACGTGGCCCTGTACCTCGGAGACGGGATGATCATCCACGCCACCCACCCCGGCCCCGGCGGCGGCGTGCACATCGACTCGCTCTACGGCTACGACCGGCCGTGGGGGGCGGTCCGGCCCGCGTAGGCCCTGCCGACCTCCACACGGCGTCCACCCCGCGCACACGCGTCCCTCGCATCGCGGGCGCACGCTAGCCCCGACCGATCGAAGGGGCTCTCGCATGATGTGGCACGACGGGTACCAGAACGCCTGGGTGTGGCCGCTGATCGTGGTGATCGTGGCCGCCGGGGCCGGCCTCGTCGCGTGGGCGCTGCTCGCGGCGCGCGCCCGCGGGGACGATCGCGACCAGGCCACCGAGGTCGTGCGCCGACGGTTCGCGGCCGGGGAGATCGACGAGGCGGAGTTCCGCGAGCGGATGACGGTCCTGGGGACCGGCGCTCCCGAGCGTCGAGGCAGCCCGGCGCTGCCGATCGCGGTCGTGGTGGCCGTCGTGCTCGTCGTGATGCTCGTCGTCGCGCTGCTCGCGGCCCGCGGGACCGACGGCCGATACGGACCGATGATGTGGAACGGCTACCGGGCTTCGACCGCGACGTCGACCTCGTCGTGCCGGGCGCCGTCGTTGCCGGGCCGCACGGTCGACGTCACCCTCACCGACATGCGCGGTGGCGGCATGATGACGGGGGGCGGGATGATGGGGATCGCCGCCGATCCCTCCACGGTCGCCCCCGGGCAGGTTTCGTTCCTCGTCCGCAACGCAGGCGTGATGGTCCACGAGCTGGTCGTGCTGCCGCTGCCCGAGGGCGGCGCCGGCTCGCGCACGGTCGGCGCCGACGGCACCGTGAACGAGGACGGCAGCCTCGGCGAGGCCTCGGCGACCTGCGCCGACGGGTCGGGCGAGGGGATCGCGGCGGGCTCGCTCGGTTGGGTCACGCTGGACCTCCCCGCCGGACGGTACGAGCTGATCTGCAACCTGCCCGGCCACTACGCGGCGGGGATGTTCGCCGAGCTCGACGTGGCGTAGACGCCGCCGTCCCTGCTCAGCCGCGCTCGGCGAACCACGCCTGCATCCCGGCCAGCGCCTTCCTGCCCATCTCGCCGAAGGCGCCCCTGAGCGCGGGCTCCGCCAGCCTCGCCACGCCCTTGAGGCGGAGGTCCGCCTCGTAGCGGATGCGCGTCCCGCCGCCGGCGGTGGGCTCGAACCCGATCGTGTCGCGCGCGGTGAGGCGCGGCCCCTCGCCCTCCAGCACGACGCGGGTGGGCCGCTCGTACTCGGTGGTCACGTAGGTCATCTCGGACCGGTTCCCGCGGAAGCTCACCAGGAGGCGGTAGCGGGCGCCGACGCCGCTCGGGTCGCCGGTGCCCTCCTGGACGCGTTCGGCGCGCACGACCCCCGGGTCCCATCCCTGCGCGCTGGAGAAGTCGGCCACCGCGTCGAAGGCTTCCTCCGGGGGCTGGTCGATCTCGATCACCTCATGAAGGACGGTCATCGGCTCCCACTCGCTCCATCTCGATCCGCATCGTTTCTCGAGCTCCAGGCTAGGCGCCCGCTGTTACGGTCGCATGGGTGGAACCTGTGCATGACGACCCGACGACCGACCGCCTCGACGGCCTGAGGGGGCTGGCGGACGCGACGCTCGAGGCGCTCGTGGTGCCCAGCTTCACGCGGATCGGGTACGACGTGCGGCGGCGCCTGTTCGACTGGTCGCCGCTCGACGAGCTGTCGATGCGGGACAAGGTGGTGGCGGTCACCGGCGCGACCTCGGGGCTGGGCGAGCTGACGGCGACGACCCTCGCGCGCATGGGCGCCGAGGTCCTGCTGCTCGCACGCAACGAGCGAAAGGCCGAGGCCGCCCGCGAGCGGATCGCCGCGGCGGCGGGTCCGGAGCGTGCCAGGACCTACCTCGTCGACATGAGCGACCTCGGCGCCGTCCGGGCGGTGGTGGAGGAGATCCGCGGCGCCGAGCCGAGACTTGACGTGCTCGTCAACAACGCGGGCGCCCTCCTGGGCACGCGCGAGACATCGGTCGACGGGTACGAGCTGACCTTCGCGACGATGGTGCTGGGCCCGTTCGCGCTCACCGAGGGCCTGCTGCCGCTGCTTCGGGAGCGCGACGACGCGCGCGTGATCACCGTGACCTCCGGCGGGATGTACGCGCAGTCGCTGCACCTGGACGACCTCCAGTTCGAGCGCGAGCCCTATCGGGGCTCGGTCGCCTACGCCCGGGCCAAGCGCGCGCAGGTGGTCCTCACACGGCTCTGGGCCCGGCGGTATCGCGGGACCTCCGTCCGGTTCCACGCGATGCACCCCGGGTGGGCCGAGACCCCCGGATTCGAGGCCTCGCTGCCCCGCTTCTACCGCGTGATCGGGCCGCTGGCGCGGACCCCCGAGCAGGGTGTCGACACGATCGTGTGGCTCGCTGCCTCCGCGCAGGGCGCCGCCTCCAGCGGGCGCCTGTGGCTGGATCGCCGGCCGCGCCCCTTCGACAAGCTGCCGGGGACCCGGGTGAGCGCGCGCGAGGCCGCCGAGCTGTGGGAGGCGTGCGAGCGGCTCACGTCGGCCACGGGCTGAGCGCGCGGCCCGTGATGCATAGGTTCTGACGCCTGAACCTCTGCAGGGGCTGCCAGCATGGGTCCCATGCGGATCGCGGTGATCGGGAGCGGCATCTCGGGGCTCGGCGCGGCCTGGGCCCTCGGGCGGCGTCACGACGTGACCCTGTACGAGGCCGAGGGACGGCTGGGCGGCCACGCCAACACCGTGGAGGTCCCCGACGGCGGTCGGTCCGTGCCCGTGGACACGGGGTTCATCGTCTACAACGAGCGCAACTACCCGAACCTGGTGAGGCTCTTCGAGCACCTCGGCGTCCCGACGGAGCCGAGCGAGATGTCGTTCTCGGTCTCGCGCGACCGTGGGGCGTTCGAGTACAAGGCGCGGGCGCTCGGCCTGCTGGCGCAGCCGTCGAACCTGGTGAGCCCCGGCTACCTGCGGATGGTCCGCGACATCGGCCGCTTCACGCGCGGGGCCACCGCGGCGCTGCAGACGGGGACGGACGAGACGACGGGGGAGTTCCTCGATCGCATGGGGTCCTCGCCCGAGTTCCGCCGCGACTTCCTGCTGCCGATGGTCGCGTGCATCTGGTCCTCGAGCCTGGAGGCGATGCTCGCCTACCCCGCGACGTCCATGGTGCGCTTCCTCGACAACCACGGCCTGCTGGACGTGCTGGAGCGGCCCAGGTGGCGCACCGTCTCGGGCGGCAGCCGCGAGTACGTGTCGCGGATCGCGGCAACGTTCGAGGGCCGGACGCGGCTCGCCTCGCCGGTCCGGTCGATCGTCCGGACCGACGACGAGGTGGCCGTGCACGACCTCTCGGGTGACGTCGACCGCTTCGACCACGTCGTGCTCGCGGCGCACGCGGACACGTCGCTCGAGATCCTCGGACCCGAGGCGTCGGCGGAGGAGCGCGAGGTGCTCTCCGCCTTCGGCTACCAGGAGAACCGGGCGGTCCTGCACCGCGACCCGGCGCTGATGCCCAGACGGCGCCGCGCGTGGTCGAGCTGGAACTACCTCGCCGAGGGCGGCGACGGCTCCGAGCGGGTGTCGCTCTCGTACTGGATGAACCGGCTGCAGAACCTGCGGACGGAGCGCCCGGTGATCGTCACGCTGAACCCGTCGCGCGAGCCGCGTCACGTCGAGCGGGAGATCACGTACCACCACCCGCGGTTCGACGCGCGTGCCGTGCGCGCGCAGGGGCGGATCGGCTCGCTGCAGGGCGCGCGCAGGACCTGGTTCTGCGGCAGCTACCTCGGCTACGGGTTCCACGAGGACGGCCTGCGCGCGGGCCTGGAGGTTGCCTCCGCGCTCGGCGCGCCGCCCCCGTGGCAGTCCCCGGCCGAGCCCGCCACCAGGGTCTATGCGACGATGGGCGCGTGGGGATGAGCACCTCGTCCGCGCTGTACGAAGGGAGGGTCACGCATACGCGGCACTTCCCCAAGCGGCACCGCCTGTCCTACCGGGTGTGGTACGCGCTGCTCGACCTCGACGAGCTGGAGCGGCTCGACCGTGCCGTCCCCGGGTTCGCGGTCGATCGCCCGGGGCTCGTGAGCTTCCACGCACGCGACCACGGCCCGCGGGACGGCTCGCCGCTGCGCCCGTGGATCGAGGCGCACCTGGCCGAGGCCGGCATCGACCTGGAGGGCGGCCCGGTCCGGATCCTGTGCTTCCCGCGGGTGCTCGGCTACACCTTCAACCCGCTGTCGGTGTGGTTCTGCCACGACCGGCGCGGGGCGCTGCGCGCGATCCTGTACGAGGTGTCGAACACGTTCGGCGAACGGCACTCCTACCTCGTCGAGGCCTCGCCCGGCGCGGGCCCGGGGGACACGGTCGCGATCGCCTTCGACAAGGAGCTGTTCGTCTCGCCGTTCATCGACCTCGACGCTCGCTACGGGTTCCGGACGCGGGTGCCCGACGAGCGCCTGTCCGTGGTGGTGCGCGAGACGGTGCGTGAGGGCCGCGTGCTCGACGCCGCGCTCACGGCGCGGCGGGTCCCGCTCGACGGTCGGCATCTCGCCGGCGTGTTCGTCCGCTATCCGCTCGTGACCGCGAAGGTGATCGGCGCGATCCACTGGGAGGCGCTGCGGCTGTGGCTGAAGGGTGCGCCCTACCGGCGTCGCGGGACGCCGCCGGCGCGCCCCGTGACGGTGGTCGCGCCCGCGGCGTCGTCCCACGCGCGGGGCGAGGAGGTGGCTGCGTGAACGTCGAGACGTTGGACCGTGCCCTGCTGGACGCGATCGGCGCCCAGGTGCGCAGGGGGAGCCTGAGCGTGGAGCTGCCCGACGGCGAGCGCCGCCGGTACCGGGGCGAGGTCGACGGGCCGGCGGCCGAGGTGCGGCTGCACGACACGAGGCTCCTGCGGCGCCTGCTCTCCCTGGGCGCGATCGGCCTCGCGGACGGGTACATCGACGGGGACTTCGATTCCCCGGAGCTCGCGACGCTGATCGAGCTCGGCGCCCTGCACCTGCGCCCCGGCGCGGACGCGCCCGCGCGCGCGGCGCTCGAGGCCGCCGGCAAGGCCCTGTGGCGGCGGGTGGGCAGGGCGACCGTCCCGCGCGGTCCGCTCGCGCGCACGGTGGAGCACTACGACCTCGGCAACCGGTTCTTCGCGCTGTGGCTCGATCCCACGATGACGTATTCCTCCGCGGTGTTCGCGCGCCCCGAGATGTCGCTGGAGGAGGCGCAGCGCGAGAAGTACCGGCGCCTGGCCGAGGCCGCCGGCCTGCGCGAGGGCGAGCACGTGCTCGAGATCGGGTGCGGATGGGGCGGGTTCGCCGTCTGGGCCGCTGAACGGCTCGGGTGCAGGGTCACCGCGATCACGGTCTCGGCCGAGCAGCGCGACCACGTGGACAAGCTGCTCGCCGACCGGGGGCTGCGCGACCGCGTCGAGGTGCGGCTGGAGGACTTCCGCGCGACGGGGGGCACGTTCGACCGGGTGGTCTCGATCGAGATGATCGAGTCGATCCCGCAGACGCTCTGGCGCCCGTACTTCCGGCGCCTGCGCGATCTCACCCGTCCCGGCGGCACGATCGGGCTCCAGGCGATCGTGGTGGACGACGCGCACTGGCGGTCCTCGGACCGCAACCCGGACTTCATCCGGCGCTACGTCTTCCCCGGGGGCCAGGTCCCCGCGCCCAAGGTGCTCCGCGCGCTCGCGCGCGAGCAGGGCCTCGGCTGGGTCGAGGACCACGGCTACGGCGCCTCGTACGCGCGCACGCTGAGGACGTGGCTCGAGCGGTTCGACGCGCACGCCGCCGAGGTGACCGCCCTCGGCTTCGACGAGCGGTTCCGGAGGATGTGGCGCTACTACCTGTCCTACTGCGAAGGCGGGTTCCGCGCCGGACGCACCGACGTCCGGCAGGTCGTCCTGGCCCGCTGAGCGTGTAGCGTGCCCGGGCGATGAACCCCGAGGCCGAGGGCACCGTCTACCCCGAGGTCGCGTTCGTGGTCGAGCCCGAGCGCGTCGCGGCATTCCGCGCGGTGTTCGGGCAGGACGAGGGCGTGCCCCCGACGTTCCTCACCGCCGCGGAGTTCGCGGTCCTGCCGCGGGTGATCGCAGATCCGCGGCTCGGCCTCGACTTCACGCGCGTCCTGCACGCCACGCAGGAGTACGTCTACGAGCGCCCGGTGCGGGTGGGGGAGACGCTCACCGTCCGGGCGCGCATCGACGGGGTCAAGCGCAAGGGGATCAACGGGTTCCTCACCGTCGTGATGGAGTTCCTCGACGACGACGGGGCGCTCGTCGCGACCGCCCGCTCGGTGATGGTCGAACGCGGAGCGGACGGTTGAGCGCGCGCTCCTTCGACACGGTCTCGGTCGGAGAGGAGCTGCCGGCGCTGCGCAGGGTCGCCACGCGCGAGGACGTGACGGCCTACGCGGAGGCCGGCGGCGACCCGAACCCGCTGCACCAGGACGACGCCTTCGCGCGAAGCGTCGGGTTCCCCGGGATCATCGCGCACGGGATGTTCACGATGGGCCACCTCGCCGCCTGCGTGGTGGCCTGGGCGGGCTCGGCGGAGGCCGTCGTCCGCACGAGCGCCCAGTTCCGCGCCCCCGTGTTCATGGGCGAGGAGATCGTCGCGGGCGGCCGCGTCCGCGCGCTCGACCCCGAGGCGCGCACCGCCACCCTCGAGACGTGGGTCACCCTCGAACGCGACGGCGAGACCGAGTGGCCGATCCGCAGGGGAGAGGCCGTCGTGCGCCTGGCCTGAGCGACGCACCGCCCTCCCGGGGAGCTTCCTGCAGGCGCCGGGCCGTTCGACCGTAGAGCGGCGCCTCGGCCGGCGCCACAGTGGACGAGAGCCCGGACGACCCTCGTGAGCGGCGCGGGTCGGCGCGCGGGCAGAAGGGAGGGGCCATGCGCCTCACGTGGCGGGACGCGCTGGCGACCGTGTTCGTCGTGGCCGCGGCGCTCGTGTACGCGCTCTGGCTGGCGGAGGTCGAGGTCTTCGGGCTGTCGAGCCCGCGGGCGGTGGGCATCGTCGTCATGGTGCTCGGCCTCGCGGCGTCGGTCACCGCCGTCGTCTACGGGGTGGGGGCCGGGTTGCTGAAGGCCTCGAAGGTCTACCTCGCGGTCACGTCGGTGATCGGCCTGGTCGCGCTGATCGCCGGGATCGCCGTCCTCGCGAACGAGGACGAGACGATGCTGGCGACCCTCGTGATCGCGACCGCGGTCCTGTGGCTGATGGCGACGGTCCGCCACGTGCTGATCGCGGGGGACCGCGTCGCCGAACCGACCGGGCCGCCGGCGTTCGGGCACGCGGCATGACGGGAGGGTGCGGCGATGGATGAGCTACCGCGGATGCCGGGACCGCCGGACGCGTCCGGCGAGGCGTCGGCCTGGGAGCGGGCGAGGAAGCGCCTCGAGCGCAAGCGCAAGTTCTGGGGCGACCTCGTCAGCTACGTCGTGATCAACCTGTTCCTGGTCGGGATCTGGCTGGTGACCGGTCGCGGGTACTTCTGGCCCGGATGGGTCTTGGCGGGCTGGGGCTTGCTCCTGGTGCTCGACGCCTGGAACACGTTCCTGCGACGCCCGATCACCGACGCGGACATCGAGCGGGAGCTACGGGGCGGCGCCGCGAACCTCGAGCACCACGATCGCTGAGCGAGCGTCGCTCGAGACTCGGATGCCGATGTGCCGACACCGGCGCCCCGGGTATGTCGACGGAGCGTCCTTCAGCTGGCTTCGCGGCGCATCGTCGACATCGCGCGGATCGCGTCGGACATCCGGTCGACCACGATCTGGACGTCGTTGCCGACGGCCTCGTCGACGCGGACCGACAGCCGGTCGATCTTGTCGCTCAGGACCTCGGCGACCTTCAGCATCGCCTCGGCCTGCAGCTGCGCGTCTCGGTGCATCTGCTCCGACACCGCCTGGAAGCGGTGATCGACCGCGCTCATCACGTCGCCCGACATCCCGGCCTCGAGCTCCTTGATCGCACGCACGAGCCCGCGCACGAGGTCGGCGTCGATGCCGGGCTCGCCGCCCGCCGGGGTCGCCCCGGCCTGCAGCCCGTCCAGCCGCTCGGCGAGCACCTTGTTGTCGGCGCGGATCAGCCGGGCGATCGCCGTGATCCGGTCGTCGAGCTGCGCGCCCATGCGCTCCTCGAACGCCTGCTGGGCCTCGGCGACCATCTCGTCGAGCCCGGTCATGGTCTCGGCGGCGCCCACCATCCGGTCGAGGTTGCGCTCCACCGTGGCGGTCATCGCCATCGACAGCGCCAGCGCCTGCTCCTGGAAGGAGCGCTCGAGCGAGGACATCCGCTCCTCGACCACCCGTTCGAGCATCCCCATCCGCTCGTCGACCGCCTGCAGCATCGCGGTCTGGTCGATGTCCACGCCCTCGAGCGAGAGCGAGGACACCCGCTCCTCGATCATCTGGCGAAGCGCGATCGAGTCCGAGCGCACCAGCTCGGCGAG
>JBLMXP010000035.1:0-40277 GCA_050257835.1 Planctomycetaceae bacterium | reverse complement strand
GCGGCGGCCTCGACGATCCCGGCGGCGCCGTAGAGCGCCTCCTCGATCACGGGCGGGTAGACGACCGTGTCGCCGACCGTGATCGCCGACGAGGCGCGGCCGACGAACCGCAGGTACCCGTCCTCGTCGACGGATCCGACATCCCCCGTGGGGAACCACCCCTCCGCGTCATGGATCCGAGGGTGCCGCCAGTAGCCGCCGCAGACGTTCGGCCCGCGGATCCACCACTCCCCGACCTCGCCCGGCTCGCACGTCGCGGCATCCGGCCGCGCCACGCGGACCTGTACGAAGGGCAAGGGCTTGCCGACCGTGCGCGCCTTCGTCACCGCGTCGCGCTCGTCGAGGAGCGAGACCACCGGCGAGGCCTCGGTGAGACCGTATCCGTGTCGCAGCAGCACGCCGCGGTCGAGGTAGGACCGGAGCAGCGCCTCGGGCACGAGCCCGCCGCCGACCACGCCCGTGCGCACGCTCGACAGGTCGGCGCCGCGCCAGCCGGGAGCACGGACCATCTGCTCGAGCAGGTCGGGGTTGGCGAACACGACGCTCACCCAGTGTCGCTCGATCGCCTCCAGGGCCGACGCCCCGTCGGGGCCGTCGGGCACGACGACGGTCCCGCCCGCGAACAGGGTGGGCAGCGCCGTGACACCCAGTCCACCCATGCGCGTGAAGGGGGCGGCGCCGAGGGTCACATCGGCGGGGCCGAACCCGCACGCGGCGAGCATCTGCGCGACGTTCCACAGGAGGTTGGCCTCGCTCAGCATCACGCCCTTGGGGGCGCTCGTCGTGCCCGACGTATACGCGAGGATCGCGAGGTCGTCGGGCTCGGGGTCCCCCGCACGCGGTGCGTCCGACGCCGGCGAGAGATCCATCACGTCGCCTGCCTCCAGCACTCGGGAGGGTGCGTCGGGACGCGTGTCCGGCGACGCGCGCACGACGACCCGCGCGTCGGCGTCCTCGAGCACCCCGCGGACCTCGTCCTCGGGCCTCGCGGGGTGGACGGGGACCCACACCGCCCGGATCGCCGTCGTCGCGAACAGCGAGACGAGCGCCGTGGGGTCGTTCCGACCGTGGAACGCGACCCTGTCCCCGGGCGCCACGCCCTCGCGCGTCAGCCACGCCGCGAGCGCGCGGGTCCGCTCCGCCAACGCGGCGAACGTCCAGGAGGTCTCACCGACGACGAGCGCCACGTCGTCACCCGACCGCGCCGCCAGCCGCTCGATCCACGACCCGATGCCCGGGTACCCCATCCACGGATGCTATCCGCGGTCGTGACGGGGACGGAACCCCGGTCGCTCCTCCGTGCGATGGCCGCGCGTGGTACGAACGGGTCATGGCGGAGACGTACCCGAGCATCGAGCCGTACGACCGGAGGTGGCTGGACGTCGGCGACGGGCAGCGCATCCACTGGGAGACGAGCGGCGAGCCCTAGGGCAAGCCGGCGGTCGTCGCCCACGGTGGTCCGGGATCGGGCTGCACGCCGTGGCACCGGCGGCTGTTCGACCTGGCGCGCTATCGGATCGTGCTGTTCGACCAGCGTGGGTGCGGACGGAGCACCCCCACGCGAGCGATGTGGACGCCGACCTGTCGACCAACACCACGGCGCATCTCGTCGCGGACATGGAGCGGCTCCGCGAGCACCTCGGCGCGGACCGGTGGCTCGTGCTCGGCGGGTCGTGGGGGTCCACCCTGAGCCTCGCGTACGCGGAGACGCATCCAGGCCGCGTGTCGGAGTTGGTGCTGTGGGGCGTCACCACCGGCCGTCGTGCCGAGGCCGACTGGTCACGCACTACGTGAGCCACGACTTCTTCGTCCAGGACGGCGCGCTGCTCCGCGATGCCGGCCGGCTGGCCTCGGTTCCCGGCGTCCTCGTGCAAGGCCGCTTCGACCTGCAGGCACCGCTCGGCAACGCGTGGATCCTGCACCGCGCCTGGCCCGCGGCCGAGCTCGTGATCGTCGATGCCGGCCACGCCGGCGACGACGACGCGATCACCCGTGAGCTGATCCGCGCCACCGACCGCTTCGCCCCGCGGCACTGAGTGGGTGCCGTCAACGCAGGTTGACATCTCGATGATGTCAACGTAGATTGACACGCATGAGCGAGGCGACGAAGCTGGCGACCGCCGCGAGCGGGCGCGATCCCGAGGAGGGGCTGCGCGCGGTCGTCGCCCTTCGCAAGCTGCTCGAGCAGCTCGAGACGCTGCAGGTGCAGAGCGCGCGCGACCAGGGCTGGTCCTGGCAGGACATCGCGGACGAGCTCAAGGTGAGCCGCCAGGCCGTGCACAAGAAGCACGCGGACCGGCGCCTGCGCGCCCGAAGGAGGTAGACGCGGTGTTCGAGCGATTCACGGAGAAGGCACGGTCGAGCGTGGTCCTCGCGCAGGAGGAGGCTCGGGCGCTGGACGCGGCGGCGATCGGCACGGAGCATCTCCTCCTCGGGATCCTGCGTGAGCCCACGAGCGTGGGCGCGCGCGTTCTCGACGCCCTCGGCGTCACGCTCGACGACACCCTCGCCGCGGTTCGCCGAGCGGCCGGCAGCTCCGGCTTCGGACCCGACGAGGCCGAGGCGCTCCGCAACCTCGGGATCGACCTCGACGAGGTCCGCCGCTCGGTGGAGGCGACCTTCGGACCAGGAGCCCTGGAAGGGGGTCGCGCACGGAGCGCACGAGGCAGGTTGCGGTTCGAGCCCGCAGCCAAGAAGGCCCTCGAGCTCGCCCTCCGGGAGGCGGCGCATCTCGGCCACGCGTATCTGGGCACCGAGCACCTCCTGCTCGGGCTCGTTCGTGACGCCCGCTCGACGGCGGCACGGATCCTCGGCGTCCGAGGCATCACCGGCGACGACGTCCGCGTCGTGGTGCTCCGAGAGCTGGCCGCCGGCGAGGATCCACCCGGTCGCACCGGTTGAGCGCACAGGCCCGCCTTGCCTACCGGGTGGCGGAGCGGCCCTGCTAGGCTCCGCCGCCTATGGACGCCGACGTCCTCGTGCTCGGGGCGGGATTCGCGGGGATCGCCGCGGCGCGCGACCTCCGCGACGCCGGACGGACCGCGATCGTGCTGGAGGCGCGGGACCGGATCGGCGGGCGCACCTGGTACCGCGAGATGCCGGGCACCGGGGTCCACGTCGAGTACGGGGGCATGTTCTTCTCACGAGCCACGCAGCCGCACCTGGCCCGCGAGATCGAGCGCTACGGCGTCGTGGTGTCGCCGCCGAGCGAGCCGGAGCAGATCGCGTGGATCCGCGGGGCCGAGCGCCGCGAGGGCGAGGAGGCCCTCGACGACGTCCGCGCCAAGCTCGCCGGCTCGCGGTTCACGGCGGCGCTCGCCGAGACCGCCGACGCCTTCGAGGGCGGCGACCGTCGCGCGCTCGCGACCCACGACGTCACGGCGGCCGCCTGGATCGACGCGCTCGAGGCCGACGACGAGGTCGCCGACTACCTGCGCGCCTTCATGGCCTCGATGGGCGGTGCGACGATCGAACGGAGCTCGGTCCTGCCGCTGCTCTGGGACATGGTCGAGCTCGACTACGGGCCGGTCGACGCGTACCTCGAGACCGGTGAGCTGTTCGCCGACGGCACCAAGAGCCTGATCGACGCGATGGCCGAGGGGCTCGACGTCAGGTTCGGGTCGGCGGTCCGCCGCGTCGAGCACGACGACGAAGGGGTTCGCGTGACCCTCGACGACGGAGCCCCGCTCGAGGCGAGCGCCGCGATCGTCGCGCTGCCGCTCAACGTCTGGGCCGACGTCGCGTTCGACCCGCCGCTCGCCACGCCGAAGCAGCGCGCCGCCGGCGAGCGCCACGTCGGCGAGGCCTCGAAGGTGCTCGCGGTCGTGCGCGGCGCGCCGGCGTCCTTCCTCGGGATGGCGTGGGGCACGCCGATCAACGCCGGGTTCGTGACGAAACCGACCCCCGACGGCGGCCGGCTGTTCATGGGCTTCTCGGCGCAGGACCGCGTCGACCTCTCCGACCACGACGCGATGGCCCGAGCGGTGCGGGCGCACCTGCCCGGCGCGACCGTCGTCGCCACGGACGGTCACGACTGGGTGCGCGACCCCTACGCGAAGGGCACCTGGCTCGCGATCCCGCCGGGCTGGTTCAGCGACGGCACGTTCGAGGCGCTCGGTGAGCCCGAGGGCCGGGTCGCCTTCGCCGGCTCGGACATCGCGAGCGAAGGCGCCGGCTGGATCGAAGGCGCCGTCGGCAGCGGGATCGCGGCCGCCGCCTCCGTCGGCCGCCTGCTCGCCGCGGGCTAACGCCGCGCCGGTCGCGCTCGTGCGCCGTTGACGGTGTAGCCTTCACCACTCCGGCTCTCGAAGGGCACGATCCGATGGGCATCTTCATGGTGACGGTCCGTGGGCGCGCATCCGCGCGCACCGAGGGCCGCCGGCTCCCGTCCTGACGGCCAACACCTCCTGCGCAGCAGGCTCGTCGCCGACGAGCTCGTACGCGACGCCGGCATCGGCCCCACCGACCACGTCGTCGAGCTCGGCGCGGGCACGGGGCGCCTGACGCGACCGCTCGCCGAGCGCGCCGGCCGCGTGACCGCGATCGAGCTCGACCCCGCGTTCGCCGAGCGTCTCCGCCGCGCGTTCGACGGACACGACCACGTGCGGATCGTCGAGGCAGACGTCGCTTCGGTGCCGGTGCCCGAGCGTCCGTGGCGGGCGTTCGGGAACATCCCGTTCGGCCTGACCGCGCCGATCCTGCGCAGGTTGCTCGACGACGTCGCCGTCGGACCCGAGCGGGCGGACCTGTTGCTGCAGTTCGAGGCGGCGCGCAAGCGCGCCGCGGTCGTGCCGTCGACGCTCCTGTCGCTCGGCTGGCAGCCGTGGTGGGAGCTGACGCTGGCACGGAGGATCCCCCGCCTGGGGTTCGAGCCGCCACCCTCGGTCGACGCCGGGCTGCTCGTGATCACCCGCCGCCGCCCCGCGCTGCTGGCGCCGTCCGATCGCGTCGCCTACCTCGGACCCTTGCGCCGCGCGTTCGACCGGGGCTCCTGGCCGGTCCGGCGTTCGCTCCAAGGAGCCCTCCCGCCGATGACCTGGAAGCGGCTCGCGCGCGAACGCGGCCTGCACGTCGACGCCCGGCCCGCCGACCTCGACGTGTGGGACTGGGTGGCGGTCTTCCGCGCGATCAGCGAGCGCCGAGGATCGGGAGCGGGGTCCGGAGCCCGCGCGTGAGCGTCCCCGAACGGAACGGTTCCGGGTCGATCTCCACGGTCGTGTAGCCGGCCGCGAGCACCGCCGCCTCCACCGCGGCCCGGTCCCGCTCGAGCGCTCGCGTCAGGTCCTGGACGCCGAGCTCCACCCGACCCGTCGCGCCGAGATGCCGGACCCGCAGCTCGTGGAAGCCGAGCGCCCGCAGCGCCCGCTCGGCCCGATCGACCTTGGCCAGGACCTCGGGCTCGACCACCGTGCCGAACGGCAGCCGCGAGGCGAGGCAGGGCATCGCGGGCTTGTCGGCGCTCGGGACGGACAGCTCGCGCGCGAGCGCACGCACGTCGGTCTTGCCGAACCCCGCCTCGACGAGCGGGTGGCGCACACCGTGCTCGGCCGCCGCGCGCAGCCCCGGCCGCCAGTCGCCGAGGTCCTCGACGTTCGCGCCGGAGTACAGGGCGTCGAACCCGCGCGCCTCCGCGAGCGCGCCGAGCCGTTCGTACAGCTCGGTCTTGCAGTGGTAGCAGCGGTCCGAGCCGTTGCGACGGTACCCCTCGCGCGCGAGCTCGTCGGTGGTGATCGTCTCGTGCGCGACGCCGATCGCGGCCGCCACCGAGCGCGCGCCGTCGAGCTCGCCGCTCGCGAGCGCCGGCGACACCGCGGTCACCGCGAGCGCCCTGTCCCCCAGGACCCGGGCGGCGACCGCCGCGACCAGCGAGGAGTCGACCCCTCCGGAGAACGCGACGATCGCGCTGCCGGCGCGCCCGACCGCCGCCTCGAGCTCAGCGAGCGTTGCCACGGTCCCCACCCTCGAACGCCTCCGCCGCGGCGAGCGCCTGCGCCCAGACCTGCTTGACGGGCCGGCCGGTCGCGGCCGCGACCTCGGCGCAGTCGTCGTGCTCGGGCGCGACGTTCACCACACGCCCGTCCAAGATCCCGACCTTCACGCGGACCGGATGCCCAGCGACGCTCACCTCGCGCGCGGCGCGCTCCAGCTCGTAGCGGCGCAGCGGCGTCGCGCGGACGCCGAGCGTCGTCGAGTGCACGAGCAGCGCGCGGGCGACCGCCCCTTCCGCCTCCGGGCGAGCGATCGCGCTCACCACCACGCCGGGGCGTCCCTTCTTCATCTGCGCCGGCAACGTCCACACGTCGAGCGCGCCGGCGGCGCGGCACGCCTCGGCCACGTCGGGCACGAGCTCGGGAACCAGGTCGTCGAGGTTCGCCTCGAGCAGGACCACCTCGGCGGTCCCCGGCGCCGAGGCCCGGGTGCCGAGCGCCACGCGCAAGAGGTTCGGGCGGGAGCGGAGCTCCCGCGCACCCGCGCCGTAGCCGACCCGCTCCAGCGTGATCGGCGGGCACTCGCCGAACGACGACGACGCCGTCGCGACGATCGCCGCGCCGGTGGGCGTCACGAGCTCGGCCTCGGCCTCCACGCCCACGACCGGGCAGCCCTCCAGCAGCGCGAGCACCGCCGGCCCCGGACCGGGGATCGCGCCGTGAGCGGTCTCGATCACGCCCCGCGCGTAGGGGATCGGCGAGCAGACCAGGTCGTCGATCGCGAGGGCGTCGAGCAACGCGAACGCGCCCACGACGTCGACCAGCGTGTCGGCGCCGCCGACCTCGTGCAGGACGAGCTCCTCCACGGGCAGGCCGTGGATCGACGACTCCGCGCCGGCCAGCCGCTCCAGCGCCGCCAGCGCGCGCTCGCGCGTGCGCGGCGCGAGCGCGGCCGACGCCACGAGGTCGAGCAGCGCCGCCGCGCGGCGATCGGGGAGCGGCGCCCCCTCGAGCACGCGGACCTGGGTCGCCGCGACGCCGTGGCGGCGCACCGGCTCCACCTCGACCTTCACGTCGGCGAACCCGAGCGCCCGCACGGCGTCGTGCAGCGCGTCCTGCGGCGCGCCGGCGTCCAGGAGCGCGGCAAGGAGCATGTCGCCGGCGACCCCGCCCACGCAGTCGAGGTAGGCGACCCGCGTCATCCGGCCGCCCGCCGGGCGATCCGGGCCGCGACCGAGCCGGCCCCGAGGCCGTCGTCGATCCCGACCACCGCCAGGCCGTCGGCGCAGGAGCAGAGCATCGCGTGCAGCGCGGTCTCCCCGCCGCGGGCCGAGCCGTAGCCGACGCTCGTCGGCACGCCGATCACCGGACAGGCCGCGAGCCCGCCGACCACGCTCGCGAGCGCGCCGTCCATCCCCGCCACCACCACGACCACGTCGGCCGTCTCGAGGTCGGGGAGCACGGTCGCGAGCCGGTGCAGCCCCGCGACGCCGACGTCCTCGTGCACGGTGACGTGGGTCCCCAGCAGCTCGGCGCGGATCCGGGCCTCACGGACCACCGGGCCGTCGGAGGTCCCCGCCGACACGATCAGCACACGGCCGCGCCGCTCGATCGGCTCGCGCTCCACCCAGATCGCGCGAGCCAGCTCGTCCTCGAGCGCGTCGGGCAGCGCCTCGCGCACGGCGGAGCGCATCTCCTCCTCGGCGCGGGTCACGAGGACGCTCGACGCACCCGCCTCGTCCAGCGCCCGCGCGATCGCGGCCGCCTGCGCCGGCGTCTTGCCCGAACCGAGGATCACCTCCGGCGCGCCCTGACGGAGCTCGCGGTGGGTGTCGACCCGTGCGAACCCGAGGTCGCGGAACGGCAGCGTCGCCAGCCGGTCGGCGGCGTCCGCCGGCGCCAGCGTCCGGTCCGCCACCTCGGACAGGAGGGCCTCGATGTCGCGGCGCGAGGTCACCGATGGAGTGTAGGCGGGCCCCGGCCGACCCGCGTCCCCGGCGCCATGCCATCATCTGCCGATGGGAGCCCGGCCGAGCGCCTTCACCGCCGCCGAGATCGCGTACCTGCGGGAGCAGACGCTCGGGCGCCTGGCGACGGCCGACGCCGAGGGCCGCCCGCACGTGATCCCGGTGACGTTCTGGCTCAACGCCGAGGAGGACGCGATCGACGTCGGTGGCGTCGATTTCACCTCCGGCAAGAAGTGGCGCGACATGCAGGCGAACCCACACGTCTCGTTCCTGGTGGACGACACGCGTCGTGAGCCGCCGCCTCCCACCGCCCGCGCGATCGAGGTCCGTGGCGTTGCCGAGATCCACGAGCATGGCGGCTCGTCCATCAACCCCCGGTTCCCACACTTCGTCGAGGGGTTCGTGCGGATCCGGCCGCGACGGATCGTGTCCTGGGGGATCGACGCCGACGCCTACACGGCCGAGGGCCTCCAGACGAACGCCCGGTCCATCGACTGACGGCGTATCGAGCTCAGCGGTCCCCACGCTCCTCTTCCGCGATCCTTCGAAGCACGGGCAGCACGAGACGATCCTTCTCCCGTCCGGCCGCCTCCTTGGAGCGGATCACGTCGGCGAGCGAAGCCACGTCCACGTCGATGCCGAGGATCGTCAGGTGAACGGCATCGCGAACGAGGTCGTCGTAGCCCCGGGTCCCGCTCGGCTCGAACGTGACGTCGAGCCGCCCGTGGTCGGTGACCAGGTTCCAGATCCGCACGGCCGCGAGCGACGCCGGCGGATGATCGAACGGCAAGCCCTCGGGATCCGTCGAGGTCCACACCTTCGCGTGGAGCTCCTTCAACGCATCGGAGAGACGCTGCAGGTTGTCCGCATCCGCCAGCGGCACGACGTCGACATCGGTCGTCACGTAGGGGGAGCCGTGGATCACGGCGGCGAACCCACCCACCAGCACGTAGCGCACGCCGTGCGCCTGGAGCACGCCCAGGATCGCTTCCGGCCGGAACTCAGGCTCCCCCACGAGCCGCCTCCTGCCCCGCCTTCGCGAATCGAAGGGCGGCGCCGTGGCGTCGAACCCGCTCGTCGGGGCTCACGAGCAGGTTCAACGACGCCACCGACCAATCCGCGTCGTCGTCGGCCACGACCTGCGGGATGAGTTGGAAGCCACACGCGCGCAGGGCTTGCACGACTCGCTCGTACGAAGGTTCGGTCCGTCGCCCCTCCAACCGCGCGATCGCCGACTGCGTCGTGCCGAGACGTCGAGCCAGTTCGGCCTGGGTCAGCCCAGCCCGTCGTCGCCCTTCGCGGATCAGACCACCACCGCTCACGCTGTCACCATGTATAGCATATACGCTATGCCTTGGCGAGTGCCGCCACCCCGGCCTCCCACGCGGCGTCGAGGTCGGCGTCGGGCGGGAAGCGACCGTCGAGCTCGAGCACGGTCATGCCGTGCGCGAACGCCCACGCGGCCCGGGCGTGCGTCTGGCCTCCCGCCACGTGCACGAGCGGCTCGGCCGTCCACGCCTCCAGGCCCTCCGGGAGGAGAGCGCGGGGCAGCTCCCCCTCGGTGGACAGCCGGTACAGGTGCGGGTGGGCGAGCGCCCAGGACCGGTAGACCTCGGCGATCGCCGCGAGCGCCGGGCGCCGACCCGCCCGCGAGGGGAGCCCGTCGAGCACGCCGTGCAGCGCCGTCCCGAGCCCGCGCAGGGCCTCGGCGATCAACAGGGCCTCGAGCTCCTCCTTCGAGGCCACGTGCTTGTACAGCGACGGCGCGCGGATCCCCAGTCGGTCGGCCACCCGGCGCATCGTCAGTGCCTCGCGGCCATCCTGCTCGAGGATCGCCCGCGCCGCCTCGACGATCTGCGCGAGCCGCGCGTCGGTGGGAGCGGCCTGGCTCACGCCACTTCCCGCCTTCTCCGCAGCTCCTCGACCCTCGCCGCGAGCGCCGCGTTCACCCGCTCGAACGTCGCGAGCGTGTCGACCTCGATCATCCGGCGCAGGAACGGCACGAGCAGCCCGCGGAACCGCTCGCCCTGGACGAACCGCACCCGGCCCGGCTCGTCCTCGTGCAGCTCGAAGCGGTGCTCGCCGTCGAAGACCCACGGCAGGAACAGCCTGCCGAGCCAGCGCAGCTCGCCACCCGGCTCGGCCACGAGCACCCTCGGGCGCATCGTCATCGTCCGCCCACCGTTCAGGGCGAACGTGATCGTCAGTCGCGTCCCGGCCTCGGCCCGCCCCTCGATCCGCGCGAACCCCGGGTTCCACTCCCCGTACGAGGCGAAGTCGCTCAGGACCGCCCACGCCTCTTCGGCCGTTCCCTCGATCTCGACCTCGGACCTGATCTGGTTGCTGAACGCCATGGCTCTCGACCCCCGTTCGGCTAACGTTGTTAGCCCGAACCTAGGCTAACACCGTTAGCCTGTCAAGCCGAGGCGCCGGATCAGGGCGTGGACGGCAGCGACGGCGCAAGCTGTTCGATCAGCCCGGCGATCGTCTCGAGCATGTCGAACACCGGCTCGGCCTCCGAGCGCGACGGGTCCAGCCGGGCCATCAGCTCCACGCCGAGGAACATCGCGCAGACCGCGTAGGCGGCCTCGCGGGTCGGGACGATCGTCGCGACCGGGTACCGCGTGGCCGCGCGCTGCAGGGCCTCCTGGACGAGCCGGATCCACTCGTCGAACCGGTCGAGCAACAGACCGCCCTGCTCGGGGTCGGTCACCGCCGCCATCAGCTGGGTGACCGCGGTCACCGATCCGTCCTCCAGGTCCTCCGCGTGCAGCCGGCGCGCGATCGCGACGAGATCGCGCAGAGAGGAGACGCCCGCCGCGGCCTCCCGGTAGTGCGCGATCGTGCGCTGCGAGATCCGCGCGAACGCCTCCATCAAGAGCGCGTCGACCGACCCGAAGTGGTAGAAGATCAGGGCCTGGTTGAAGCCGCCGCGCCGCGCGATCGCCCGCGCCGTTGTCTCGGCGAACCCCTCCTCCCGCACCGTCTCCAACGCCGCCTCGACGATGCGGTCACGGGTCTCGGCACCACGCTGGGAGGCGCTCACGAGTCCCAGCGTAGCCGCACACCGTCGCGGCCGAGGATCGGCTCAGGTGCGTGCGTCGAGCCGAACGGGCTGGCACGATCGGCGGACCGAGCCGAGGAGGTTCCATGGTCGGGCAGTCGAACCAACCTGCGGACGGCGGCGCCGCCGTCTTGTTCCTCGTCCTGTTCGTCGCGATCTGGATCTTGGCGGGCGTGGCCTACTACGGCATCTTCAAGAAGGCGAGCCGGCCCGCGTGGGGCGCCTTCGTGCCGATCTACAACCTCGTGCTGCTCCTCGAGGTGGTCGGCCGGCCCGTATGGTGGGTGCTGCTGTTCTTCATCCCGATCGTGAACGTCGTGATCGTCATCCTCGTTTACAACGACCTGTCGAAGAGCTTCGGCAAGGGCGTCGGGTTCACCCTCGGGCTGATCTTCCTGTCTTGGATCTTCCTGATGATCCTGAGCTTCGGCAGCGCCACGTACCGGGGACCGGCGGCCGCGACCGCGATGCCGGGCTCCCCGATCGTCCCGCCGCCCCCGCCGCCGATGCCGGTCTGACGCCTGAGGACCGATTCGCGCGACCGAACGACCGCGCGGATCAGCAGCAGCGCGGCGATCGCGACCAGCTGACCGCCGAGGATCACCTTGTTGACGTCGATCGCGGGACGCCACTCGACCTCATCGCCCCGGATCACGAACGCGCCGACGGGCCTGGCGTTCACGCCGAAGCCGCTGCCGGAGCCGGAGCCGCCCTCGCCTTGCGGGCCTTCCCCGGTGCCGCCGCCGGCGCCTCCCTGGACGCGGGCGGCGGGGATCACGGTCACGCCGTCCTTCTCGTACGGCTCGCCGAAGACCCTACGGACGGTGATCGCGTCCTTGGCCTGTTCGATCGTCGCTCGCAGCTCGGTCGTCTGCATGTCGGTCTCCCTCCCGTGAAACGCTCCGTCCTCGAGGCTAGTCCCGAGGTTCGGATCGCGTGCCGCCGGCGAGCAGCCACCCGCCGAACAGCACCAACCAGAGGATCACCGGGTAGGCGATCCATCGCTCCGCGCCGCCATCGCCGAGGTCCGCGATCGGGGTCGACCCCCCGTGGACGAACGTGGCGAGGAACATCGCGAGCGCCGCGGCCCCCAGGGCGGCCTCGACCGTTCGCAACGGCTGCGGCGTCACGCGCGCGGATGCCACCGCCGCCACGCCGCCGCTCGTGAACGCGAGCAGCGCGAACCACATGTGGACCTGCCCCGTGTCGCCGGGGAACAGCCCGACGCCGAGGACGCCGAGCCCCAGCAGTGCCGTCGCGATCGTCACGCCGCGGCGGCCGAGCGCGCGCGACAGGAACCAGGCGCCGAGCACGATCGCCAGGCCGGCCACGACCATCGTCGCGTCGAAGATCGCGGCGGAGGGTTGCAGGACGACACTGTCCGGTGGCTCGGTCCCGCCGAGGTCGCTGATCATGTTCGCGTGCGTCGTGTAGGTGGCCGGGTACAGCGCCTCGGCGGTGATGATGCCCAGGAGCATCGCGATGCCGGCGCCCGCGAGCGCCAGGCCGGCGCGCCGCTCGGCAGGACCGACGCGGGGCGGCGTCCCCCGCGCTTCGGCAACCGGTCGGGGGATCGTCGTCGTCATCGGAGCCTCCCGGGGCGGACGGGCATCCGCACCCGCCAGCCTGTCGCCGATACGCGGCGCCGCCCCGGGTCCGCGGTACCGGCTCCGGCGGGCCGGACGGTCCCGCGCGCCACGGCGGCCTGCCTCACAACGGCGTCGGAACCCGGGCCTATGCTGGGGCGATGCCCTGCTCGGTCTGCGGCCGCGAGCTCCCCGCCGACGCCCGCTACTGTCCGTCGTGCGGCACGCCGGTGGCGTCCTCGCTGGGCACCGAGGAGCGCAAGATGGTCGCGGTCGTGTTCGTGGACCTGGTGGATTCCACCGGGCTCGCGCAACGCCTGGACCCGGAGCGGGCGCGCGAGGTCCTCGGCCGCTTCTACGACGCCGCCGCCGAGGAGCTGACGGCCCTGCGCGGCCAGCCCGAGAAGTTCATCGGCGACGCGGTGATGGCCGTGTTCGGCCTGCCGCAGGTCCACGAAGACGACGCCGTCCGCGCGATCCGGGCCGGGTTCGCGATCCGTGGTCGCGTCGCGCGGCTGTCCGTGGAGCTCGGGCTGGACGAGCCGCTGCAGATCCGCGTGGGGGTCGAGTCGGGCGAGGCCGCCACCGGGGTCGGGCCCAGCGGCCAGTCGCTCGTCACCGGACCGGTCGTGAACGCCGCCGCGCGGCTGCAGGCCGCCGCCGGGCCCGGCGAGATCCTCGTCGGGGAGACCGCCCATGCGCTCACCGAGGGGTCCGTCGCGGTGGGCGAGCCCCGCAAGGTCCAGGCCAAGGGGTTCGCCGGCGGGCTGATCGCCTACCCGGCCGAGGGGCTCACCACGCGTTCGGCCCGCCGCACGATCCCGTTCGTCGGGCGCTTCGACGAGCTCACGATCCTGCGGCAGTCCCACGCGCGCGCGGTCGCCACCCGGCGGCCGATCCTGTTCACCGTGGTCGGTGAGCCGGGGATCGGCAAGTCACGCCTCGCCGACGAGTTCATCGCCGGCACCGACCCCGACGACGTCCTGCTGGTCGGCAGGAGCTCGCTCGTCTCCGAGAGCGCCAGCTTCGCGCCGGCCGCCGCGATGATCCGCGATGCCGCCGGCCTCACCGACGACGACCCGCCGGAGAAGGCCGTGCGCCGGGTCCGCGAGCTCGCCGAGCGCGTGGCGACCGACGGGGAGGCCGAGCGCGTGGCCGCGCGCCTGTCGCTGCTCCTGGGGCTCGACGGCGAGCACAGAGAAGAAGCGGTGTTCGTGCAGGAGGTCCAGGCGGGGTTCGTCGCGACGATCGAGGGACTCGCGCGCGAGCGCCCGGTCACGCTCGTGTTCGACGACGCCCACGCGTTCCGCGCGCCGATGCTGGACCTGATCGAGCGCGTGACGGCGCGGGGCGCGCCCGGTCCGGGACGGCTGCTCGTGCTCGTGGCGGCGCGGCCGCCGCTGCTCGAGGAGCGCGTGGCGTGGGGATCTCACGCCGTGAACCACGTCCTGCTCCGCCTCGAGCCGCTCTCCTCCGGTGAGTCCGTCTCGTTGGCGCGGCAGGCGGGCGGAGGCCGGATCGAGGAGACCGAAGCCGCCGACGTCGCGGCGCGCGCCGGGGGGAACCCGTTCTTCATCGTGGAGTCCACCGGGATGCTGATCCGCGACCGAGAGAGCGGCGGAGCGGGGCGCCGGACGATGCCGCCCACCGTTCAGGCGATGGTCGCCGCGCGCCTGGACGCCCTGCCGCCCGCCCAGCGCACGCTCGCACGGCGGCTGTCGGTCTACCTGTACTCGTTCGATCGGACCGAAGCCGCGCTGGTGGCGCCGGACTGCAGCGACGCCGACATGCAGGAGCTGATCGACGCCGAGATCGTGGTGCAGGACGACCCCAAGACGTCCTGGCGGTGGCGCTTCCGGCACGACACCCTCCGTGACGTCGCCTACGCGAGCCTTCCCAAGCGCGAACGGCTGGCCCTGCACGTCGCGATCGCCGACGCGCTGGAGGCCCAGCACCGCGACTCGTGGGCCGCCGAGCACCTCGAGGCGGCGGCGCTCGCTTCGCTCGACCTCGACCCCAACGACCGCTCGCTCCCCGAGCGCGCCGCGGAGGCCCTCGGGCGGGCGGGCGACCGCGCGCGCCGGCGGATGGAGAGCCGGTCCGCCGTCGACGCGTTCCAGCGCGCGCTCGCGATGGCGGGCCCCGAGGAGACCTGGACCGAGCGCGAGGCGCAGGTGCTCTCGGGCATGGGCGAGGCGCGCTACTGGCTCGGCGAGTATCCGGCCGCGAAGGAAGCGATGCAGCGCGCCCTGGTGCTCGCCGACCGCTTCGACGACGACCGGGCGCGCTCGAGGGCGCTGCGGTTCCTCGGCGACATGGCGATCAACGTCGACGCCGACCTTGAGGAGGCCGAGTCGCTCCTGGCCCGCGCGCTCGAGGCGGCCGAGCGGCTCGGCGACACGCGCGCGATCACCCGCACGCTGCTGTTCGCCGGATGGGTGCCCTGGACGCGCGAGGACTACCCGGACGCCGACCCGATCTGGCGCAGGGCGCTCGAGCTGGCTCGCGCCGACGGCGACCGCTGGGCCGAGATCCGCGCGCTCACGTCCCTGTCGATCAACTGCGAGCACCTCGACGAGTTCGAGGAGGCGACGCTGCTGATCGAGGAGGCCCAGTCGCTGGCCGACGAGACCGGCGACCGCTTCAGCGTCGCGGTCACCTCCACCCAGCGCGGGCGGATCGAGGAGGACCTCGGCAGGTTCGACGACGCCCTGCCTCACCTCGATCACGCGATCGCCACCTTCTCGGAGCTCGGCGCGCGGTGGGAGCTGGGCGACGCGCTCGCCGAGCGCGGGATCGTCGAGCGCGAGCTCGGCCGGCTCGACGAGGCCGAGGACGACCTCCGCCAGGCCGTGCGGATCTCCGAGGAGCTCGGCGAACGCCAGCTCGCGTCGTGGACCTGGCGCGCGCTCGCGAAGGTCGCGGAGCGCCGCGGCGACGAGGCCGAGGCGGCGGAGCGGTGGCGACGCGCCGAGCAGGAGGAGGCACGCCGGCCGCGCTGAGCGTCGGCTCCGGGTGGGCCCCTGCGCGCTAGGCGCCGGGCGACGGGCTCGGCGAGACGCTGAGCGTCGGGGTGCCGCTCGCCGAGGCGCTCGCGCTCGGGAACGCGGCGCTCGGGAACACGGCGCTGGGGAACACGCCGGCGCTCGGCGACACGCTCGCGCTCGGGAACGCGCTGGCGCTCGGGAACGTGCTGGCGCTCGGGAACGCGCTGGCGCTCGGCGCGACCGACGGGAGGGTCGCCGGGCTCGGCACGATCGTGACGCCGGCGCCGAGCGGGGGCACCGCCACGATCGTGCATCCCGGCCCCTGCACCGCCTCGGGGGTGCAGGTCGGCGGCGTGTCGCCCTGCCGCACCACCATCACGGCCAGGTACTGCGCCTTCTGGTCGAGCGACACGGTCTCGTGGACGCGCGCGACGCCGTTCGCGTCGCCCGTGGCAGAGCTCCGTCCGACGAGCGTCCCGGTCGTGTCCCCCGAACCGAACTGTCGCATGTCCACGATCAAGACGGCGTCGGTCGGCAGCCCCGTCGCCTCAAGCCGGACGTCCGCGATCACGGGCCGCTTCGTCGTGTCGAACGCGATCGTCGGTGAGGGGACGACGTGCTCGGACACGAGCGCGGTCGGCACCAGCGTCGCCACGAGCGCCGCCGCGAACAGGCCCACCGACAGCACGGAGGACCACCACAACAGGTCGACCCGACTCTCGTAGGAGCGACGAAGGACGAGGGTGTCGTTCGGGTTCCCATCGGGGCGGGCCGGCGCGAACAGGCCGAACGCGCCGATCGCCACCGCCGACACGGCCAGCGCCAGGCCCAGCCCGAACCACCCGGGCGTCTCGCGCATCGCCGTGGCGAGCCCGCCCGAGAGCCACCCGAGCACGGCGAGCACGACGACGATCACGAGCTCGGCGATCACCGTCGCCCGCAGCCGCCATGTCGCCGCCCTCACCGTGGTACGCGGCGCGAACTCGGCGGCCGCGGCGTCCTCGATCAGCGCGTCCCACGTCCCTTCGGCCGGCGTGCCGAACACGAAGGCGGGCTCCTGCTCGCCGGTCCCGGTGAAGACCGTCCGATGCGCGAGCGGCGGCTCCCCCGTCGCCACCGGGCACTCGACCACGACCCGCCAGGCGCGCCGCTCCTGCTCGCCGCGGGGCTCGCGGTACAGGGGGACCGAGCGGATCGCCTCGACGATCGAGTCCTCGTCGCCGCGAGCCTGGGCGAGCGCCAGCGCCAGGCTCTGCGCCGGGAAGATGCCCTGCGGGATCACCCGGGTACGCTGCGGCGCCGTACGGACCGCGGTCTCGGTGTCGAGGCCGCCCTGCGAGGCCGGCAGGGAGCGGGGCTCGGTGACCTCGCCGCCGTCGGCGAGCATCACCAGGTCGTCGGACCCCCCGCCCCCACGGTCGATGCCGCTGGCCCGCCGGAGGAGGTCCTCGACCGTGCGCTCGGATGACCGGAGCTCGTCCAGCTCGAACAGACCCGGAGACCGCTGCGCCCGCCGTTCGGAGACGAGCACGACCGGCGCGTCCAGGGGCCAGGGCGTGCCGGTGAGGATCTCGCGGATCGCGCGCACCCTGTCCTCGGTGGAGCTCGCGCGGACCTGGGGCACTCGACGAAGCACGTCCTCGGAGATCGCGAGGTAGGCGGAGGACCGCGGCGCGAACGCGCGCTCGAGGCGCACCTGGGCCGTGACGTCGACCGGGCGCAGGCGTCCCTCACGCTCGTGGGACGGGTGCACGCACAGGTAACGGGTCATCGTCGGTCGCTCCTTCTCCCCCGGTAGCCGTCGCGGACGGCCGGGCGATCGCCGGGCCCCTAGCCTATGCCCTGAGCGGCAACGATGGCTACGCCGTATGTCCGAGCGGCGCGGGCGGGATCTGCGGCACCGGCGCCTCCGCGGTCGCCCGGCGCGCGTGCCACAGCGCGAGCACGAGCCCGCCGAGACCCATGACCGTCGCCCCCAGCCACACGAGTTGGCCGAGCACCGGCACGAGCGCGGCCGCGCTCAGGATCGCCCATCCGAGCAAGAACGCCACCGCGCGCGAGCGGTCGTGCGTGATCGAACGGCCGAGCAGCCACGCCCCGGTCGTGTGACCGATCCCGAACAGCAGCGCGAGCGCGAGCAGGATCCCGAGCCCCAGCGGCAGCCCGACGAGCGTGGCGATCGCCACCATCCCGACGATCGGGAGGCCGATCACCACGAGCAGACCCCACCCGATCGTGCCGCCGACCGACGCGCGCATCGCGGCGTAGGTCGCGTCGGCGGCGCGCGGCGCCAGCCCGAGCAGGATGAACCCGAGCACGAGGACCGACACGGCGACCATGAACCAGACGAGCAGCCCGAACACGACCCCGGCTCCCTGGAACGCCCACTCGAGCTGCCAGGTCGACGAGACCGTCCCCTCGACGCGCGCCCCTGGCGCGATCATCGGGTCCTTCGCCACCACGTTGCCTCCGACCGTGGACCCCGAGAGCAGCCGCAGCTGTCCGTCGAAGACCACCACGTCGCGCTCGACCGAACCCGTGATCGTGACGGGGCCGTGGAACGCCACGACGCTCTGTCGGACCGTGCCGTCCACGCGCACCGCGCCGTCGAACGCGACCACCGCGTCGACGGTCTCGCCCGCGGGCACCACCGCGTCGCCCTGCAACACGACCAGGCTGTTGCGCTGACCTTCCGCCGTCGCCGCGAACGCGGGCGACACCGGCAGGAGCGCGAGCGCCACCGCGGCCGCGAGCGCCATCACTCGGCGCATCACCGACACCTCCCTCGACCCTTGCGGATACGGCCATCATCGGGGAGGGCCGCGGGCGGCGCCGGGGTCGAGCGGCCCGCAACCTGCGGGATGCCGGCGTAGCCTTGCCCGGTGTCCGAGGAGCTGCTGCGCCAGGTCGACGCCTACCTCGACGCCGTGCCGCGGACCGTCGCCCGAGCCGAGCGGATCGGCCCCTTCACGTTGTTCGTCAACGAGGGACGCGGCTGGCGGTACTACGCGCGGCCGACACCGGAGGCCGCCGCGGTCACCAGCCGGGACGTGGACGTCGTGCGGGCGCGCCAGCGCGCGCTTGGGCAGCCCGAGGAGTTCGAGTGGATCGTCGACCTCTCGCCGTCGGTCGGGCCCGCGTGCGCGGCGACCGGCCTGGGGGTGATCGAGGACCGGCCGCTGATGGTGCTCCCTCGCGACCGGTTCGCGCCGGCGCCCGGCGTCGACGGCGCCGAGGTGCGCTTCGTCGCAGCGGACGAGCCCGCGCTCGCCCCGATCCTCGCCGTGCCGGCGGTCGGGTTCGGCGCGCCGGGGACCGCGGTCGGCGACGCGGGCGCCGAGGCGCTCGCCTCCCACGTCGACGCGATGCCCGGCGACGTCCTGGCGTTCCAGCGCGAGCGGATCGCGCGGGGCCACACGGTCGTGGCGGCCGTGTGGGTCGAGGGGCACCCGGTCGCCTACGCGGCGCATCAGCCGGTCGACGGGGCGAGCGAGGTCGTCGGCGTCGCGACGCTCCCGGCCTACCGCCGTCGAGGCCTCGGCGCGCTGGTGACGAGCGAGATCGCCGGCGACGCCTTCGCGCGTGGCGTGCAGACCGTGCTGCTGTCCGCCGGAGACGAGATCGTCGCGCGCGTATACGAACGGATCGGGTTCACCCGCGTGGGGACCGTCGGCGCGGCGGCGCCGGGCCTCGGCTGACCTCACACCTCGGACGGCGCCGCCCCCGGGATCCGCCGCGCGAGGGCCAGCAGGACAAGCATGGTCGCGATCCCAAGTGCGAACGCGCCGGCGAGCCCGGCGGAGACGGGCGCGTCGGCCGCGCGAGCGGTCGCGATCATCCCACCGCCGAGTCCGGCGCCGGTCGCGGCGCCGAGCATGTCGGCGAGCAGCACCGCCGAGACCTGGCCGGCCTCTTCCCCGACGGCCGACGCGCGCATCGCCGACAACGGGATCGTGGGGAACGAGATCCCCATCCCGGCACCGACGATCGCCCACCCGACGTACGCGACGACGACGGGCACCGCCACCACGAGCCCGGTGGCGACGCCTGCCTCGCCGACCGCCACGAGCGCGACGCCGATCGACAGGAGCCGGCCGAGCGCGAGTCGCTCGGTCCTTCCCGACTGCCACGCGCTGCCGCCCGCCCACGTGAGGGTGGCGACCGTGATCGCGACGCTCGCCTCGCCGAGCGAGAGGCCCCGGACCTCGGTCAGCATCAACGTGACGAACGCGTCCACCGCCAGGAACCCGAGCGAGAGCAGGAACGCGGCGGCGGCCGCGGCAGGCAAGCCTGGGCGAACGCTGAACGTCCCCCGCGGCACGATCCGGGTCAACGCAGGGATCGCGAGCGCGAGGCCGGCCGCGAAGATCGGGATCGCCCACCAGCGCACGAGGGTCATCGAGGTGAAGGCGAGCCCGGCCCCGACCATGAGCTGCAAGGGCCATCGCAACGCAAGATGCTCGGCCTGCCCGGCCGCCGGGATCTCCCCGAGCGCCGGCCCGATCAGGTACCAGCCGATCGCGAGGACCGGCAGCGGCACCACGAACGCCCACCGCCACCCGACCGTGCTGGCGATCAGCGCCCCGAGACCAGGGCCGACGAGACCGGGCAGGATCCACATCGACGCGAGCAGCGCCAGTACGCGCGCCCGCATCCGGTCGGGATAGGTCTTCGCGATCGTCCCGATCGACAGCGTGTAGAGGGCGCCGGCGCCCGCCCCCTGGAGGAACTGGCCGACCAGCAGCACCGGCATCGCCGGCGCGGTGGCCGACACGAGGAGACCGGCTGCGAACGATCCGAGCGCAGGGACGAGGACGGTGGCCGGGCCGTAGCGGTCGACGGCCCGGCCGGCGACCGGGACCGCGGCGATCGTCGCGAGGCTCGTCGCCGTGAACGCGAGCCCGTAGAGCTGAACCATCCCGAGGTCGCGGCGGACGTCCGGCATGATCGTCGCCACCACGAGGGCCTGCACCGCGAAGAGCGCCTCGAGCAGCAGGAGCCCCGCGGTCAGCCGGCCGCGGCGTCCACGGAAGACCTCCCGCCACGGCACGGCGCTCGTCTCGGCCACGCGAGGCATCATGGCAGGCGGCTCGCACCCCTCGGGCCGCCCGCCCAGGTCCCTGGGCGCACCACATCCAGCGTGCTTCGCAACGCACGGCCAGAGCAGCTCTCGACGAGAGCCCGCTCGGCGTTCAGGCCACGGGCATCACGATCTCGGTGAGCGCCTGGTCCTCGCCAACCTCGCGCGGGTCGTTCAGGTAGATCTCGCGCGGCGGCCCTGCGTGCGCTACCCCGTGCCCCGCGATCCACGTCTCCAGGGCCTCGTAGGCCGGACCGACCTCGGCGTAGGGCCCGCGGTGGACGGTGCTCACCGCGTGCGCGGCCGGCAGGTCCAGCGGCGCGATCCCGTCCTGGGCGCGAACCTCGCGCTCGATCGGCCAGCACACGTCGAGGTCGATCGTGCCGTCGGCCGCGTCCATCGCCCAGTAGACCAGGAACGGCATCCCCGCGGGCTCGCCGAGCGTCTGGCCCAGCGCGTGGAACGCGCCCTGGACCTGCTCGCCGATCCGGTCGAACCCCCCATGGACGTGGAACGCGGCCACGTGCTGCGACGCTACGTCCTTCTCGATCATCACGTACGCCATCGCCCCTCCTTCTCCCCGTCACGCTCCCGCGACGGGCGGCGGCGCACATCGGCCGACCGTCCCGCGACCCCGGGGACGCACGTCGGCGCTCAGTCGCCGGGGCGCGAGAGCACGAGATAGGTCGCGACGTCGTCGAACCCGAGCGCGCGGTACACGGGGTGCCCGATCGAGCTCGACTGCAGGAACGCGAAGCTCGAACCACGCTCGAAGCCGTCGCGCACGGCGTGCGACGTCACCGCCGCCCCGTACCCCTTGCGGCGGTGCGGCGGCGGCGTCGCGACGTTGAAGACGCCAGTCGCGCCGTCGAGCGCGAAGCCGAGCGCGGTGGAGACCGCCTCGTCGCCGTCGTAGGCGAGCCACAGACGCACGCCGGGGTCGAGCAGGCGGCGCTGGAAGAAGGGCCGGAACAGCTCGTCGGGCGCCTCGAAGCCCGCGCACGTCACCCGCCAAGCGGTCTGGATCGAGGCGTCGTCGTCGACCACGACGAACCGCAGGCCGGCGTCGTGCGCCGGACGGAACGAGGAGGTGGTGGCGACCATCCCGGGGATCCGCTCCTCGTCGGTGAGCCCGAGGGTTCGCGCTGCCCGCGCGACGGCGGGATGGCGGCCCTCGATCGTGAAGACGCCGCAGGGGCCGCCGCGGTCCTCCACGGCCTGCACCGCGGTCGCGACATCGGCGGCGGCCTCAGCGTCGGCGGGCACGTCCACACCCACCGGCCACACCCCGTTGAAGAGCGTCACCGGGACGCTCGGATAGGAGAGCGACGAGCAGCCGCGGTGCTCGCGCCACTCGGCGCCGTCCACCAGCCCCGACACCCGCTCGAACGCGGTCCGGAGCCCGTGATGGAGCCGCTCGACGTCGTCCACCATCGAGCGAGTCTGCCACGTGCTACCCGGTTCCCGTGCTCGGTGTGACGGAGGGCGGCTCCGGCCGCCCTCCGACGTGCGTATGCGACACCGGCCTCCTAGCCCGGAGGCCTGTAACTGGTGTGGATCTCGCGAGCCTTGTCGACCTGCGCCGGCGTGAGCAGCTTCACGGTCTGGATGCTCCCGACCCCCGACGCGCCGACCGCCATCGCCATCGCCGCGGCGGTCTCGTCGTCTGGGATCTCGCAGATCGCGAACAGGTCCGTCTCGCCGAACGCGAAGTCGAACGACTCGAGCGAGCCGCCCAGGTCGGCCGCCACCTTGCCGATGAAGCCGGCGCGCTGCTCCGCACCCTCCTTCATCATGCCCTTCAGGCCCTCCACGCTGTAGGAAACCTTGAACAGGTACCTGCCCATCGGCTACCTCCTTCTGTGCCGGCCCTCCGCAGGCGGCAGAGCACCGAGGCTACGCCCATCGCGCCGGACACGCGACCCACGCGGTAGCGTGCGCCCATGGACGACGAGACCTACGAACGCGGGCGGACGCGGTTCCTCGAGGTGCACGACGAGAAGGCGCTGCGCGCCGTCGAGGGCCTGGGCGACCTCGGTCGCACGATCGTGGAGCTCGTCTACGGGGACCTCTACACGCGCCCGGCGCTATCGGACCGCGACCGCGAGCTCGGGGCGGTGGTCGCGCTCACCGCGCTGTCGCGCTCGTCGCAGCTCCCCCAGCACCTGCGCGCCGCCCTCAAGGCCGGGCTCGGCCCCGACGAGCTCCGCGAGGCGATCATGCTCACCGCCACGATCGCCGGGTTCCCACCGGCGATGAACGCGATGAGCACGCTGAAGAGCGTCCTGGCGGAGCGCGAGCGCGACGCCGGCGCCGCCGAAGGGCGCGCGCCGTGAGCGATGGTTCCGCAGCCGGCGAGGCGCCCGACGCGATCCTGGTGGCCCTGCCGAGCGCCGACGTCGTGTGGGGTCATCGGACCGCGCCCGACCGCGCCATCCTCGTGAGCATCCCCGAACCCGCCTCGGGCTTCCGCTGGCTCGACGAGGTGCGGCTGATCCCCACGGCGGTCGCGGACATCGCGATCGAGGACGCGCCGTTCGAGGTACTGGCCGCCCCCGAGCGGATCGAAGACTCGGGGATCCCGACCACGCTCGCCGACGTCGCGGGCCGCGACACTTCGGACGTCGCGGCGCTCCTGACGGCGCTCGACGCCAACGGCTGGCGCGGAGAGGACTGGACCGAGCAGACCACCGTCGTGTGTCCGTCGTGCATCGACGCGCAGCCCGATCCGTCGCACCGCCACGACGCGGAGCGCTGGTACGAACGCCACACGGTGGCGATCGCCGGACAGCCCACCGAGGTCGAGACGGTCCTTCGCCTCTGGGTCGACGAGGCGTCGGCGCGCCGTGTCCTGCTCGACCTCGACGAAGCGCTCTGAGGGTCCGCCCACCCGCGCCGTGGGGGCCTATGCTCCGGCGATGGCACGGGAACAGGGCGGGGTCGTGCTGAAGTCGATCGGGTGGCTCGTGGTGCTGGCCGTGCTCGCGAGCGCCGGGCTGTTCGCGTTCGTGCAGACGCAGACGCCGCTGGCGCTCGGAGCCGTCAAGGTGGGCGCCAACGCGCCGGCGGGCCTGGCGGACCCCGCCGGACCCGCCCGCTACCGGCCCGGCGGCAAGATCTACGTCGCCACGTACATCCGCAACACCGGGCGGCTCACCGTGACGTTGCGGGGGTTGGGAACCACCGACGCCCCCGCTCGCGCCCCCTACGTCCCGACCGAGCTGTTGCTGGGCAGCGGCGTCACGACGAACCCCGACGCGGCGACGACGTTCTCGGACACCTCGCTCGCGCACGGCGTCGGTGTGGGCGTGCTGATCGTCTACACGACCAACCCCGACCTGGTCTGCGGCCTGCTTCCCGCCGACGCCGGCGCGAAGCCGGTCCGGTTGCCTGGCGTGCCGATCCGCTACACGACCTACGGGATCGACCGGACCCAGACCCTCACGTCCAAGGGGTTGCCCGAGGTCGCGCCGCCGACCCGTGGCGCGTGCGAGGCCGCGCGAACGGCCTCCTCGGGCTGAGACCTCACACGTCGCGACGGGCTTCGAACCACGCGGCGGCGACCCACCCGACCGCGACGTAGGCCACCATCATCGCCGCCGCCGCCGGGCGCGCGAGCAGGTCGGCGCTGGTCTGCGAGCTGAACGCGTTCGCGACGCCGCCGAACGGGAACCACTTGATCCACGCGGGGAGCAGCCCCTGCACGAGCGACTCCACCACGAGCACCCACACGAGCAGCCCGATGATGGCCGCGACCTGGCTCCGCAGCACCGCGCCGACCGCGACGCCCATCACCGCCGCGAAGGTCGCCTGCAAACCGATCTGCGCGATCTCGACGGCGACCGAGCCGTCCAGCGGCACGGACCTGCCGGTCGCGCCGTACCAGATCAGCAGCACGACCAGCGGCATCGCGCCGCCCACGAGCCCGAACAGCGCGCCGATCGGCACGGCGGCGATCATCTTCGCCGTGAGGACCCTGCTCCGGCGCGGCGTGGCGAGGTAGGTGATCCCCGCCGTGCCGTAGCGGAACTCGGTCGTCGCGATCGTCGCGCCGAGGATCAGCGCCAGGGTCGCGGCGATCGCACCGCTGTCGATCATCGTCTTCACGTCGGCGACGGAGTGCACCCCGGTCCATCCGCTGCGCGCGGCGTCCGGCGAGCCCGCGACGGCCAACAGGGCGATCGCCCCCAGCGCAGCGATCGCGGCGCCGACCCCGAGCAGCACGATCCACATCCGCGTCGTGCGGACCTTGAGCAGCTCGGCGCCGACCAGCCTGGTCACGCGTCGCTCCGAGGAGGGGGGGCCGGGGGCAGGCCGGGGGGCGGCGGCGCGGTCGTGCCCGCGCCCGCCTGGGGGCCGCCCTCGGTGAGCGAGAGGAACGCCTGCTCGAGCGTGCTCGCCCTCGCGCGGAGCTCGTGCAGGACCACCCCCTCGCGCGCGGCCACCTCGCCGACGCGCTCGATCGGCAGGCCCGAGACCTCCAGCGCGCCGCCGGCCTCGCGGACCGAGGCGCCTTCGGACGCGAGGATCCCCGCGAGCCGCGCCGCCTCGGGCGAACGCACGACCACCACCGAGCCGTCGGAGGTGAGCTCGGAGACCGGACCGTCGCGCAGCAGCCGGCCGCGGTCGATCACGACCACGCGGTCGGCGACCTCGGCCACCTCGGCGAGGATGTGGCTCGAGATCAGCACCGCGCCGCCCTCCTCCACGAAGGACCGCAGGAAGCCGCGGAGCCACGCGACACCGGCGGGGTCCAGCCCGTTCGCCGGTTCGTCGAGGACCAGCACCTCGGGCTTGCCCAAGAGCGCGGCCGAGAGCGCGAGCCGCTGCTTCATCCCCGAGGAGAAGCCGCCGACCCGGCGCGACGCGAACTCGGTCATGCCCGTCACGGCCAGGACGTGGTCGATCCGCGCGGGGTCGAGCCCGCCCTGGGCCGCGACCACGCGCAGGTGGCCGACCGCGGTCCTGCCCGGATGGAACCCGGTCACCTCCAGCGACGCCCCGACCTCGTGCAGCGGCTCGGACAGCGCAGCGTAGGGCGACCCCAGGACGAAGGCCGAGCCCGCGGTGGGGGCCGCCAACCCCAGCAGGACGCGCATCGTGGTGGTCTTGCCGGCGCCGTTGGGCCCGAGGAAGCCCGTGACCGACCCGCGAGGAACCGCGAACGTGAGGTCGTCGACCGCCAGGGTGGGGCCGTAGCGCTTCGTGAGGCCTCGGACCTCGAGCGCCGGCGCGTCGGACATGCCTCCGAGGCTATCGCGGCGCACCACTATGCTGGCGACGATGCCTCTTTACCGAACCGAGAGCTGGCCGGTGGAGCCGCTCGAAGCCCCCGTGCTCGTGGCGGCCTTCGACGGCTGGGTCGACGCCGCGGGCTCCGCGACGGCCGCCGCGGAGCATCTGAGCGCCGACGGCTCGCGTATCGCGGTGTTCGACGCGGACGTGCTCTGGGACTACCGCTCGCGCCGGCCCACGCTCGACATCGTCGACGGGTCGATCGTCCGGCTCACCTGGCCGGCGCTCGAGCTGCACCGCACGCGCCTGGGCGGCCGCGACCTGTTGGTCCTGCACGGCGCCGAGCCCGACTTCCGCTGGAAGGAACTGGGGGCAGACGTCCTGGAGCTCTGCCGTCGGCTGGGCGTCACCCAGTGGATCAGCCTCGGGGCGATCCCGGCCGCCGTCGCCCACACCCGCCCGGTGCCCGTGCTCGCGACCGCGTCGCGCGACGGGCTCCTGCACGAGTCCGAGACGCGGGGCCCGGTCGGCCTGCTCCGCGTGCCGAGCGCATGCTTGTCGGCGGTCGAGCATGCGGTGGGCGCGGGCGGCGTGCCCTCCGTCGGGTTCTTCGCGCAGGTCCCGCACTACGTGGGCGGGCCGTTCGCCGCCGGTACGGTCGCGATCTTGCAGCACCTCGGCCGGCACCTGGGGGTGACGATCCCGCTCGGGGACCTGGAAGCGGACACGCTCGAGCAACGTCAGCGTCTCGACGCCGCGGTCGAGGCCGACGAGGACGTCCGCGAGGTCCTGCATACCCTGGAGGACGCGAGCGACGAGGAGATCCCCTCGGGCGACGAGCTCGCCGCCGAGATCGAGCGGTTCCTTCGGACCGAAGGACCCGAGCCCGGCGGAGGCGCGATGCCGCCTCCCCCTCCGTAACCCGCGTCACAGGACCGGACGCACCGCCCCGAGCGGGGCCAGCAAGGCCTCGGCCGCCTCGCGCTCGACGCGCGCGTCGTCGTCGCGGCCCTCCCGCGCCAGGCACCGGGCGACGCCGTCGCGCGCCAAGGCCTCCTCGTAGGCCGTCCCGAACGCGCGCCATCGCTCGGCGGCCTCAGCCCACCTCGCGCGCGCATCCGCGTCCGACCTCTTCTCCGCGACCGCGGCGTGGGCCGTCGCGTACGTGCACCGCGCTCGCGCGGTGGTGCCCTCGCCGGCGGCGAACCGTTCGGCGAGCCCGGTCTCGCCGAGGACGAGCGCCGCGCGGGTGGCGTCGGCGACGACCTCCTCTCGGTAGGTCGGCGACGACACGGACGCGGTCACGGTCTCGAGCTCCTCCAGGTGGGCGCGCGCGACCTCGAACCGCCCGTCGCGCATGGCCAGCAACGCGGCTGCGTTCAACCCCGGCGCCACCACGTGCATCTCGGCGATCGCGCGGGCGCGCGCGAGCAGCTCCTCCCCGGAAGGCGCGATCGACGTGTCGTCGCGCGCGATCGCGAGCTTCGTGCACCAGATGTCGGCGACGCAGAACAGCGTCGGGTCGATCAGCTCTGGTTCGGTACCGCGCAGCATCTGGACCCGCTCGAGCAGCTCGCCCCAGCGGCCGGCGTCGAACAGGGGCGCGAGCGAGCCACCGGCCGCCCAGAAGGACTGTCGGGTCACCCCGCGGCGGCGCGACAGATCGAGGGCCGCGTCGATGTGAACCAGGCCTGCCGCGGGCGTCTCGAGCAGCCACGCCCACTCGCCCAGGTACATGAGCGAGTAGACGATGTCCATCGCGCTGCCGAGTCCCTCGGCACGGCGCAACGCCTCCCGAAGGTCGCCGAGCCCAGCCTCGTCGCCGGCCTCGCACCGCGCGTTGCCGCGCAGGTGCAACGCCATGATCACCGTGTCCGAGCCCACCGTGGTCGCGACCTCGATCGCCCGTTCCGCCCACCGCAACGAGTCCTGGGTGCGCCCGGCCAGCATCATCTCCTCGGCCCGGTATGCGTAGGCCTCGGCGAGCCAGGTGCCCGGCGGCAAGGTCTCGAGCAGCGCGATCGCCTCCTCCAGCACGTGCTCGGCGGCGGCCCCCTCGCCCATGAACGCCATCTGGCTGTACTGGCGCACGAGGGTCCACCCCTCGAGCTCGACCTCGCCGCGCTCCCTCGCGATCGCGAGCGCCTCCTCGATCCGCGCGAGCGCCTCCTTGCCCTCCAGGCGCGCCGCGCGGGCGCCCATCGCCGCACCGTTCGCGAGCGCCCGCGCCCGCTCCACCGAGCCCGGCGCCGCCACGCGGAGCGCTCGCTCGTGGCGCTCGTAGGCGCCGAGCGCGTCGAGCAACCGAGCCTGCCGGCCGGCCCGGTTCAGCCACCGCGCGGCGGGTTCCCGCGCCGCCTCGGCGACCTCGTCGTCGTGGGAGGCCTCTGCCAACAGGCACGCCTGCTCGTAGTGGAACGCGATCGCGTCCGCGCGCTCGACGGCGCGGTCGCCGCTCGCCTCCTCGAGCCACTCCCCGGCCCGCAGGTGCTTGCCCGCCCGCGCCGCGCGCGGGAGCCGCGCGTAGGCGACCTCCCGGAACAACGCGTGGGTGAAGCGGTACGTGGGACCTTCGCGGAACCAGCCCGCGGCCCCCGCCGTCACCACGCCGCGCGCGGCCAGACCGTCGAGCGCGGCGGCGGCGGCGTCGGCGTCGCCATCGCCGAGCGCCGCGAGCGCGGCCGGCCAGAGCTCGGGGCCCAGCACGGCCGCGTCGAGCACCACGGGACGCAGCTCGGCGGGGACGGCGTCGAGCCGGGCGGCGATCACCGAGTGCAACGTGTCGGGCAGCGGCATCGACGACCGCGCCGCCTCCGCTCGCTCCGCGAGGGCGCGCACGAACTCCACCGCGAACAGCGGGTTGCCCTCCGAGCGCGCGGCGAGGGCACGCCGTTCGGTGCCCGCGAACCCGGCCCGCGACGCCAGGTCGTCGACGAGCCGGAGGGTGTCGGCCTCGCCCAGCGGAGACAACGGCACCTCGATCGCCTCGGCGAAGGCCGGCTTCCCGGTGGGTCGGGCGGTCGCGACGAGCAGGCAGGGGCGGTCACGGAGCTCCGTCGTGCCCGCCCGGAGCAGGTGCAGCAGCGCGGGATCCGCCCAGTGCACGTCCTCGATCGCGAGCACGGCGGGGCCACCCGCCGACACGAGCGCGGCGGCGGCGGCGGCCAGGTCCTGGATCGAGGCGGGTTCCTCCCGTGCGCCCGTCCCCCGCACGAGGGCCTCCAGCTGTCGCGCGATCCCGCCGCGGACCGGCGCCGAGGCGACCGTGTCCCGCAGGGCCTCCTCCAGCCGTGCATGCAGGGTCGCCGCGTCCTCGGTCCCGTCCAATCCCAGCGCCGCCTCCACCAGCCGTCCGGCAGGCCGGAACGCGACGTCCTCGCCGTAGGGCTGGCACCGCGAGGCGAGCCACCGAGGCGGTGGATCCTCCCGCGTGAGCCGGCGCTCCAGCTCGCGGAGCAGGCGCGACTTCCCGACCCCCGGCTCGCCCACGACGACGACCAGGCGCGCCGAGCCCGTCGTCACCGCGTCGCGGTAGGCCTCCAGCAGCGCGCCGAGCTCGAGCTCGCGCCCGACGAACGCCGTCGGCTCCTCCGCAGCCGGCGGAGCGCTCGCGCGTCCGATCACCCGCCACACGCGCACGGGCTCGGCCTTGCCCTTGACGCTCGCCAGGGGAAGCTCCTCGAGCTCGAAGCGATCGCGGACGGCGCGCTCGGTCGCCTCCCCCACCACGACACCGTCGCGCGGCGCCAGCGCCTGCAGGCGCGAGGCCGTGTTCACGACGTCGCCCGCGACCGATTCCCCCACCTGGGGGCCCGACCCGAACGTGACCACCGCCTCGCCGGTGTTCACCGCCACGCGCACCGCGACCCCCGGATCGTCGCGGCGGAGCGTGTCGACCAGCTCGAGGATCGCGAGCGCGGCCTCCACGCCGCGGACGGGATCGTCGTCGTGCGCGATCGGCGAGCCGAACACCCCCATCACGCCGTCCCCGATGAACTTGTCGAGCACGCCGCCGAACCGCTCGAGCTGCGCCTTCACGCCCGCGTGATAGGGGACGAGGGTGCGTCGGACGTCCTCGGGGTCGGCGTTGTCCGAGCGCTCCGTGAACCCCACCAGGTCCACGAACAAGATCGTCACCACCCGGCGCTCGTCCGCAGGGCGCGTGGGCACGAGCGCCGCGCCACAGGCCATGCAGAAGCGCGCCATCGGGGGGTTCGCGGTGCCGCACGCGGGACAGACGAGGTCCACCCGCCGAGTCTAGGTGGGCCCGCCCGCGCACGGGAACCGCAGGTCGGCAGGGACGGAACCTCTGCGCCCCGGGCGGTGCTATCGTCCGGTCGAGCGTCGCGGAGGCGAAGCCGGTCGGAGTCCGGCGCTGTCCCGCAACTGTAGGTCCGCTCCCTCGGAGCGGGCGAGCCAGGCCGCCCTGCGCGACGCGCGGCTGAACGGACCCTCGCGGCAAGGGTCGGCGCCGGCTCCCGGGCCAGCACCGGACCCTCCGAGGCGACGTTCCGATCGGGGCGCGCGGACGCCCGGGAAGGAGCACCGATGCACCGGACCCTCCGAGGGGCCGCCTCCGTCGTCGTCGCCGTGACGCTCATCGCGGCGGCGACCACGTCGAGCGCGGCCGCCCTCACCGACCGGCAGCGGGCCACGGCGGCCGGGGCCTACGTCGCGTCGCGTCAGGACCCGACGACCGGCGCGGTCCCCGGCTTCTCGGCGATCGGCTCGACCGCCGACGCCGTCCAATCCTGGGTCGCGATCGGCGCGGGCCAGAGCCCGGTCCAGGCCGCGATCGGGTTCCTGCGCCGGCAGGTGAAGAAGGGCAACGTGGACACGATCGGCCTGAAGGCGAAGGTGGCCCTGGCCGCCGAGGCCGACGGTCTGAACCCGCAGCACTTCGCGGGCGCGAACCTGCTGGACCGGATCGCGCAGACCCAGCGGCTCAACGGCCGCTACGGGGACGCGACCGTGCTCGACCAGGCGCTCGGGATCCTCGCGATCCAGGCCGACGCGCCCGGGATGGTGACCCCGAAGGCCGTCAGGTGGCTGGTCAAGGCGCAGTGCGGCGACGGCGGCTGGCAGTACGACCGCCCGGCCGGCGCGAACGACGGCCCGCACTGCAAGGCGCCCAAGGGCACCGACTACTACCTGTCCGACACGAACACCACCGCATACGCGGCGATGGCCCTGGCCGCGGTCGGGGCAACCCCGGCGAAGGACCCGACGAAGCGGTTCTTCCCGTCGCTCCGCGACGCGACGTACGGCGGCTGGGGCTACACGTGGGGCTACCGCACGACCGACGCGAACTCGACCGCCCTCGTGATCCAGGCCTACGACGCCGAGGGGACCCCGGTGCCGGCGGGAGGCGTGAAGGCCCTGCGCAAGCTCCAGTACCCGTGTGGGGCGGTCGCGTACTCGTGGACGGCCAGGGGCACGCGGACCGGCAAGGACGCGGGCGCGTCGATCGGCGCGATCCTCGGCCTGCTGCAGTCGCCGCTGCCCGTGTCGGGCTCGGTCGCCGGCGAGCTCCCCGCCTCGGCCTGCTGATGCGACCTCGCGACGCGCTGGGCCCCCGAGCGATGGCCCTCGTGGCCGTGCTCGCGCTCGCGCTCGCGCTCGTCGCGGCGCCGGCCGCCTCGCGCACCGACCCCGTCTGCGCCGCGACGAGCGGCCCCCACGCCGGGTTGGTCGTCGACACCGGATCGCGGGTCCTCGAGTACTGCGTGGCCCTCGACGCAGGCACCGTCTCGGGTTTGCACCTGATCGAGCTGGCGCACGCGCAGTACGGCCTGTCGTACGGATTCGGTCTGGGCGGGCTCGCCGTGTGCCGGCTCGACGGCGTCGGCCCCGCCGGCGACGACTGCTTCGCCGACTACCCGGATTACTGGGGGTACTGGCACGGGAACGGCCACGGCGGGTGGACCTGGGCGTCGACCGGGGCCGGCGAGGCGAAGGTCGGCGACGGCGACCTCGACGGCTGGTCCTGGGGGGCAGGCGACTCCGGCACGAACCACCCGGCGCCACCCTCGACGACGATCGACGCGGTGTGCCCGCCGGCGGCGGCGCGCTCCACCGCGACCTCCCCCCCGACGCGGGCGTCCACCGCCGCGGCCTCCCCGACCCAGGCGGCGAAGCCCACCACGGCGGCGAGCCCCTCGGCTCGACCGACCGCCACGCGGACCCGCCGCCCGTCGAGCCCGTCGCCGACGCTCGAGACCTCCGCCGAGACGGCGACGGCGCGGACGCGCGCGGCCGCCCCGCCGGCGACGCCGTCGAGCGGGGGCGGCCTCCCCACGGGGCTGCTCGCGGCGGTGGCGCTCGCCGGGCTCCTCGGGGCAGGCGGTTGGCTCCGCCTCCGGTCCCGTTCGCGGGGCGCGGCATGAGCACGGCGGCGGCCGGGCGTGCGCAGATCCACCCCGGCGCGTGGATCGCGTGGGCCACGGCGGCGACGGTCGTCGCCTTCGTCACGACCGACCCGGTCTACCTGCTCGTGCTGTGGGCGGTCGCGTGGTTCGTGTACGCGACCCATCGCGTGCCCGGGCCGACGGCGCGCTCGTTCCGTGTGTTCCTGCTGGCGGGCGTGACGGCGGTCGCGATCAGGACCGCGCTCGTGTTCCTCGGCACCGTGAACGCCGCCAGCGTGGCGTTCGCGTTCCTCGAGGGGCTCCGCCTGGCGACGATCCTCGTGGTGTTCGGGACGTTCAACGCGGTCACCGACCCGTTCGGCCTCGTGCGCATGGCGCCGCGGCGGTTCCACGAGCCGGCGCTCGCCGCGGCGCTCGCCCTCTCGATCGCGCCGCGGACGATCGCGGGGGTGGGGCAGGTCCGCGAAGCCCAGCGCCTGCGCGGGCTCCGGGCCAACGGCGTGCGCTCGCTCCCGGCGCTCGCCGTGCCGGTGCTCGAACGCGGGATGGAGGAGGCGGTCACCCTCGCCGAGTCGATGGACGCGCGGGGCCACGGTCGCGGGACGCGCTCGCGCTACCGGCCGCAGCGATGGAACGCCCCGTCGGTCGCGGTCGCGCTCGCCGGGGCGGCGGGTGCGGCCGTGTTCGTCGCGGCGTCGGTCGGCGGCTGGGCGCCGCTGCACCCTTCGACCTCGCCGCTCGCGTGGCCGTCGCCCTCCCCGGCCCTGCTCGGCGCGCTCGCGCTGCTCGCCGCGCCGGGGCTCCTGCAGAGCCGAGCGCCCCGATGACCGACGCCCTGCGCTTCGACGACGTGTCGTTCACCTACCCTGACGCGCCGCGCCGCGCCCTCGACGGGGTGGACGTCGCGATCGGCGAGGGCGTCTTCGCGCTGGCGCTCGGCCCGACCGGCGCGGGCAAGTCCACGTTCCTGCGGACCACGAACGGGCTGGTTCCGCACTTCACGGGTGGCACCTTCACGGGGCGCGTGCGCGTCGGTGGGCGCGACACGCGCACCGCGCCGCCGCGACGACTCGCCGACGTCGTCGCGTTCGTCCCTCAGGACCCGGGGGCATCCTTCGTCGTGGACCTGGTCGAGGACGAGCTCGCCTACGGGATGGAGAACCTCGGGATCGACCCGGCGCACATGCGCCGGCGCGTGGAGGAGATGCTCGACCTGCTCGACCTCGCGGACCTGCGCGGGCGGAGCGTGCGCTCGCTCTCGGGCGGGGAGCGCCAGCGCGTGGCGATCGCCGCCGCCCTCGCCGCCGGCCCACGGATCCTCGTCCTGGACGAGCCGACCTCCCAGCTCGACCCGCAGGGGGCCGAGCACGTGATGGCGGCGCTGCAGCGCCTCGTCCACGACCACGGGATGACGGTGCTGCTCGCCGAGCACCGCCTCGAGCGCGTGGCCGGGTGGGTCGACGTCGCTCTCGGCTTCGAGCAGGGCCGCGTGCAGATCGGGGAGCCCGCCACGGTGATCCATGACCTCGCGAGCGGCCCGCCGGTCGCGAGGCTCGGACGGCTCGTCGGGTGGACCCCGGTCCCGCTCACCGTCCGCGACGCGCGCGCGGCCGCGCGCACCCGCACGCTCGGTCCGCGCCGACCGCCATCCCGCGAGGTCCTCGGCGAGGTCCTCGCCTCCACCCGCGCCCTCGACGCCGCCTACGAGGACGTCCCGGCGCTCCGCGGTGTCGACCTCGAGGTCCGCGAGGGCGAAGCGATCGCGCTGATGGGCCGCAACGGCGCCGGGAAGTCGACGCTGTTGCGGACCCTCGCGGGCGTGCACGTCCCCTCCGCGGGCGTCGTCCGCGTGCTCGGCGAGCGACCGCGCCCGGGCATGAGCGCGGCGCTGTGTCCTCAGGAGTCCGACGCGATCTTGTTCAACGACACGGTCGAACGCGAGGTTCGCGTGACCCTCCAGGCCCGCGGCGACGTCGACGCGGCCGCGCCCTGGCTCGAGCGGCTGGGGATCGTCGAGCTCGCCGCGCGCCATCCACGCGACCTGTCGGCCGGAGAGCGTCTACTGGTCGCGACGGCCGCGATCGCGGCGACCGGCGCGCCACTGCTCCTGCTCGACGAGCCCACCCGCGGGCTCGACCCCGCCTCGAAGGACCGACTCGTCCGGTTCCTGCGCTCGCACGCGGCCGACGGCGGCGCGGCGATCGTCGCGACCCACGACGTGGAGCTCGCCGCAGCGGTGGCCACACGCGTCGTGATGCTGGCCGGAGGCGAGGTGGTGGCCGACGGGAGCCCCGCCGCGGTCCTCGGCGACTCGCACGTGTTCGCGCCGCAGATGACGCGGGTCTTCGGCCCCGGCTGGCTCACCCCCGAGCAGGTCGCGGAGGCGCTGGCGTGAACGTCGCCCTCGACGCCCCCGCCACGACCGCTTCGGTCCCCAGGAGCGGCACCCGCGTGCGGCTCACGCTGCTCGTCGTGGCGAACCTGCTCGGGGCGATCGCGTTCTTCTGGCCGTTCGTCCTGCCGGCGCTGTCGGGCGCCGCCGGCGGCAACCACGGCGCCGACGGCCCCTGGCTGCTCGCGGGGATCGGCACGATCCTGGCGGCCCTGCTGTTCCTCGAGCTCGGCCGGGGTGGCCTCGGTCCGAAGACGGTCGCGCTGCTCGGCGTCCTCGGCGCGGCGATGGTGGCGCTGCGCCTCCCCGGGTTCGTCGCCGGGTTCAGCGCGATGTTCATCGTGGTGCTCGTCGCCGGCAACGCCTTCGGCCCGGCGTTCGGGTTCCTGCTGGGGGCGGTGGGGACCTTCGCGAGCGGGCTGTTCGTCGGCGGGCTCGGACCATGGCTGCCGTTCGAGATGGTCGCGGTGGGCTGGGTCGGCGCCGGAGCCGGCATGGTGCCCCACGGCGACTCGTGGCGGACGCGGCTGCTGCTGCTCGCCGCCTACGGCGTCGCCAGCGGCTACCTGTACGGCGCGATCATGAACCTGTGGTCGTGGCCGTTCGTCACCGACGGCACCGCGATCGCGTGGGACCCGGGCGCCGGGGCGGCCACGAACCTGCGCCACTACGCCGCCTACTACGCGATCACGTCGTTCGCGTGGGACTCGTTCCGCGCCGTCGGCAACGCGGTGCTCGTGCTGGCCCTGGGGCGGCCCTTGCTCGCGGCGCTGGACCGCGCGGCCCGCCGGATGCATCTCGAGGTCGGATGAGCGGTAGGGTGCGGCTATGAGTGCGTTCCCACCCGCGTTCTTCGAAGAGCCCCAGGCGTTCACCGAGGTCACCGAGGACGAGCTCGGCACCCACGTGCACGGCGAGGGGTGCGGCCACGAGGCGGTGCAGCACGGCGACCACGTCGACTACATCCACGAGGGTCACGCCCACTTCTTCAGCGGCGGCAAGTGGTTCCGTCACCACAAGAGCGCCGAGGAAGCCAGCGCCGAGCACGACGACGCCTGAGCCCGCCCGGCGACCGACGGCCGCCGCTCGGTAGCATCTCGGCCATGGCCGAGGCCCCGAGCGAGCGCACGCGCGTCCACCGCCACCCCGAGCGCGCCGACTACGACGCCTCGACGGTGCACCGCGTCCTGGACGACGCCCTGACCTGCACGATCGCGTGGGTCGATCCTGAGGGCCGCGCGCGGGCGCTCCCCACGATCGGGGCCCGGGTCGGCGACACGCTCTACCTGCACGGCTCGCGCGCCGCGCGCGCGTGGAAGGCGGTCGCGACCGGCGCCGAGATCTGCGTGGTCGCCACGGTCGTCGACGAGCTGGTCCTGGCCCGCACCTCGCCGAAGCACTCGATGAACTACCGCAGCGCCGTCGTCTACGGCGCCGCCGAGGAGGTCACCGACCCGGCCGAGCTCGCCGACGCGGCCAGGGCGATCACCCGTCACGTGCTCCCCGGGCGTGAGGACGAAGCCGGAGAGCCCGACGAACAGGACTGGCGCGAGACGCTGATCCTCAAGCTGCCGATCGCCGAGGCGAGCGCCAAGGTCCGCACCGGCCCACCGATCGACGACCCCGAGGACCTGGACCGCGACGTCTGGGCCGGGACCCTCCCCCTGCGCACGGTCCCGGGCGAGCCCACGCCGGCCCCGGACCTGAAGCCGGGAGTGCCCGCGCCCCCCTACCTGCGGGAGCTCCGACGGCCATGACCGAGGCGCCCACACCGCGCGCGCGCGTCCGCCGGCTCCCCGAGCTCGGCGCCTACGACCGTGCGACCGTCGACGCGATCTGCGACGAGGCGCTCTACTGCCACCTGTCCTGGGTCGGCGAGGACGGGGACCCGCGGATCATCCCGACGATCCACACACGGATCGGCGACACGCTCTACGTCCACGGTTCCAACGCCTCGAGCACGCTCCGCGCGATCAAGCGCGGCCTGCCCGTGGCGATCGCCGTCACGATCGTCGACGCGATCCGCTTCGCCCGCTCGATGTTCGAGCACTCGATGAACTACCGGACCGTGATCGTGTACGGCGTCGCCCGCGAGGTGACCGACGAGGCCGAGCTGGCGCAGGTGTTCGACGCGATCACCGATCACGTCGCGCCCGGCCGCTCGGCCGACGCCCGCCCGCCGAGCCCTGACGAGCTCCGCCAGACCACGTTCGTCGCCGTCGCGCTCGACGAATGCTCCGCGAAGATCTCGACCGGCCACGCCGAGGACGCGGAGGCCGACTACGACCTGGACGTGTGGGCCGGGATCCTGCCGCTGCGGATGACGCCGGGCGAGCCCGAGCCCGACCCGCTGCTGCGCGAGGGCATCGCGACCCCCGGGTACGTGACCGGCTGGCGCCGCCCCGGCGCCCTCTCGTGACCGACGCCGCACCCGGGCGGCCGTCGCTGCGGGAGAACCTCCGCGGGCTTCCGCGCGAGGCATGGATCTTGTTCGCGGGCGCCTTCGTCAACCGGCTGGGCACCTTCGTGCTGCCGTTCATCACCCTGTACCTGCGGGGCCGCGGCTACTCGGTGCCACAGGCCGGGCTCGGCCTGGCCGCCTACGGCGTCGGGGCGTTCGGCGCGCAGGGCCTCGGCGGCCTCCTCGCGGACCGCCTCGGGCGGCGCAACACGATCGTGCTGTCCATGGTGGGCGGCGCCGCGTGCGCCCTCGCCTTGCTCGAGGTCCGCTCCCTTTGGGGCGTGGTCGGGCTGGTGTTCCTGATGGGCCTCGTCGCGGAGCTGTACCGGCCGGCGTCGAGCGCGTTGATCGCCGACCTCGTCGATCCGAGGGCGCGGGTGGCCGCGTTCAGCGCCTACCGGATGTTGCTGAACCTCGGCTGGGCCGTCGGGCTCGCGCTCGGCGGGATCCTGTACGAGCGTTCCCCGGACCTGATGTTCATCGGGGACGCGGCGACCAGCCTGGGCTTCGCTGCCGTCGCGTTCGTGGGGCTCCCCCACGGCGTGCGGACGAGCCGCCACGAGGAACGGCACCTCAGGACCGCCAGGGAGTCGATCCGCGCCGACACCGGCTTCCTGCTCGCCCTCGGCTGCGTGTTCCTCACCGCGGCCGTCTACATGCAGAACGCGACCACGTTCGCGCTCCATGTCCAGGACCTCGGCTACTCCGTGTCCACCTACGGGTTCCTCCAGGCGATGAACGGGGTCCTGGTGGTGCTGCTCGAACTGCCGATCTCGTCGTGGACCCAGCACCGGGTGCGGACCAGGATGATGGCCCTCGGCGCGCTCGGGGTCGGGTTCGGCTTCGCGATCCTCGCCTTCGTGACCGCCATCCCCGGCTTGATGCTGATGGTGCTGATCTGGACGCTCGGCGAGATCGTCGAGTCGCCCGCGACCTCGGCGTTCGTCGCGGACCGCGCACCGGAGCACGCCCGTGGCCGGTACCAGGGCGCCCTCGGGTCGATGTACGCGCTCGCGGCGGTCGTGAGCCCGATCGTGGGCACGACGGTCTACCACGTCAGCCCGACGGCCCTGTGGCTGGGCTGCGGCGCCGTGGGCGCGGTCGCGGCCGCCTCGGCGCTCGCCGCCGGCCGCAGGCCGGTTCCCATCCCGGCCTGAATCGGTCTAGGCTCCGCCTCCTCGACACGTCGAGCGTCGTCGTGGTACATATATGTCGAGCCGATATAGCGGACCGATATAACGCGAGGCTCCTCCTCGACGGAACGGACGGACGGATGTTGGAACTGGCGATCCTGGGCCTGCTGAAGGAGCGGCCGATGCACGGCTACCAGCTCTCCCGGGAGCTATCAGAGCAACTCGGCGGCCTGCGCAGGGTCTCATACGGCTCGCTCTACCCCACCCTGCGGCGTCTCGAGCGAGACGGCGCGGTGGAGGCGACGGGATCGGGCGCGACCGGCGGGCGCCGCAAGACGGTCTACCGCATCACACCCGAGGGCGAGGCGCTCTTCCTCGAGCTGCTCGAAGAGCCGACCCCCGACGGGCAGGGCGAGGACGCGCGGTTCCGGGTGCGGCTCGCGTTCTTCCGCTACCTCTCGCCCGAGAAGCGGATCCGGTTGATGGAGCGGCGGCGGGCGGGCCTGCAGGAGCGGTTGGACGAGATCAAGGCCGCCGCCCACGGCCCGGCCGAGGACGACGACTACCAGCGCGCGCTGTTGGAGCACGGGCGTGCCGCCACCGAGGCCGACATCGCGTGGCTGAACGGCCTGATCCAGCAGGAACGCACGAAGTACGGCATCACCGCCCCCGTGGGCGAGAAGCGTCGCGCCTCCGCGACGCTGCGCAGGAAGGAGCGCACGGCATGAGCGACATCCGCATCGCGATCGTGGGGCTTGGCAACTGCGCCTCGTCCCTCGTGCAGGGCCTCGAGTACTACAAGGACGCCGACCCCGCCGACCGCGTCCCCGGCCTGATGCACGTCGAGCTCGGCGGCTACCACATCCATGACGTGAAGGTCGTCGCGGCGTTCGACGTCGACGCGAACAAGGTCGGCAAGGACGTCGCCGAGGCGATCTTCACCGAGCCGAACAATACGATCCGGTTCTCCGACGTGCCCCCGATCGGCGTCACGGTCTCGCGCGGCCACACCTTCGACGGCCTCGGCCATTACTACCGCGAGACGATCGTCGAGTCCGACGAGACGCCGGTCGACGTCGTCCAGGTGCTGAAGGACACGCGAGCCGACGTGCTGATCTCCTACCTGCCGGTCGGCTCCGAGCAGGCGGACCGCTTCTACGCCCAGTGCGCGATCGACGCGCAGGTGGCGTTCGTGAACGCGCTGCCGGTGTTCATCGCGAGCGACCCGGTCTGGGCCAAGAAGTTCGGCGACGCCGGCGTGCCGATCGTGGGCGACGACATCAAGAGTCAGGTCGGCGCCACCATCACCCACCGCGTCCTCGCCAAGCTGTTCGAGGACCGCGGCGTGGAGCTCGACCGCACCTACCAGCTCAACTTCGGCGGCAACATGGACTTCATGAACATGCTCGAGCGCGAGCGCCTCACGTCGAAGAAGATCTCCAAGACCCAGTCGGTCACCTCGCAGCTGGCCGGGGAGATGCCGGCGCGCAACGTGCACATCGGCCCGTCCGACTACGTCGCGTGGCTCGACGACCGCAAGTGGGCGTTCGTGCGCCTCGAGGGCCGCAACTTCGGCGACGTCCCGCTCTCGCTCGAGTACAAGCTCGAGGTGTGGGACTCGCCCAACTCGGCCGGCATCATCATCGACGCCATCCGCGCGGCGAAGATCGCCAAGGACCGCGGCATCGGCGGCCCGATCCTCTCCGCCGCGTCGTACTTCATGAAGAGCCCGCCCGTGCAGTACTCCGACGACCAGGCGAAGGCCGCCGTCGAGGCGTTCATCGCCGGCGAGATCGAGCGCTGACCCCGACGCCACGACCGCCGGCGCGAGCCGCACGGCCGGACGTCGACCAGGTCGACGGCACGTGACGAGAGCCCGGGCCCCAGGGGTCCGGGCTCTCGTCGTACGCCGTACCACCGAGGTGTGGTCGCCGGCTGTCGGCACGGCACGGGCGCCTCGCGGCAGTCGGCCGTACGACGTGCGCGCGCCGAGTCGTCGGCGGCCGTGCGAGGCCTCGCGCCGGACGGGATAGCGTCACAGCCGTGAGCGGCACCGGGGTCGGCCTGCGCGACGTCC
>JBLMXP010000034.1:0-14796 GCA_050257835.1 Planctomycetaceae bacterium | reverse complement strand
GGGAGAGACTTCAAGGGATGAGCGAGGTGCGAGGGGCGGTCGGGCTGCCGGCCAGCAGGGACGTGGCGGCCGGAGCCGCCCGCGCGGCATCGGGCAAGCAAGCCGACGACATCGTGGTGCTCGACGTCCACGAGCTGATCGTGATCACCGATTTCTTCGTGATCTGCTCGGCCGGCACCGAGCGACAGCTGAAGACCGTGCTCGAGGCGATCGAGGAAGAGGTCCGCCGGGGCCTCGGCGTCCGCCCGATCCGTCGCGAGGGCGAGCCCGGCGCCGGCTGGTGGCTGCTCGACTACGTCGACGTCGTCGTCCACGTGTTCGGCGCCGAGGAGCGCGAGTACTACGACCTCGAGCGCCTCTGGCGCGACGCACCCCGCTTGGCCTGGGAAGACGGAGAGGCGGTCGCGAGCGGCGGGTAGGATAGGTGCCGCGAACGGGCCCATAGCTCAGTTGGTAGAGCGCATGGCTGGCAGCCATGAGGTCAGGGGTTCGAGCCCCCTTGGGTCCACTGTCCGCGCGGCGTTGCGGGTAGGCGCGCACGTTCGTAGGCACTTCTTGTCGGTGCGCATTGGCGCATCCCCACGCTAGGTGAGGCCGGCGTTCGACGGCTTCTCCGCCATGATCGGATCCGCGTGCCTGAGCACGATCTTCCAGTCGCCGTCCTCGAGCCGATACGTCGTCGTGACGCGCAGAGCGAACGGTGCGAAGTCCTGGCTTCCCCCGACTTTCGCCCGGCCCCGCTCGACCTCGAAGACGACCGCGAGTTCGTCGGTTACGTATCGCGCGAGGACCTCGAACGATGACAACTCTCCCTCACGGAAACGCTCCGCAGCCGCATCAAGGGTCGCCTGAACGCGCTCCCAACCACAGGCGGGAGGCCCCCAAGGGTTGGCCAAGACGACGTCATCGCCGCGAGAGAACACACCCTTCGATGGTTCCGGGTCGCCCTTCACGAAGGCTTGCCAAGCCTCCCGCTCCTGCTCGATCAAGTGCTCAAGGGTCAAGGATGCCTCCGCAGGCTTGATCTGCTTGGGTCAGTTCGTCAGCATAGGCCGGGGAGCCTGTACGTCCAAGTGAGAACCGGGGTTCTGCTGCACCACCCCCATTCGGGACGACGCGATCATTGACTTCTCGTGCGAAGAGCCCGTCGCGTCCCAACCGTTCTCGGCTCAGCCGCCAAGTCCCGACGCGGCACGTCTACCTGCCCACACAAGCCCACACGCTCTGGGGACTGTATCCGCAGGTGAGAGTGGAGGTATCGAATCCCCTTGGGTCCACTCCCCCCGCCGGATCTCTCCGACGCGGCCTCGTACAGATCTGCCCACTCAGGATCGTGCGGTACGAGCGCGATCACACGAACCGACCCGGGAGGTGGTGGGGCGCCTGGTGGTCTACGACGTGTGCACGCGATATCGCAGATGCGTCACACCCACACCGGTGACGACCGTCGGATCCCCGAGGACGACCGGTGCGTGCGCGAGGTGGTCGAACAGCCGCACCCCTGAGCCCAGCAACACGGCGGCCAGATCGACGTGGATCTCGTCGAGCAAGCCGGCGGCCAGGCACTGCTGGATCGTGTGGGCGCCGTGCACCCCCACCGACTTCGGGCCGGCAGCCGATCTCGCACGAGCAACGGCGCTTTCGATGCCGTCGGTGACGAACTGGACCGTCGAGCCGGGCCGTGGCCAACCCTCGGGCACGCGGTGGGTGACGACGAAGGCGGGCACATCGAACGGGTGCTGGCCGTCCCAACCGCCGGCGACCTCGAACGTCCGACGGCCGGTGAGCATCGCGCCGATCTCAGCCATCAAGCCCCTCAGGTGCTCGGCGCTCGGCGGCGAGACCTGGAACGTCATGCCCGAGGTCGTGCTCGCCGTGGGGACCTCGACGTCGCCCGAGAAGTACCAGTCGAACACCTCGGCGACACCGTCGTTCGCGTCGGCGACGAACCCGTCGAGGGACATCGACATGATCGCGACCACCTTGGCCATGGTGCAGCTCCCTTCGCGCAGGGGACGCCGCAGATCGTAGTGGCGTCGCGGATGTCGCCTCGGCCCGGCAGGCATCGGGAACGAGTAGCGCTTCTGCACAGAGTAGGGACGCCGACGCGGACCCCGTCGACTCCGTGTGCCGACGCAGCCGGACCTGGCGTCGGGCATCCTCAGCGGGTCTCAGGCCCGTCACTGGACGGGCCGTCCATGAATGCGGTGGCGTGATCGGCGACCCACTGGCGGAACGATCGCGGCGCCCGTCCGAGGACGTCCGACACCGTGGAGGTGATGAACGCCGGCGATCCGATCGTCGCACCCCACGCGGCGAGCAGCATCTCTACGGCCGGGCGCGGCCAGGTTCCCTCCGTCTCGCGTCGGAACTCTTCCGGCGACAGGTCCTCGAACCTGATCGGACGCCCCAAGACCTCGCCGATGATGCGCACCTGCTCCGCTTGGCTCAGTGACTCAGCGCCCGTGAGGACGTAGTCGCGTCCAGCATGTCCGCCCTGATGCAGGGTGAGCGCCGCGACGGCCGCTACGTCGCGGTCATCGACGGGCGCTGTCTCCGCATCGCCGTAGGGCCACCGGACGACGCCGTCGGTGCGGATCGCGCTCGCCCACCAGTTCAATGCGTTGGAGGCGAACATCCCCGGCCGGATGATCGTCCACTCGAGCCCGGCATCCGCGATGAGCCGCTCGATCTCGGCGTAGAGCACCGCCGTCGGATTCGGTTGCTGGAAGAAGGGGTGCGCGGTCTTGTGCGGCGCGGAGAGGAAGACGACTCGCTGCACGTTGCTCACGAGACGCTCGATCACCGCCGGCGCGGTCGCCGGTGGAGCTGTCCAGACGAGGAAGACGGCGCCGACCCCTCGCAGCCCTGCGTCGAGCGACTCGGGCACGGTCAGATCGCCGGTGACGACGTCGACGTTCGCCGGCAGCGTCGCCGCCGCCTCGGAACGACGGACGAGGGAGCGGACCGGCACGCCCGCCTCGAGCAGGAGGTCGACGACGACGCGCCCGACCCGGCCAGTGCCTCCGGTGACGAGCACCGGATGCACTCGCGTGCGTGTCATGAAGATCTCGGCGTCGTTCGTGGCAGACGGCCGACCCGGTCCAGGAAGGCGAGGGTGCGCTCCATGAGGAGCCGTGCCGCGTCCTCGTCGTAGTCGTCGGAGCTCGCGTCGGCGAACAGATGGCCCGACCCCGGATAGAGGAAGAGCTCCACCCGATCCACCTCCTCGGCCAGCTTCTTGGCGGCGGGTAGGTCCTCCTCCGCCCAGGGGTCGTCCTCCATGAAGTGGATCTCGAGCGGGACGCCCGCGGGCCACGGGCCCCCGAACTCCGACGGTGGCAGACAGGCGTGGTAGAGGATCGCTCCTCTCGCGCCGGGGCGCGTCTGCGCCAGCGCCTGGGCGGGCATCCCACCGAGCGAGAACCCTGAGTAGACGACGTCGGGCGGCAGGTCCTCGGCGGTCGCGATGCCCCGCTGCAGGATCCGGTCGAAACCGACCTCCCGCGCGTGCGAGACGCCCTCTTCAACGGTCTCGAACGTGCGCCCGTCGAACAGGTCCGGGGCGTGCACCGTGTGTCCGGCTTCCCGGAGCCGCTCGGCGAAGTCCAGGAACCCAACCGTCTGCCCTTGCGCGTGATGGAACAGCAGCACCGTCGTCATATGGCGACCATAGCCGGTCGCCCGATGGTGGAACCTGCGAGGCGCCATCGAGCGGCAGCCCCGAAACCGCCTCCGTCGCGACCCGGCGGGTGCGACGGAGGCGGCCGGCGCCGCTCCGATCGAACGGAAACGCTGTGGTCTCAGCCCTGGAAGACGGGGTAGATCTCGTCCGCGACGAGTCCGTGAGCCTCGCGGTGCACCGCGTGTGCCGTCTCGGCGTCGGGGGCTTCGACCAGACAGAACGCCTTCCCTCCCTGCGGGTCGGCCCAGAAGTTGAGGTACGTCACGCCGTACTTGGCCTGGGTCTGCACGTCGGCCTCGTGCGCGTGCATGAGGTCGTCCGCCGTCACGCCCTCCGGTAGCGAGCGGTGCACGTCCATGAACAAGGGCATCTGCTCCTCCTTCCCGTCGCCGGTGACCGGACGATCACCTGGTGGCACACTCAGTCTTCGCGAGGACGGGTGAACCGAGGATGACCGAGACACCGAGGGTCATGATCCGAACACCAGACCGCACGACGGCGCAGAGCGATCCGTCGCCGCTCGAGGCGGCGTTGAGCGGCCTGCAGCTCGACGGCGCGATCTTCTTCCGTTCGGAGTTCACGGAGGCGTGGGCGTTCACGTCGCCGGCCGCCGGCGGCGAGATGGCCCAGGCGCTGCGGCCCGGCGCCGAACGCTTGATCATGTTCCACATCGTCGCCGAGGGATCGTGCTGGGTGGCCGGACCGGACGGGGAACGCCATCGCGCGAACGAGGGCGACGTGATCGTCCTGCCCTACGGGGATCCGTACGAGATGGGAGGCGCGGTGCAGACCAGCAGCGTGCCGATCTTCTCGCTGCTGTCGCCTCCCCCGTGGTCGGTGCTTCCGGTCCTGCGTCACGGCGACGGCGGCGAGCGCACCGACGTCGTGTGCGGCTATCTCCACTCGTCGGACCCCCTGTTCGACCCTCGGATGGGGGTCTTCCCCTCCGTGTTCGTGGTGCGTCCGCCGGAGGGTCCGGCCGCACGTTGGCTCCGTGCGAGCGTCGAGTACGCGCTCGAGATCTCGTCGGGCGCGTCCCGGTCGGATACGACCTCGACCCGGCTCCCGGAGCTGCTGTTGACCGAGATGCTGCGCGTGCATCTCGCCTCGGCGCCCTCGGCGGGACGCGGATGGATCAACGCGTTGCGCGATCCCGCGCTCGCTCCGGCGCTCGCGTGCTTGCACGCGGATCCCGCGCGCGCCTGGACCGTCTCCCAGCTCGCCCACGAGGCGGCGGTCTCGCGCTCGCTGCTCGATCAGCGCTTCCGAGAGGTGCTCGGCCTGTCTCCGATCCGCTACCTCACGCAGTGGCGGATGCACCTCGCCGTGGAGCTCCTCGGATCGTCGGACCTCAGCGTGGCGCAGGTCGCGCGGCGTGTCGGCTACGACTCGCAAGAGGCGTTCAGTCGGGCCTTCAAGCGCCGGATGGGCGAGGCGCCCACCGCCTGGCGTGCCGCCAGGGCGGCCGAGAGCGCCCCGCCCTCCTGACCACCGCGGCCGCTACCGATCGGAGCGGGCTTCGAAGGCTGCGCGGACCTCTTCCATCGCGAAGATCGGGTAGATCTCGGTGTGGGTGCGGCCTACGAGGCCCGCCTTGAGGAGCGCCTCGTCGATCACGTGGGCGTTCGGGGCGTCGACGAGGATGAACGAGGCATGGGACGAGCGGTTGATCCAAGAGCCGTCGATCGTGAGGCCGAGCTCTGCCGCCGCCACTCCGAAGGCGTCGAGCGCTCCTCCGAGGATCGCGCCGTCCTCTTCGCTCCGGAAGGCGCAGCTCTCCGCGTTGTGCCTCCCGACCACCATGTGCTTCATGTCCGGTCCTCCCGTGAGACGTGGGAGCAAAGGCTCCCATGCCGGCACGGTTCCCGTCCGGGGCGGGCCGTTCGGCGCTGACGCGGAACGGGTGCGCGCCGAGGATGGGGGCGTGGGCGACGCCGGAGCGAAGGACGCGACGCGGGCGTTGTTCGACCTGGTCGCGCCCGACTACGAGCGGACCGGGGTCGCCTTCTTCGAGCCGATCGGGCGCCGGCTCGTCGAGTTGGCCGGCCCACGGCCGGGGGAGCGCGTCCTCGACGTCGGCTGCGGCCGGGGCGCCGTCCTGTTCCCCGCGGCGGCGGCCGTCGGCCCGACGGGCCACGTGACGGGGTTCGACCTCGCGCCCGCGATGGTGGCGTTGGTCGCGCAGGAGGTCGCGGAGCGGGGGCTCACGAACGTGGACGTACGGGTCGGCGACGCGGAGGATCCGCCGGTCCCTGCGTCGTCGTTCGACCACGTGCTCGCCTCGCTGGTCCTACCGTTCGTGCCCGACGTGCCACGGGCGATCACGGCGGTGCTCGAGGTCCTCGTGCCCGGGGGCCGGTTCGGCTTCACGACGTTCGGCGACGGCGACGCGCGATGGGAGCCGTTGGAGGCGCTGCTCGTCGGCGCGGCAGGCGATGCGGATGACCCGGACGAAAGGGGCTCGGAGGAAGAGGAAGGACCGCTCGCCTCGATATACGCGATCCGGGAGATCCTGGCGGCCGCGGGATGCGTCGACCTGCAGATCCGCGACGAGCCCTTCCGCGTCGTCTTCGAGACGCCCGAGCGGTGGCTCGCCTGGTTCCGAAGCACGAGTGGGACGGCGCTCCTCGAGGCGATCCCGCCCGAACGGCGCCACGACGTGGTGGCGCGCGCGCTGGCCCTCGTGGACACCCTCCGCGGCGACGACGGGTCGATCGGGATGGGGGTCGCGATCAGGTACACGAGCGCACGCCGGCCCTAGGGCCGAGCGCCCCGCCGTGTTTCGTAGACTCCGCCCGAGCCCATCTGGAGGAGAGGAACGCATGCGCATCTTGGTGGTCGGTTCCGGCGGCGTCGGCGCCTCGTTCGCGCCGATCGTGGCGCGACGGGACTTCTACGAGCGGATCGTGTTCGCCGACTACGACGAGGCGCGCGCCCGGAGCGTGGTCGAGCGCTACGACAACGGCACCGGACGGTTCGGCGCGGCGCAGGTCGACGCCTCGGACGCGGCGGCCGTCGCCGCGCTCGCCAAGGCCGAGGGCGCCACGCACATCCTGAACGCCGTCGACCCGCGGTTCGTGATGCCGATCTTCGACGGAGCGTTCGAGGCGGGCGCCACCTACCTCGACATGGCGATGTCGCTGTCGCATCCGCATCCCGAGCAGCCGTACGCGCTCCCCGGCGTGAAGCTCGGCGACGAGCAGTTCGACAAGGCCAAGGAGTGGGAGGAGCGTGGTCAACTCGCGCTCGTCGGGATCGGCGTGGAGCCCGGGATGTCCGACGTCTTCGCGCGCTACGCGCAGGACCACCTGTTCAGCCGGATCGACGAGTGCGGGGTGCGCGACGGCGCGAACCTCGTGGTGCAGGGCTACGAGTTCGCACCCGGGTTCTCGATCTGGACCACGATCGAGGAGTGCCTGAACCCGCCGGTGATCTGGGAGAAGGACCGCGGCTGGTACACGACCGCGCCGTTCTCCGAGCCCGAGACGTTCACGTTCCCCGAGGGGATCGGCCCGGTCGAGTGCGTCAACGTCGAGCACGAGGAGGTGCTCCTGATCCCGCGGTGGATCGACTGCGAGCGGGCCACCTTCAAGTACGGCCTCGGCGACGAGTTCATCGAGGTGCTCAAGGTCCTGCACAAGCTCGGCCTGGACAAGACCGATCGCGTGAAGGTCCGCGGCGGCGAGGTGAGCCCACGCGACGTCGTGGCCGCGTGTCTGCCCGACCCGGCGACCCTCGGACCGCGGATGACCGGCAAGACGTGCGCCGGCACGTGGGTGACCGGCGTCGGCAAGGACGGCAACCCCCGCGAGGTGTACCTGTACCACGTGGTCGACAACGAGGAGACGTGGGGGCGCGACCAGGCGCAGGCGGTGGTGTGGCAGACCGCGATCAACCCCGTGATCGCGCTCGAGCTGCTCGCGAACGGCACCTGGTCGGGCACGGGCGTGCTGGGTCCGGAGGCTTTCGACGCGGTGCCGTTCCTCGACCTGCTGAACGAGTACGGCTCGCCGTGGGGGATGGAGGAGCGCACACCCGCGGCGGGGTAACGCCTCTCAGGTGACGCCGGTTCCGCGCCGATGGAACCGGCGATGACGCAGGAGGAGAGCACCCGCACGCCGCCGCCGGGCATCCGCGAGCTGCCGTGGACGCTCGAGGACGCGCGCCTGCGCGAGCTGGGCCCGCGCCTGGCGCGTCTGCGCTCGGCCGGCGAAGGGGCGCTCGACGTCGAGGCGATGTACGGGCTGCTGATCCGGAACCTCCCCGGCGTCGTCTACCTCGACCCCGCCTACGAGGAGCTCGACAGCATCTACGTGAGCCCGCAGGTCGAGGATCTCCTCGGCGTCACGCCCGAGCAGTGGCTGTCCGACCCGTACTGCTGGGCGAGCCACGTGCATCCGGACGACTACGACCGCGTCTGGGATGAGTACACGGACACGATCGCCAAGGGGCTGCCCCTCGCTCGCGAGTACCGGATGATCCACGCGGACGGGACGGTCAAGACCGTCTTCGAGCAGGCCTACGTGATCCCCGACGCCCAGGGGCGCCCGTTCCTCGTGCAAGGCGTGATCCTCGACGTCACCGACCGTCGCAACGCGGACGAGCTGCAGTTCCTCGCCTACCACGACCCGCTCACCGGACTGGCGAACCGGTCGCTGTTCGAGGAGATGCTGACGATGTCGGTCGCGAAGGCGCGCCGCTCCGGCGGGACCACGGCGCTGCTGTTCGTCGACCTCGACAACTTCAAGCAGGTCAACGACACGATGGGCCACCACGTCGGAGACGTGCTGCTCCAGCGTCTCGCGGAGCGTCTGCGACCCTGCGTGCGTGACGCCGACGTCGTGGCGCGCCGAAGCGGCGACGAGTTCCTCGCCTTGCTGGACGGCCTGGACGCGAACCCCGACCACGCGGTGCTCGCGGCGCGCGCCGTGGCCGAGCGGATGCGCGCCGCGCTCGAGGAGCCGTTCGACCTGGAGGGCACTCCCTACGTCGCGTCGGCCTCGATCGGGATCAGCCTGTACCCGCACGACGCCGCCGATGTCGCCTCGCTGCTCAAGCGGGCCGACGACGCGATGTACGCGAGCAAGCGGTCCTCACGCCCGATCACCGTCGCCTACGGCGCCGGCGCGCAGCAGGAGGCCGACGAGGCGAGATCCCTCTCGGCCCGGATCCACCAGGCCGTCCGCGACGAGGCGTGGACCCTGCACTGGCTGCCGATGGTCGACCTGCAGCGAGGCGGGATCGTCGGCGCGGAGGCGCTGATCCGCTGGCACGACGTGAACGGCGGGATCGTCCCGCCGGGCGAGTTCCTCCCCGTGGCCGAGGAGCTCGGTCTGATCGAGGCGATCGGCGGCTGGGTCGTCGAGGAGCTCTGCCGCGAGGACGCGCGCTGGCGCGACGCGGGCCACCACCTGAAGCTCGGCTTCAACCTGTCGCCGCGGCAGCTCTGGTCGCTGCACCTGTCGGAGAAGCTGATCGGCCGGCTCCGCGACGGCGGCGTGCCGCCCTCCCGCGTGATCCTCGACATCGCCGAGAGCACCGCGATGGCCGACCCCGAGCGCGCGCAACGCGTGATCGTCGAGCTCCGGGCGTGGGGGCTCGGGCTCGCGATCGACGACTTCGGAGCCGGGCACTCGTCGCTCTCGCGGCTGGCTTCGTTCATGGTCGACTACCTCAAGATCGACCGGCAGTTCGTCCGAGGGGTGGACGTCGACCTCGAGCAGGCGGCCGTGGTCCGCGCGATCGTCACCCTCGCCGACAGCCTCGGCGTGACGCCCGTGGCCGTGGGCGTCGAGACCGAAGGCGAGGCGGCCTTCCTGCGGTCCCTGGGCGTGCCGCTTGCGCAGGGCTATCTGTTCGGTCGGCCGATGCCGGCTGAGGACCTGACCGCCGCGCTCGGCGGGACCGTCGCCCCCGCGCGCTGAACGGCGCTCGCGGCTCAGGGTCGCCGCTCGGCACGCCGATGGTTCCCCGGGAGCGCATCATCATCATGAGGCTGGGCAGCGGACGATCGCGAGCAGGGGCGCCGGCGCGCTACGCGCACCGGATGCGCGCGCACGCCCTGCTCGAAGCCACCCCCGAGTGCCTCATCGTCACCGCTGCGGACGGCCGGATCGTGGACGCCAACCTGCACGCGGAGAGGCTCACCGGGTTCACGCGGACCGAGCTGGTGGGCAAGCACGTCGAGCTGCTCCTGGCCGCGCATCTGGCCGACGCCGCGCCAGGAGCGGTGTTCGAGTCGCGGTGCCGTCGCGCGGACGGGGACGAGATCCCGGTCGAGCTGCACGTCGGGGCGATCGAGGAGCCGGAGCCGTTGCTCGTCGTCACGATCCGCGACATCACCGAGCGCCTCGACGCGCGCGAGGCGCGGTTCGAGGCCGAGGCGAAGTACCGGAGCCTCGTGGAGCACATCCCCGCGGTGGTCTACCTCGACCCGGTCGACGAGGATTCCCGGTCGATCTACGTGAGCCCGCAGGTCGAGGATCTGCTCGGCATCACGCCTCAGGAGTGGATGCAGGACTGGTATGCCTGGCGGCGGCACGTGCACCCGGAGGACATCGACCGCGCCTTCGACGAGTACCAGGAGGCCTACCACGGCCACGTGACGCTGAACCACGAGTACCGGATGGTGCATGAGGACGGCACGGTCAAGTGGGTGTTGGAGCAGGCCTTCCCGATCGACGACGAGGCCGGGAACCCCTGGCTGATCCAGGGCGTGCTGTTCGACATCACCGAGCGCAAGTCGGCGGAGGAGCAGGTCGCGTTCCTCGCCTATCACGACAAGCTCACCGGGCTGCCGAACCGCGTGCTGTTCGAGGAGATGCTCGACCACGCGCTCGCGCGGGCGCGCCGGCACGACATGGGGGTCGGCGTCGTGTACCTGGACCTGGACAACTTCAAGCTCGTGAACGACTCGCTCGGGCACCACGCCGGCGATCTCCTGCTCGCCCAGCTCGCCGATCGCCTGCGCGTGTGCACGCGCGATACCGACCTTGTCGCCCGCCAGGGCGGCGACGAGTTCTTGCTGTTGCTGTCCGACCTCGAGCGCGCGAGCGGCGAGCCGGGGGCGCCGGACCCGGCGCTGCTCGTGGCCGAGTCCGTGGCGGCGCGGATCCGGGACGCGCTCGCCGCGGCCTTCGACCTGGGCGGAACCCCCTTCTACGCCACGGGCTCGGTCGGGATCTCGCTGTTCCCGCACGACGCGACCGACGCCGCGTCGTTGCTGAAGAATGCCGACCACGCGATGTACCAGTCCAAGCGCCAGGAGCCGGGCGGCTACGTCGTGTTCGCCTCGCGCGCGGAGGACGCGGCGGAGAAGCTCTCGCTCACGACGAGGCTCCGCGAGGCGGTGCGGTCCGAGCCCTGGGTCCTGCACTGGCAGCCGATCGTCGATCTCGAGACCGGCGCGATCCGGGCGGTCGAGGGGTTGATCCGCTGGCTCGAGCCCAACGGGGGACTGGTGCCCCCCGGCGAGTTCATCCCGCTCGCGGAGGAGCTCGGCCTGATCGAGGCGATCGGCGAGTGGGTGGTCGGGGAGCTCGCCCGCCAGCAGGCCCAGTGGCGGACGGTCGGGATCGACGTCGGCGTCGGGTTCAACCTGTCGCCGCGTCAGCTCTGGTCGGCGCACCTGGCGGAGAAGCTCCTGGGACGGATCCGCGCGGCCGGCGTCGACCCGAACACGGTCACCGTCGAGATCACGGAGTCGACCGCGATGGCCGACCCCGACCGGACCCTGATGATCTTGAACGAGCTCCACGCGTGGGGCTTCCGGCTCGCGCTCGACGACTTCGGCACGGGCTACTCCTCGCTCGCGCGGCTCAAGCACATGCCGGTCGACGTCTTGAAGATCGACCGCTCGTTCGTCCGCGACGTCCACCGCGACCCGAGCCTGGGCAACATGGTCCGCGCGATGATCCAGCTCGCGCGCGGGCTGGGGATGACCCCGCTCGCCGAGGGCGTGGAGGCCGACGGGGAACTGACCTTCCTGCGAGAGCAGGGTTGCCCGCTCGCGCAGGGCTTCCTGTTCTCGCGCCCGGTGCCGGCCGAAGAGATCCCCGCACTGGTCGCACGTGGGGGCGGGCTGCTCCCACCCTGGCTCGCCTGAGCGGGGCCCTCGGGCCCCACCTCAGCACGAGGGCCTCAGAACGAGGGCCAGGCCTCCGGCGTCGTCCACGGCCACGGGTTCATGATCACTCCGGCACGCGGCGGCTGCGAGAAGTCGAACGCGCCCGTGACCGGGTTCGCGTGGTTCTCCCGGACCGTGGGGCGCGAGTCGGGACGGCCGTCGGTCCTCGGGTCGAGGCGCTGGCCGCCGAGGAACCGGTCCTCGATCAGCTTGAGGTAGCTGTCGAACGACAGCGTCGAGTGGTCGATGTAGCCCTGCTTGGCATAGGGGCTGATCACGAGCGACGGGACGCGCAGGCCGAGGCCCATCCGGTCGACGCGCGGGGGGACGACGTGGTCGTAGAACCCGCCCCAGTCGTCCCAGAACAGGAAGATCGCGGTCGAGTCCCACTCGGGGCTCTGCATCGTGCGGTTGATCAGGCGCGTGACGTAGGCCATCCCGTCGCGGACCGTGCTCGGGCCGCTCGGGTGCTCGCTCACGGCGGCCGTCGGGGCGATCCACGCGACCGAGGGCAGCGTGCCGTTCTTCGCGGCGGAGAGGAAGTCGTTCACGGGGCGGACGTTGTCGCCGACCCCGTTCGCGCGTTCGCCGTCGTGGAAGCTGGTGAAGCCCGGCAGCGGGTTGCGGTTGTAGCTCGTCTCGTACGCCTTGCGCCCCTCGGGGAGCTTGCACGGGGGGTGCTGCCAGCAGGTGTTGTTCCCCACGTAGTAACGCCAGGAGACGCCGGCCTTGTCGAGCAGGTACGTGATGTCTGTCCACGCGTAGATCGGCTTCTGCCCGTAGTTCCACCGCTTCGAGGAGTCCGACAGGTTGATGTCGGTCCGGCACGACATCGGGTCCGAGGGGTCGGGGCAGTACGCCGACCACGCCGAGAGCATGAACAGGTGCGACGGCAGGGTCCACGAGTCCACCGGGGCGAACATGTGGTCCTGCAGCACGAAGTGGTCGGCGTAGGACCAGTAGTTCGGGATCACGGACCGGGGGAGCGTGCTCATCACGTCGGGCTGGCCCTGCGGCCCGAGGTAGGTCTTGCACTTGGCCTGGTGCGGGTCCATCCAGCAGAAGCCCGGCCGGGGCGGCAGCGAGTTCACGAACCCGTTCATCTTGCCGCCGTTCACGTCGGCGACCGCGTTGCGATGCGCGTGCGGCCCGCCGTTCTGGTCGTAGGAGTGGCTGAGGTACGGCTTGACGCACGCGTTGCCCAGGTACTTGTCGGGGACGCAGGGCTTGAAGGAGCCGTCGGGCTTCGTGGGGATCCCGTCGGCGCCCGGATAGGTCCCGAAGTAGTGATCGAACGACCGGTTCTCCTGCACGATGAAGATCAGGTGGTCGAGCTTGAAGATGCCGTCGGGTGAGGCGGAGGCCGAGCCGTCGGCGCCGCCTTGGCTGCCCGGCGAGGGGGACGTGTTCGAGGCGGTGGCCCCGGTGCAGGCGGCCGCGACCACCGACACGGCGACCAGGCACAAGAGCAGGGCAGGACGACGGCGAAGCATGGGTGCCCGGGAGTGTACCGGCCTTCGCTACCATGGGCCGACCATGAGCAGGCGCTACGAGCCGTCCGAGATCGAGCCGACGTGGGTGAAGGTCTGGGAGGAGGAGGACCTCTACCGGGCCTCCGACGACCCGGCCGACGACCGCCCGCGGTTCTACGCGCTCGACATGTTCCCCTACCCCTCGGGCGACCTCCACATGGGCCATGCGGAGGCGTTCAGCGGCGGCGACGTGATCGCCCGCTACCAGGCGATGCGCGGTCACAACGTGCTCCATCCGATCGGGTGGGACGCGTTCGGCCTGAACGCCGAGAACGCCGCGATCAAGCGCGGCACGCCCCCGGCCGAGTGGACCTACGCGAACATCGACCAGCAGGCGGCGTCGTTCCGCCGGATGGGGATGTCGTTCGACTGGGCACGGCGGGTGCAGACGTGCGATCCCGAGTACTACCGGTGGACGCAGTGGCTGTTCCTGCGCCTGTTCGAGCGTGGGCTCGCCTACCGCAAGAGCGCGCCCGTGAACTGGTGCCCCAAGGACCAGACGGTGCTCGCGAACGAGCAGGTGATCCAGGGAGCCTGCGAGCGCTGCGGCACGATGGTCGAGCGGCGCGAGCTCACGCAGTGGTTCTTCAAGGTGACCGACTACGCGCAGCGGCTGCTCGACGACGTCGACCTGCTGACCGACTGGCCCGAGCGGGTCGTCACGATGCAGCGGAACTGGATCGGCCGCTCCGAGGGCGCGGAGGTCACGTTCACGATCGAGGAGACGGGCGAAGAGGTCCCGATCTTCACGACGCGGCCCGACACGCTGTGGGGCGTCACGTTCTTCGTCTTCTCGGTGGAGCATCCGGCGGTGCGGCGGCTCGCCGAGCTGGGGGGCACCTGGGACCAGGTGGCGCCGCTCGTGGAGCGCGTGGCGGCCACCTCCCTGGCCGACCGCGAGGCCGCCGACACGAGAGAGGGCGTCTTCCTCGGGGTGCACGCCGTGAACCCGGTGAACGGGGAGCGCGTGCCGTGCTTCGCGGCTCCCTACGTGCTGATGGGCTACGGGACCGGCGCGATCATGGCGGTTCCCGCCCACGACCAGCGCGACTTCGAGTTCGCCCGCGCCCACGACCTGCCGGTGCGCGTGGTGATCCAGCCGGTGGGGGAGCCGCTCGACGGCGACACGATGGCCGAGGCCTACGCCGGCGAGGGCGCGATGGTGCGCTCCGGCCTGTTCGACGGGCGCCCGACGCCGGCGTCGATCGCCGAGGTCACGGCGTGGCTCGACGGCGAGGGACGGGGGACCGCGGCCGTCAACTTCCGCCTGCGCGACTGGCTGATCTCGCGCCAGCGCTACTGGGGCGCGCCGATCCCGATCGTGCACTGCCCGGACTGCGGCGAGGTCCCCGTGCCCGACGACCAGCTCCCGGTGCTCCTGCCGCCCGACGCCGACTTCCAGCCCGGCGGCGAGTCGCCGCTCGCGCGCCATCCCACCTGGAAGCACGTGGCGT
>JBLMXP010000033.1:0-2935 GCA_050257835.1 Planctomycetaceae bacterium | reverse complement strand
CCCCGCCGAGGGCTGAGCGCGGCGCCCTCAGCCCCCGGCACCCGGCTCCGGCCCGCCGGCCTCGGCCGCCCGCCGCGCCGCGAGCCGGGCCTCGCGCTCGCGGATCGCGGCGCGCTCGGCCGCGAGCCGCCGGTCCTCGCCCACGCTCCGGCGCTCCTCCTCGCGCATCCATCCCCACACGAGCAGGATCACCGCCGAGATGAACACGAAGTCCCCGCCGATCCACATCAGCCCGCCGGCGAGCTGCTGGTCCGCGAGGACCGTCGGTCCCCAGGTCCGGACAGCCGTCGCGTAGTGCGGGTAGAGCGGCGTCGAGGCCATGAAGATCGCGACCGCCAGGAACGTGTTCTGGGGCATCTGGAGGCCCGCGTACAACACCTTGAACGGCGAGCGCATCCGCCACGGCGACGGGTCCGGCCCGACGATCGGCCACCAGAACAGCAGCGACGCGCCCAGGAACAGCGCGTGCTCCGCCCGGTGGACGAGGTCGTTCTCGAGCGACAGGTCGAACAGGGGCGAGAAGTGCGTCCCCCACATCACCACGGCGAACACCACCCAAGACACGACCGGGAACGAGATCGCGCGTACGACACGCGAGTGGAGGGCGGGGAGGACCCACCGACGGCGCATCTCCGGCGACGAGACGCGCAGCAGCAGGGTGATCGGGCCCGCGTACAGCAGCAGCGGCGGCGCCACGAAGGTGAGCAGCATGTGCTGGACCATGTGCACCGAGAACAGCGTGGTGTCGTAGCGATCGATCCCGGAGTCGAGCGCCGCGACCACCGCGCCGACGCCGGCGACCCATACGATCGAGCGCACGCGCGGCACCGGGTGCGCGGGGTGCGCGCGGTTGACCCGGCGGACGGCGACGCCCCACGCGAGGAGCGCGGCGATCGCCACGAGCCACACCGTCGGGTCGAAGCCCCAGTCGATGAGGAACGAGGCCAGCGTCGGCTCGTCAGGGACGGAGTCGCCATGGGCCAGCACCACGGGCGCGGCGAGCGACGCCGCCACGGCGACCGGCCCAAGGCCCGCGACGACCCCGGCAAGGCGCCGCGTGACGGACGCGCGGACCCGTCGCGGGGATCGCCCCGGCGTACGGGGACCAGGCCGTCGGAGCCCTGGACAGGGGTGGATCACGGCACCATTGTCCCGCGATTCGGGACGAATGCCCTCGGGGGCCATTCGGCACCCCCGGGCGGGCCGTCCGGACTGTCGCGGTGCCGAACCTCGGTTATGATGCGCGACGTCCGGCGCCCCCTGCGGGCGGCGCGTGTCCCCGGACGGCGAGCCTCAACCTGCTCGGTCGCGGTCGGCCCGTGATCACGACCGAGAACATCCGAGGAACCCGATGTCGATGCCCTCCCGGTCGCGGACCGGGTCCGGTCCGATCGTTGCCGCCGTGATCATCGTGCTGGTCGTCGTGGCGGCGCTGATCGCATTGGCGGCAACCGGGATCACGCCGCAGCGGGCCGTGGACAGCTTCTTTCCCGTCGGCGGGGAGACGCCGGTCACCGACCGGTCCCACAGCGTGCGGACCCTGTACAACATCGTGTTCGCGATCGCGGTCGTGATCTTCATCCTCGTGGAAGGCCTCATCGTGTTCACGGTCTTCCGATACCGGCGCAAGCCGGACGAGGACGACCTCCCGCCCCAGACCCATGGCAACAACCTGGTCGAGGTGATCTGGACGGCGATCCCCACCCTGATCGTCGCGTTCCTGTTCGTCCTCTCGTGGCAGACGCTGAACACGGTCGAGGCCACGGGGCCGACCGATGTCCGGATCCGCGCCGTCGCGACGCGCTTCCAGTGGCAGTTCGACTACCTCGATGCGAGCGGCAAGACGCTGTTCACCCAGGCGCTGCCCAGCGGCGAGGACGGCGGCATGGTGGTCCCGGTCGGCGAGCCCGTCCAGGTCACCCTGCGGGCGACGGACGTGATCCACGCGTTCTACGTCCCGAAGTTCCTGTTCAAGCGCGATGCGATCCCCGGCCGGGAGAACACGTTCGACTTCACGGTCGACGAGCAGGGCACATACCGCGGCCAGTGCGCCGAGCTGTGCGGCACCTTCCACGACACGATGGTGTTCGAGGTCCACGCCGTCGCGAAGGCGCAGTACGACACCTGGCTCCAGGCCGCGATCGCCAAGGCCGCCGCGACGCCGACCCCCGCGCCGTCGGGAGCGGCCCCCGCGCCGTCGGGCGCGGCACCCCAGCCGTCGGGCGCGGCACCCCAGCCGTCGGCAGGTGGCGGCACCGGCACGGGCCCCGTGATCCAGCTCGCGGCCAAGAACATCGCGTTCTCCACGACCGCGCTCCAGGCGCCCGCGGACACGCCGTTCACGATCCACTTCCAGAACGACGACGCCGGCGTCCCGCACAACGTGCAGATCAAGAACGCGGGTGGCGGCCAGGTCTTCCTCGGGCCCAACGTGACCGGCCCGGCGGCCGGGGACTACGCGGTGCCGGCGCTCAAGGCCGGAACGTACCCTTTCGACTGCACGATCCATCCGAACATGACCGGCACGCTCACGGTCCAGTGAGGGAGCGCTGATGGCCACGACGACGCTCAACCCCGCCGCCCCGGCCTATCGCACCGGGCTGTACGAGTGGTTGACGACGACCGACCACAAGAAGATCGGGATCATGTACCTGATCAACTCGATCGTCTTCTTCCTGGCCGGCGGGATCCTCGCCCTGGTCGTGCGCGTCGAGCTCGCGCAGCCCGGTCTCCAGTTCGTGAACGAGGCGTTCTACAACCAGGCGTTCACGATGCACGCCTCGTTCATGCTGTTCCTGTTCATCATCCCGATCCTGGCGGGGTTCGGGAACTACGCCGTCCCGCTCCAGATCGGGGCGCCGGACATGGCCTTCCCGCGGATCAACGCCCTCTCGTTCTGGCTGCTGCCGCTGGGCGGGTTGCTGATGGCGTCCGG
>JBLMXP010000032.1:0-2607 GCA_050257835.1 Planctomycetaceae bacterium | reverse complement strand
CTCGGGGTCGGCGGAGGACTCGGCCGTGGCCTCCTCGGCGGGAGAGCGCCGGAGCACCTCGTACCAGGAGTCCTCGTAGGTGGCGCGCTCGACGTGCGAGCGGACCTCCGCGGGCTGCTCGGCCTTCGGCGCGGGCGCGGTCGACACCCACGCCTCCTTCTCGCGCGCACGACGACGTCGCCACATGACCGGTGCATCGGCCCGCGCGCCCGCGCGCTTGAGGGTCTCGACAGACCTGCGGCGGAACGGCCCCTTGGCCCTCACGCGGGGCCGACGCGCGGGTAGGATGGCTCCGTCCTCGACGTTGGGGAGCCGATCCGATGTCCATCCTCGCCGTGATCGTCCCGGAGGTCCACGGGATCTTGGAGCTCGTGTTCCTCGGGTTGCTGCTGTTGCTGCTCGTGTCCGTCGTCGTGTTCGCCGTGTACGTGGCCGCGCAGCAGTTCCGCAACCCCGGCCGACCCGTGCGCCGCTGAGCCCGTCGGCCTTCACGCGGGGACGATCTCGGTCCCGGCCTCACCGCGCAGCGCCGGCAGCGCCTCGGCGAGGTCGGCGATGACGGCCCGCGCCCCTCGTTCCTCCACGAAGTGCACCGCGGCCTCCACCTTCGGCCCCATCGACCCCGCGCCGAACTCGCCCTTCTTCAGCAGGCGCTTGGCTTCGGGCACGGTGAGGACGTCGAGGTCCTCGGGCATCAAGGAGCCGTAGCCGCGCTGCACCTTGCGCACGTCGGTCAGCATCAGCAGGACCGAGGCCTCGGCCTGCGTCGCGAGGATCGCCGCGGCGAGATCCTTGTCGACCACGCCCTCGCGGCCGATCAGGCGCGGGCCCGACTCGACCACCGGGACGCCGCCGCCCCCGGCCGCGATCACGATCACCCCCTCGGCGATGAGCCCCCGCACGACCGGTGCTTCGACGATCGAGTACGGCTTGGGGCTCGGCACGACGCGTCGCCAGCCGCCGTGCGGGTCGGCCTTCATCACCCAGCCGCGCTGCTCCTCGAGCCGGCGGGCCTCAGCCTCGGTGAAGTACGGGCCGACGTACTTCGCGGGCGCACGGAACGCCGGGTCGTTCGCGCGGACCCGTGTGAGCGTCAGCAGCGTCACGACGGGTCGTTCCATCCCGCGCTCGAAGAAGACGTCGCCGATCGTCACCTGGAGCAGATAGCCGATCTGCCCTTGGCTCTCGGCGCCGCAGACGTCGAGCGGCATGGGGTGGACCTGCGTGGCAGCCGCCTCCTGCTGGATCAAGATCCGGCCGACCTGGGGGCCGTTGCCATGGGTGAGGACCACCTCCCACCCCGCCGCGGCGATGTCGGCCACCTGCTCGGCCGCCGCGCGCGCCGCCGCGTACATCTCCTCGTAGGTGTCCTCGGCGCCGCGGCGGAGCAGCGCGTTGCCGCCGAGGGCGACGACGACCCGCTCCACGCGGCGCTCCCGGATCCGGCCGCTACAGGACCGGCGCGAGGATGTCCCGCAGGCTCGGCGAGCCGGGCAGGACGTCGAGGTCGTAGCGGACCCGCACCGCGGGCTTGCGGATGTCGATCACGCGGCGCAGGTCGATCGGGGTCCCCACCACCACGAGATCGACGTCGGCGGCGTCGATGATCTTCTCCATCTCGGCGAGCTGGCCCTCGCTGTAGCCCATCGCCGGCAGGACCGCGCCGACGTCGTACTTCGCGAACGTCTCGGCGATCGTGCCGATCGCCCAGGGACGCGGGTCGACGATCTCGGCGGCGCCGCCCCGCTCCGCCGCGACCACCCCCGCGCCGATCTTCATCTCGCCGTGGGTGAGGGTCGGGCCGTCCTCGACCACGAGCACGCGCTTGCCCTCGATCGCCCCCGGATCGTCGACGCTCACGAGCGAGTTGGCCTTCACGACCGTGGCCCGCGGGTTCGTCGCGGCGATCGTCGCGTCGAGCGCGGCCACCTGCTCGGAGGTCGCGGAGTCCATCTTGTTCACGATCACCACGTCGGCGGCGCGGAGGTTCGTCTCCCCCGGGTGGTAGCGGAGCTCGTGGCCCGCGCGCAGCGGGTCCACCAGCGCGATCCACACCTGCGGCCGGTAGAACGGGAGGTCGTTGTTCCCGCCGTCCCAGAGCAACACGTCGCACTCCGCCTGCGCCTGCTCGAGGATCGCGCCGTAGTCGACCCCGGCGTAGATCACGGTCCCGCTCGTGATGTGGGGCTCGTACTCCTCGCGCTCCTCGATCGTGCACCCGTAGCGGTCGAGGTCCTCCAGCTCGGCGTAGCGCTGGACCCGCTGGGCGGCGAGGTCCCCGTATGGCATCGGGTGGCGTACGGCCACGACCCGCTTGCCCGCGTCCTTGAGCGCGCCCGCGATCGCGCGGGTCGTCTGGCTCTTGCCCACGCCGGTCCGCACCGCGGTGACCGCGACCACCGGCACCGTCGCCGTCAGCATCGTGGCGTCGGGACCGAGCAGCTGGAAGCTCGCGCCGGCCGCCATCACCTGCGACGCCTTGTGCATCACGTACTCGTGGCTGACGTCGGAGTAGGCGAACACGACGTCGTCCACGCCGCGGTCGCGGATCAAGCGGTCGAGCTCGGACTCATCGTGGATCTGGATCCCCTCGGGGTAGCGCTCGCC
>JBLMXP010000031.1:0-34826 GCA_050257835.1 Planctomycetaceae bacterium | reverse complement strand
GAGCGCCTCCGCCCCGACGAGCGCCTCGGCGGCGCGGGCGACGTCCTCGGCGGCCGCCGTCGCGGCTCTGGCCTCGGCCTCGTGCCGTTCGACCAGGCCGGCGAACGAACGGAGCTCGTCGAGATCACCCAGCCGCTCCGCCAGCGCCTCGCGCTCGGCGAGCGCCCGAGCGCGCGCCTGCTCGGCATCGGCCGCGTCGGCCTCCGCGTCGCGGACGGCGTCACCGACCTCGGCGGCGCCCCGGACGGCGTCGTCGAGCGCCTCCGAGGCCGGGAGGTCGGCGGCCACCGCCTCCAGTTCTGCGATCCTCGATCGGGCTGCCGCCGCGGCGCGCACCGCCTCGGCGCGGGTCTCGGCCAGCGCCTCGAGCGAGGGTCGCGCGGCGGCCAGCTCGTCGTCGCGCTGGGTCGCCGCCTCGGCTTCCTCCCGGGCGGGTCCGAGCTCCTCGGCGGCCCGCCGCACGCTCTCTCCCTCCTGCGCCAGCCCGGCGAGCTCGCCCTCGGCGGCGGCGACCCGGTTCCTCGCGATCTCGCGCGCCGCGTCGAAGCGCTCGTAGCCGAACACCCCTTTGAGGACGTCGTTGCGCTGGCCCGGCGTGGCCTTGAGGAACTCCGAGAACCGGTTCTGCGCCAGCAGCACCGAGCGGCAGAACGCGTCGAACGACATCCCGAGCAGCACCTCGACGCGCTCGCGCGTCGCGCGCTCCTGCGCGATCGTCTCGACCGCGACCGCGTCGCGCGCGTCGGCCTCGAGCCGCTCCAACTTGTGGCCGCTCGCGCCACGCCTGCGCAGGCCCCGCTGCGCCCGCCACACCTGCCCGTCGACCTCGAAGACCAGCTCGACGTGCGCGACGTCGCAGAGCTGGTGGATCAGCGAGCGGGTGTCCCGTTCGAAGGTTGGGGTCTTCGCGTACAGGGCGAACGCGATCGCGTCCAAGATCGAGGACTTGCCCGCCCCGATCGGCCCGACGATGCCGACCAGCCGCCGGTCGCGGAAGTCGAAGACGGTGCGGTCGCGGTAGGAGCGGAACCCCTCGAGGGTGAGCTCAAGCGGTCGCATCGGCCACCTCCTCCAAGACGCTGCGGAACAGCGCCACCAGCTCCTCGGGCGCCGGCTCGCCCGTCTCACGCTCGAAGAACGCGGCGTACTGCGCGTCGTCGCCCGGACGCTCGGCGCCCTCGGGGCGTGGTCGGCGCTCGCCCGCGGGCCGCTCCGCGCGCACGTTGACGAGGTAGGGGAACGCCTCGGCGGCGCGCCGGCCCAGGTCGTGGTCGGTCCCCCCGACCTTCACGGTGAGGTCGAGGTAGGCGTCGCGGAGCTCGTCGGCGCGGGTCTCGAGGTCGTCCCACGTGCCCGCCGCGCGGACCAGGGGCCGGCCGGCCGCGAGCGGGACCGACGCGATCGTGGCGAGCCGGCCCGGTTCGGCCTCGATGAGCACCACGCGCTTGGCTTCGCCGGCCTCGCCGAAGTCCAGGGGCAGCAGCGAGCCCGCGTACTGCGCCGGTACCGGCGAGCCCGGGACGGCCTGCGGCGCGTGGATGTGCCCGAGCGCGACGTACTGGGGACCGGCGGGGATCGCCTGGGCGGTGGCCGTGTAGGCCTCGCCCATGTGCAGCTCGCGCTCGCCGCGCTGCGCTCCCCGGTCGACCTTCACGCCGCTCACGAGGAAGTGCGCCGCGAGGATCGGGACGAGGTCCCCGCCGGCCCGCTCGACCAGCGCCCGGTTGTAGACGGCGCTCAGCGAGGCGACCCGCTCCGCGTACTGCCCGTACCACTCGCCGGCGTCGCGCATGAAGTCGACGACCCGCCCCTCCCGCAGGAACGGGAAGCACGCGACCAGGGCCGGGACACCCAGCTCCTCGGGGCCGAGGACCCCGCCCTCGTCGGGGCGTTTGATCGCGCCCACGAGGTGCACGCCGCGGCCCTGGGACCGCAGCAGCGGCGCGAGCGCCTCGAACAGCTCGGGTGAGTCGTGGTTCCCGGCGAGCGCGACGACGGGCCGGCGTTCGGCGAGGCGCAACAGCGCCCCGATGCCGAGCGACAGGGCGTCGACCGGGGGGATCGGACGATCGAAGACGTCGCCCGAGACCACCACGAGGTCGACGGCGCGCTCGTCGGCGATCGTCGCGACCTCGTCGAGGACGGCGCGGAACTCCTCGGTCCGATCGTGGCGACCGAGCCGCTTGCCGACGTGCCAGTCCGCGGTGTGGAGGATCCTCATGCGGGGGGAGCGAGCCGGACGGGGCTACAACCCGGCGAACGGGTCGGCGCCGGGGTCGTCCGCGACCTCCTCCTTCCTGGTGGCCCACGGCGGGAACGGGAACGTGACGACGAGCGGCACCGGGATCGCGGGCTGCGCGACGACCATCGTGCCGGGCTTGAGCAGCCGGGCGCGCGCCCGCGTGGACGGGAGCATCCATCCGTACTCGGCGCGCTCGGCCTCGGCCGCGTCGAGGCGTCCGCTCACCCGGAGCGCGGCGTTCTCCAGGACCTCCGGCGCCACGCGGGACGCCGTCTGCTGGGCGCCGACGAGCAGCACGCCGAGCGAGCGCCCGCGCTGGGCGATGTCGATCAGCATGTCCTTGAGCGGGCCGGCGCCCTCGCGCGGCGCGTACTTGTTGAGCTCGTCGAGCACGATCACCGACAGCGGCAGGCGCTGGCCGGTGTCCTCCTTCTCGCGGAACGTCTCCTTGAGCAAGGCCCCGACGACGAAGCGCTGGGCCTGCTCGTGCAGCGTCTGGATCGCGACCACGGTCACGCTGGCGCCGCCGCGGTCGATCCGGCGGCTCGGGCCCGCCTGCACGAGGTGCCCGAGCCGGGAGGCGGCCGCGTGCATGCGGCGCAGGAACGCCGAGACCGTGCCCGGCTGGACCTTCGCGGTCCACGCGGGGTCGGGGTCCGCGCCCTCGCTCGGCTCGAGGAAGCGCTCGAGCGCCTCGACGAGCGACGGCAGGTCGGTGATCACGACCTCGGCCTGCGTCGCGGCGATCGCGTCGCCGGCGTGCCAGCCGCGACCGTCGGGAGCGTCGCGCGGGTCGCGCAGCGCGACCGCCCCCGGCATCCCCTCGACGTTCACGGCGAACCGCTTCAGCTGAGCCTGCACGCGCTCGCGGATGAACGGGATCTGGTTCTTCGCGTCGTTCGCGTCCGTGAAGCAGAACTCGAGGAGGTCCTCGTCGACGAACTCGCGCGGCGTCCACGCGAAGGCGTCGACGCCCTCGAGGCGCCCGCCGGTGTCGGGCACGACGACGTCGCCGCTGCGCCGGCGTGGCGGCGCCCAGAACCGGACGCTCGGGAACGGCGCGGGCTCGACCCCGAGGGCGGCCCAGGCCTCGCGGGCGCCGTCTTGCCCCTCGAACAGGCGGTTGGGGCGGTCGAGCCAGAGCAGGTCCTCGCCCTTGACGTTGAACACGAGCACCCGCAGGTTCGCCGCCGCCTCGCCGACCACCCCCGGCGAGGCGGTCAGCACCCGCAGGAAGAACAGGGCGAACGAGGTCTTGGTGGCTACGCCGCTGATCCCGCTGATCGACATGTGCCCGCCCTTGCGCCCGTCGAAGAAGTCGAGGTCGACGTGGACGGGGGCGCCGTCGCGGCCCAGACCGATCGGGAGGGGGCGCTGCATCTCGTCGGCGTACAGGGCCTTGCGCCGGAACTCGCCGGTGGCGCGCAGCACCTCCTCGCCGGGGTCCGCGGAGACCCAGATCTCCGGGTCGACGCGGGTCACGGCGACCCGGGCCGTGCGGACCTTGGCCGCCGGCATGATCCCGAGTTCGGCGATCCGGTGCGTGTCGGACTCGAACGAGGCGCCCTCGTAGACGGCCTCGGCCTCGGTGACCACGCCGTAGGTGCGGACCTCGCCGGCCTTCGGCACCTCGGTGCGGACGACGACGAGATCGTCGAGCTGCAGGTACTCGTCGTCGTCGACGACGACGCGGAACTCGGCCGTGTTCGTGTGCTCGGACCCGAGCACCCGCCCGACGCGGTCCCGGCTCACACGGCCTCCGGTTCCATCACGGCGGCGCGCAGCGCCCGCTCGACGAGTCGCGGATCGCCCATCCGGTGGCGAAGGCTCCGCTCGAGCGCGGCGATCGGGACGAGGTTCTGCGGCGCACGCGGGTCGAGATGCGGCTCGCTCGCGACGAGCGGCACGAGCGCCGCGACGCGGTCGGCGATCCTCACGACCTCGGCGAGCGGCAGCTGGCCGGAGGCCTCGCAGCGGGCGATCCCCGACCACGAGTGGCCGCCCACGACCTCGGCCAGGCGCACGTACCACGAGTAGCGCGTGTAGCCGGTGATCGTGAACAGCGGCGTTCGTTGGCCGCGACGGAGCGCCGCGACTGTCCGGTTGCGCTCGGGGGAGAGGTACAGGACGCGGTGGCTCTTCACGTAGCCGACCGCCGGGTGCGGCGCGAACTCCTGCAGCGGCCCGTCGGCCACCACGAAGCACGTCTCGGCGAGCGCGGCGGCCACGTGGCCCTCGGCCGAGCGCATCGCGGAGTGCAGGACGCGGATCAGGCCCGAGGGGTCCTGGTCGGGCGAGGTGGTGGTGCGGTACGGGGGGTCGAGGTCGACCGGCGGGAACCGCTCGGAGCGGCCTCCGCCGAGCACGGCGAGGCGTTCGACCCGCTCGGCCTCGACGGCGGCGACCGGGCGCGTGCGGTCCCACACCGCGGCGCCGACCGCGAAGGTGCCGCAGATGCCCGGGACCGGCCCCTCGAGGGGGTCGTCGAGGGTGAGGCGCGCGTCCACGCGACGGACGCCGTCGACGAACGCGACGCGGTCCACGCCGTCGTCGCGCCCGTTCCGCGGGGCCCAATCGTCGGTCTCGACGGCGTCGTCGACGGAGCCTTCGGCCGGGGCCAGCGCCTCGTCGGGATCGAGCGGGGCGCCGTACTCGGGCGACCACGTCTCGACGAAGATCCGCGCCATGGGCCGGATACTAGCGAGGCCCGCCGACGGCACCGCTCAGGCGGCCGGAACGGTCGAGCTCGACGCCTTCGTCCAGGCGCCCTCCGGCCCGAGGGTGAGCACCGTGACGCGGGTGGCGCTCGGACAGCAGTGGGCGTCGCCGGGCGCGTACACGGCGGTGGAGACCATGAGGCCGACCGGCGAGGTCGACGGCGCGATCGTCGCGTCGCACACGTGACGGGCGAACACGGGCCGGCCGGCGACCAGGTCGACCGCCGTGTACTCGCCGCAGTTCGCGGTGACCCCGCTCACGGCCTGGACCAGCGCGTCGGGCTCGCCGTCGCCGGTCACGTCGGCGATCGTCGCGTGGATCGAGAGCACCCCGGCCTTCGGCCGGTACTCGGCGCCGTAGACCGGGCGCCACGGGCTGCCCGCGTCGTCGAAGTGGCGCCACACGACGAAGCCCCGCGTCGTGCGGAACGGGTCCGGGCCCGGGGCCTCCCATCCCACGACGATCGCCTGGCCGGCCGAGGTGTCCGCGTACCAGGTCCCGATCACGGTGGTCTGCAGCGGGATCAGGGCGGCGGCGGGCACGTTCGCCGCCGTGACGTCCTCGTCGAACCCGGGGGGGTAGATCGCCGCGACGCTCGGGCTCGGCGTGGCGGCGGTGGCGGGCGGGGACGCGCCGGACGAGGACGTGGGCACGGAGGGAGCCTGCGCGCTTGCCGGGAGCGACGAAGGGGCCGTCGGAAGCGTCGTGGACGCCGGGGAGGCGCCGCCGCCGCAGGCGGTGAGGACGACCGCGAGCGCGAACAGGGCGGGAAGGAGCGCGCCACGCACGGGGTCAGATGCTACGCGGAGGGTGAGGACTCGCCGGGAACGGAAGAACGTCCGGGCGCGTCCTCCGTACGTTGGGAGGGCGCCGGGAGGGTCTGGAAGGGGGTTCCCGGCGAGGCTCGGAGGACGCGCCCAAACGTTTCGTCACGGAGGCTAGCAGAAACGTTCACGCCTGTCGCCCATCCCAGGCCTCGGATCCGGGCAGATACGATGCGCGCCGTGAGCGACCTCCCCGCCAAGCCCGCCTCCGCCTCCCACGTCACGCTGACCCAGCTGATGGAGGTGACCGACGCGAACGTCGCGGGCAACGTCCACGGCGGGGTCGTGATGCGGTTGGCCGACACCGCGGCGGCCCTGGCCGCGATCAAGCACGCGGGTGGCCTGTGCGTCACGGTGTCGGTGGACGAGTTGTCGTTCCTCGAGCCCGTCCACGTCGGGGACGTCGTGACCCTGTTCGCCTCGGTGAACGACGTCGGGCGGACCTCGCTCGAATGCGGCGTGCGCGTGGAGGCGCAGGACCCGATCAGCGGGCGGTGCGTCCACGCGGCCACCGCCTACTTCGTGTTCGTGGCCCTCGACGACGAGGGACGTCCGCGGGCGGTGCCGCCGATCGCGCCCGAGACCGACGAAGAGCGCCGGCGCCAGCGCGAGGCGCGGCTTCGCCGGGAGGCGCGCATGGCCCACAAGGAAGCGGTCCGCGCCCACCGCGAGGCCGAGCCCCGCGCCTGAGCCGCCGTCGGTCCGCGCACGCGCGCGTGGGAGGATGGGTCCGTTCCGGCTGAAAGGACCTCGAACCGATGGCCAGTGACCTCCTCGGCGCGCGCGGACGCCTCGGAACGTCCGACGGCGGCGTCGACCTCGTCCGCCTCGCGTGGCTCGCCGAGCAGGGCGTGGGCGACGTCGAACGGCTCCCGCACACGCTCAAGATCCTCCTCGAGAACCTGCTCCGCCGCGCGGGCTCGCGCGACGTCGACGACGACGACGTCCGGGCCCTCGCGGCCTGGCCCGGGAACGCGCGCGACGTCGCGTTCATGCCCGCGCGCGTGCTGATGCAGGACTTCACCGGGGTGCCCGCCGTGGTGGACCTCGCGGCGATGCGCAGCGCCGTCGCGCGCGCCGGCGGCGACCCCGCGACGGTCGACCCGCTCGTGCCGGTGGACCTCGTGATCGACCACTCCGTGCAGGTCGACCGGTTCCGCTCCGAGGACGCCTACGCGGCCAACATCGCGTTCGAGTACGAGCGCAACGGCGAGCGCTACCAGCTGCTGCGGTGGGCGCAGCAGGCGTTCGAGGGTCTGCGGGTGGTGCCGCCCGGCGCGGGGATCTGCCACCAGGTGAACCTGGAGCACCTCGGGCAGGTCGTCTCGGTCCGGGGCGGCCTCGCCTTCCCCGACACCCTCGTCGGGACCGACTCGCACACGACGATGATCAACGGGCTCGGCGTGCTCGGCTGGGGGGTCGGCGGGATCGAGGCCGAGGCCGCGATGCTCGGTCAGCCGATGTTCCTGCCTCAGCCGGTCGTGATCGGAGTGCGCGTGCGGGGCGCCCTCCCGGCCGGCACCACCGCGACCGACCTCGTGCTCACGCTGACGCAGATGCTCCGCGCCCACGGCGTGGTCGGCACCTTCGTGGAGTTCTTCGGCGAGGGGCTCTCGACCCTCCCGATCGCCGACCGGGCGACGCTCTCCAACATGTGTCCGGAATACGGCGCGACCTCGGCCTACTTCCCCGTCGACGAGCAGACGCTCGCGTACCTGCGGTTCACAGGACGCGGGGACCGCGTCGAGCTCGTGGAGCGCTACACGAAGGAGCAGGGCCTGTTCCGCACCGATGCCGACGACGAGCCGGTGTTCTCCGAGGTCCTCGAGCTGGACCTGTCGTCGGTGGAGCCTTCGCTCGCCGGACCCAAGCGTCCACAGGACCGCGTGCCGCTCGCCGGCGTATGGGACTCGTTCGTTGCGGCCTTCCACGACCACGAGGAGCCCGACCCGCGCGCCACGGAGATCGGCCGTTTCATGGCCGAAGGCGGGACGACGCGCCTCGAGCGGCTCCCCGGCGGCCACGATCTCACCGGCACCGAGGTCCGCACCGACGGGATCACCGTGCGCGACGGCTCGGTCGTGATCGCCGCGATCACGTCGTGCACGAACACGTCGAACCCCTCGGTGATGCTCGCCGCCGGACTCCTCGCGAAGAAGGCGGTGGAGGCGGGCCTGCAGACCCAGCCGTGGGTGAAGACCTCGCTCGCGCCCGGCTCGCGCGTCGTGACCGACTACCTCGACCGCGCCGGTCTCACGCCCTACCTGGAGAAGCTCGGGTTCGCGCTCGTCGGCTACGGCTGCACGACCTGCATCGGGAACTCGGGCCCGCTGATCGAGGACGTCGGTCGCGCGGTCGACGAGGGCGACCTGAACGTGGTCGCGGTCCTGTCGGGCAACCGGAACTTCGAGGGGCGGGTGCACCCACAGGTACGCGCGTCCTACCTGGCCTCGCCTCCGCTCGTCGTGGCGTACGCGCTCGCGGGAGCCGCCGACGTCGACCTCACGTCCGAGCCGCTCGGGCAGGGGAGCGAGGGGCCCGTGTACCTGCGTGACGTCTGGCCGAGCGCCGAGGAGGTCGCGGGCGCGGCCGCCGACGCGATCACCGCGCGGCAGTTCGACGAGGAGTACGGGCGGATCTGGGACGGCGACGAGCATTGGCGGTCGCTCCCGACGCCGACCGGCCCGGTCTACGCGTGGGACGCGGCCTCGACCTACGTGGCGGAGCCCCCGTTCTTCGCCGATCTGTCGCCGCGGGCGATCGACGACATCGAGGGCGCGCGGATCCTCGTCAAGGTGGGCGACTCGATCACCACCGACCACATCTCGCCCGCCGGCTCGATCAAGGCCGATTCGCCGGCCGGACGGTACCTGCAGGAGCGAGGGGTGCGTCCGCGCGACTTCAACTCCTACGGCGCGCGTCGCGGCAACCACGAGGTGATGATGCGCGGCACCTTCGCCAACATCCGCCTGCGCAACGAGCTTGCCCCCGGCACCGAAGGCTCCTTCACGACGCACCTGCCCGACGGCGAGGTCACCTCGATCTTCGACGCGGCCGCGCGTTACCGAGACGAGGGTGTTGCGCTCGGGGTGCTGGCGGGCAAGGAGTACGGCAGCGGCTCCAGCCGCGACTGGGCGGCGAAGGGACCCTCGCTGCTGGGCGTGCGGTTCGTCCTGGCCGAGAGCTACGAGCGGATCCACCGCTCCAACCTCGTGGGGATGGGCGTGCTCCCGCTGCAGTTCGCCGAGGGCGAGTCCGCGGCGAGCCTCGGCCTCACGGGCCGTGAGGTGTTCGCCGTGCGGGGGCTGGCCGGCGGGATCGAGCCCGCCCAAGACGTCGCGGTGGAGGCGAGGCGCGAGGACGGGACCGTGGTGTCGTTCACCGCCCGGCTGCGGGTGGACGGTCCCGCCGAGGTGGAGTACGTGCTCGCCGGCGGGGTCCTGGTGCTCGTGCTGCGCCAGATGCTCGGCGCGTGAGGCCCTTGCGACTTCCGGACATGCACGAAGGGCGGGCCCGAAGGCCCGCCCTTCGTGGGCGACGGCGTGGAGGGAGGGGGGTTACGCGGTCGCCTTGCGTGCGTGGCGGAATCCGAGGACGGCGAGCACCGCGAGCACGATGCCGGCCCCGATCAAGACGTAGCCCGCGTACAGCGCGATCGTCGCGGCGGTCCACCAGGCGTAGGCGTTCAGCATGATCGAGCGGAGCGTCTCGCCCTTGAACAGCGTGTCGGCCTTCCCCTGCAGGTCGGCCGCGGTCTTGGCGTCGAGCCCCTCGGCACGGGCCGCGGCGCTCGTCTCGGCGTAGGTCTTGCCGTCGTTGATGAACTGCAGGTGTCCGGCGATGTACTGCGCGAAGGCCTCGGCCTGCGGGCCCGTGGTCACCTGCTGCCCGGCGTACTGCCCGAGGGTCGCCTGCTCCTCGGCCGACATCTGGCTGTACGGGGCGAAGAAGACCTGCTCGGGAGCGAGTCGGTCGCGAACGTTGTCGCGGGCGAAGTTCCCGCCGTAGACGGCGGCGGCGCCGCCCAGGACGAACACCACGGCCACCACGACCGCGGCCGCGCTCACGATCCGGTCCCAGGCGCCGCGGTCGAGCCCGCTGTGGATCTCGACGATCTGGGCCTCGGTCCCTTCTCTCGTCTGCATCTCGGTACCCCTTCCGTGTTCCGGCGGGACTCCCTCTTGGGTCCCGCCTCGTTGGAACCCATCCTGGTTCCGGACAAAGAAGGTCGATAAGGGCGGGTGGTCCTGTTCGCAGGGGCCGGGGGGCCCGGGCCGTTGGCCCCGGGGACGTCAGGGCCATTCGGGCCGCGGCTACTCGACGGAGCCGGGGGTGGTGGTGTGCCGAGCCAGGTAGGCGGCCGCCTCGGCGCGCCGCGCGACCTCGAGCTTGGACAGGATGCTCGAGACGTAGTTCTTCACGGTCTTCTCGGCCAGGTGCAGGTCGTCGCCGATCTCCTTGTTCGTCTTGCCGTCGGCGACGAGCTGCAGGATCCGCTCCTCCTGCGGGGACAGGCGGGCGAGCTTCTCGTCCTTCAGCAGGTGCTTGCCCTTGCGCAGGCGCTCCAGGACGGCGTTCGTGACGCTCGGGTCCAGCAGGGAGTCCCCCGCGCCCACGGCGCGGATCGCGCGCAGGAGGTCACCCGACTTGACCTGCTTGAGCACGTACCCGGAGGCGCCAGCCATGATCGAGGCGAACAGGGCCTCGTCGTCGGCGAAGGACGTGAGCATCAGGACGCGGGTCGCCGGGTGCTTGGCTCGGATCTCGCGGGTGGCCTCGATCCCGCTGCCGTCGGTCAGGCGGACGTCCATCACGATCACGTCGGGACGGGTGCGGTCGGCCTCGTCGATCGCCTCGCGCACGGTGGAGGCCTCGGTGGTGACGACGATGTCGTCCTCGGGATCGAGCATCGCGCGGATCCCGTCGCGCACGATCTCGTGGTCGTCGACGAGCATCACGCGAAGCGGCGGCTTCTTCGATGGCACGGGGCACATCCTAGCCGCCGGCGCGGCCTGGGAGCCGCAAGCCGAGGTAGGTCGGGGAGCCTAGGCGGAGGAGCCGGCGACCCCGGTCTGCATCAAGACGCCCTCGCCCACCCGGTCCAGGAAGTCCTTGATCGTGGCCTCGGCCACCCGGAACAGCAGGGCCCGGTCGATGGCCCGCCCCAGGGCGCCGAGCGGCGGGACGTACCGGGCGCTCATCGCGAGCTGGGTCCGGTCCGGGCCGAGGGACGCGACCTCGAGGTCGGCCTCCAAGGCGGGGAACAGGCCGGCCCCGGCGGTCGGGGTCCAGCGCAGCGGGACGACCGTCTTCGAGGGCATCGTCACGGGCTCGCCAAGCTCGATCGCCACCTGGCGGGCGATCCGGCCGTGCTCGCCGAACCCGACGTCGGCCAGCAAGACGTCGCCCCGATGGGTCGCCTCCACGGCGAGCCCGGGCATCCAGCTCTCGGGCGATCGGGTCAGGGCCTCCACGACCCGGTCTGCCTCCAGCGGCAGCTCCACGAAGTACCGCGCGAACATGCGGACGAGTGTGGAGGGTCGGGCCGCGGACCCGGAAGGCCAGGGGTCCCCATCGGGCAGGGACCAGCGGCCCCTCGTCGAGGCAGCGGGGTCCGGGAGACTCCTCGCCCGATATGGGACGAATCCGGCCGGAGATGGCCGGAACGGACGGAGGAGGGGCAAGATGCGGCGGATGCGATGGAGCGCGACGGCGCTCCTGCTCGCGCTCTCGATCGTGGCCACGGCGTGCGGCGGCGGATCGAGCGATGCGGGCGCGGCGGCCGGTGGGGGCACGAGCGGCGAGCGGGCGGCCGGCGGACCGACCACCGTGTCCGTCACCCTGAGCGACTTCACCATCGACCCGGCGACGATGACCGCGCCGGCCGGGACGGCGATCACGTTCGAGGTGACGAACGACGGGCCGGCGCCGCACACGTTCGCGGTCAAGACGCCCGACCAGACCTACGACACCGGCGAGATCCAGGCCAACGCGTCGGCGACCCTGCAGGTGCCCGCGCTCGCCGCCGGCTCCTACGGGGTCCTGTGCACCGTGCCGGGCCACGAGCAGCTCGGCATGAAGGGCACGCTGACGGTGGGCGCCACGGCCTCGACCGACGGCGCCGCCACGGACGGCTCCGGTTCGATGGCCGGGATGCCCGCGGTGGCGTCGGCGATGCCGACGATGACGGCTCAGCAGATGGCCGACATGCACAAGGAAGGCGTGGACACCTTCGTCGCCCAGCTCGCCGACGGCCCCAACACGAAGGGGCATGGCAACCAGGTCCTCGAGCCCACGATCAAGGACGGGGTGAAGGTGTTCGACCTCACCGTGTCGCAGGTCCAGTGGGAGGTCTCGCCCGGGCAGACGGTGAGCGCGATGGCGTACAACGGCCAGGTCCCGGGCCCCGAGCTCGACGTGCACCAGGGCGACAAGATCCAGATCAACGTCCAGAACCAGATGGACCAGCCCACCACCGTGCACTTCCACGGGATGACGGTGCCCAACGCGATGGACGGCGTGCCCTACATCACCCAGGACCCGATCATGCCGGGCGGCTACTTCTCGTACCGGTTCACGGTGAAGGACCCGCCGGGGATGTACGTCTACCATTCGCACTTCAACTCCACCGAACAGGTCGGCAGCGGTCTGTACGGAGAGATCCTCGTCGAGCCGACAGACGGCGACTGGGCGCCGCTGTACGGCGCGCAGCCCGACGTCGAGACCACGATGTTCCTCGGCGACGGGCCGCTCGGCTACGTGATCAACGGCAAGTCGTTCCCCGGCGGCCTGCCGATCGTCGCGAAGCAGGGCGACTGGGTGCTGATCCACATGGCGAACGACGGTTCACTGCTGCATCCGATGCACCTGCACGGATATCACTTCCAGGTGGTCGGGCAGGACGGGTTCCCGCTCGCGCCCCAGAACCGGTACCTGGCCGACACGCTCACGGTGGCCCCCGGCGCGCGCTACGACATCCTCGTGCACGCCGTGTATCCGGGCGCGTGGGCGTTCCACTGTCACATCCTTCCCCACGTGGAGGGGCCCGAGGGCATGTACGGGATGGTGAGCGCGCTCGTCGTTCAGTGACCGAGAACGGTTCTCGGAAAGGCCGAAGGGCCGGGCGTTCCGCCCGGCCCTTCGTGCGTCCGCCCTTCGTGCGACCGGCTACAGCGGCAGCAGCGCGGTGACGGTGGTGCCTTCGCTCGGCGCGGACACGAGCCGGAGCTCGCCGCCCAGCGACTCGACGCGGTCGCGGAGGTTGCCCAGGCCCATGCCGCCGGCGGCCCGGTCCACGTCGAACCCTGTTCCGTCGTCGTCGACCTCCAGGAGCGCGCCGCCCGAGGGGGCGCGCCGGAGCGTGACGCGGCAGGTCGCAGCCGCCGCGTGGCGTCCGATGTTCGACAGCGCCTCGCGGACGAGCTGCACGACGTCGGAGGCGACCGAGGCCAGCTCCGCGGCGACCTCGGTGTCGATGTCTGCCACGGTCACGACGCCGGACTTGTCCTCGAACTCGACGCAGAGCTCGTGCAGCGCCTGGTCGAGCTGGCGGTCGGCGAGGATCCCGGGCCGCAGCCCGAAGATGTAGTTGCGCAGGTCGCGGATCGACCGGTCGATGTCCTCGACCGCGTTCTCGACCCGGGTCTGCAGGTCGGGGTCGGTCGCCATCGCCGCGGCCCCCTGCAGGCTCATCCCGACCGCGAACAGCGCCTGGATCACGCCGTCGTGGAGCTCCTTCGCGATCCGCTCGCGCTCCTCGAGGACCTCGAGGCGGCGGAGCTCCTGTTGCGCGTGGGTCATCTCCTCGTACAGGCGCGCGTTCTCGATCGCCACGCCAGCCTGGGTCGCGAGGACCTCGAGCGCCCGCTCGTCGTCCAGGGTGAAGGTCGTTCCACCCCGCTTCTCGGTGAGGTAGATGTTGCCGTAGATCCGGCCCAGCGCGCGGACCGGCGCCCCCAGGAACGAGTGCATCTTCGGATGGTGCGGCGGGACGCCGACCGAACGCGGATCGGCCGCGATGTCCTCGACCCGGAGCGTGCCGGCCTCGGCGATCATGGCGCCGAGGATCCCGTGCCCGGTGGGGTAGTCGCCGATCGCGCGGCGGTCCTCCTCGCTGATCCCCGACGTGATGAACCGCGCGATCCGTCGGTCCTCGCCCAGGACCCCGATGGCGCCGTACCGAGCGTCGGTGATCTCGACGGCGAGATCGGCGATCCGCTGGAGCACGGCGTCGAGGTCGAGCTCCGCGGCGAGTGTCAGCCCGGCCTGGATCAGCAGCTCGCTGCGGTCGCTGGCCGTCGGGGGCGGCTCCGTGGTGTTCACGTAGCACAGCCTAGCAACGGGGCGTCGGTCCCTCCGCGCGGGGGACCTTCTCCCCGCGCGACCCCTCCCACCTGCGCCTACGGTGTGGTCGTCGGGAAGAGGCGCGGCACCCGGAGGAGGTGCGCCATGGCGGGCTCGGTTCGTGACGTGATGACGCGTACGGTCGTCGCCGCGCCCCTGGGTGCGAGCTTCAAGGAGATGGTGCGGCTGATGCACGAGTACCGGGTCGGCGCGTTGCCCATCGTCGGCGAGGACGAGAGCATCGTCGGCGTCGTGACCGAGAGCGACCTGCTCTTGAAGCGCGACCCCGAGCTGCTCGAGTGGCACCTGCTCGAGGGCCGCCACCGCCGCGAGGACCGGCGCAAAGCGATGGGCAAGGCCGCGCGGGACCTGATGAGCGCGCCGCCCGTCACGATCGGCCCGGACGCGACGGTCGGGGACGCGGCGCACCTGATGCACGAGCGGAAGGTGAAGCACCTGCCCGTGGTCGACGAGCACCGGCGGATCGTCGGCATCGTCGCGCGTGTCGACCTGCTCGCCGCCTTCCTCCGCGGCGACGACGCGATCGCCGACGAGGTCACGGAGTTCCTGTCGACGCGGTTGCCCGACCCCCTCGCGGTGCACGTGACGGTGGGCGAGGGCGTCGTGCGGCTCGAGGGCCTCGTGGAGCAGCGCACCATGGCGCAGCGCATCGTGGACCGGGTCCGCCTGTTCGAAGGCGTGGTGGCCGTGGAGGCGGACCGGTTGGACTGGGAAGTGGACGACACGATCGAACCCGTGTCGCCCGTGCCCTGGGTCGGGTTCTAGCGGATCCGACCCGGACAGCGGGAGCCGGTGTCAGGCGGCGGACGCCGGCTCCCGCACCGTGTCCGGGCTCCGTCGCGGCGCCGGCTCTGGACGTGGCGGCCGGTACCCGGCCGTGAGCGCCCGCACCAGCACGAGGAACAACGTCACGACCGCGGTGCCCGCGTACAGCCCCAGCATCCACGGCCGCGTCGTGTCGGTCCCCGCGAACACGCCGTGCAGCATCGCCAGGATGAACGTGGGGACCGCGAGCAGGTGGATCGCCCGCCAGGTCGGGGTCGGCATCCGCTTGCGCACCCAGCTCGTGGTGACGACCAGGACGCTCGCGTACATCGCGAGCACCCCGAGGGCCGTGGGGATCGGGCGGTACGTGGTGCGCATCGGCAGCAGGACGCCGGGTACCCCGAACGGCATGTACGCGTCCACCACGAGCAGCGCCATGTGGACGCCCAGGAGCGCCAGGCCGGTCGAGGCGATCACGGCGTGGAAGTGGTTCGACGCGGGCTTCGAGACGCGTTTGGTCACGACGCCGGTCGTGGATACGAGCCCCCACGCCACCGACAGGAACAGCGCGACGTAGGCGCCGATGCCGGCCGCTCGGAGCAAGATCCACTCGGTCACGCGGCCCCCTGGTCCGGATCCGCGGCCGGCATCGCGACGAGCACGTCGCCGTCGTGGGCCACGAGAACGCAGGAGAGCGACCCGGCCGCCCCCCTTCCCTCCAGCAGGGCGCGGGTCGCGAGCACCTCGGCCTCGGCGCAGGTCGGCGCCCACACGCTCGCCTGGAGCAGCTCGGTCGTCGCCGGCACGCCGGTCCGCGGATCGATCACGTGGTGCTGCGCGGGTCCCCAGCTGCGCTTGACCACCGAGGACGTCGCGAGCGCGCCCTCGGCCAGGCGCAGGCGCACCAGCTCCTGCGCGGGACGCTCCGGGTCCTCGACCCCGACGTCGAGCACGGGGGCGGCGCCCGCGATCCGCAGGTCGCCGCCGGCGTTCACCAGCGCCCAGGGCAGCCCCGCCGCGAGCGCGTCCTCCGCCGCGCGATCGACGGTCCAACCCTTGGCGACGCCGCCGAGGTCGAGATGGACGCCCTCGGGCAGCCGGACCGAGGAACCGTCGACCGCGACCTCGATCCAGCGCCCGCACGGGCCCGCGGGATGCAGCGTGCCGCGAGCCCCAGCGAGGACCTCGTCGAAGTCGCGGTCGTACCCGGCCGCGACGAGCGCGTCGTGGACCGTGGGGTCGAACAACCCGTCGCTCGAGGCCGCGGCCTCCAGGGCGAGCCCGAGGACCTCGGCGAAGGCGCGGGACACCCGTACGGGCGATCCGGAGGCGCGGTTCAGCCGCGTGAGCTCGCTGTCCTCGCGGAACCTGCTGAAGCGCCGCTCCTCGCGGGCGAACCGCCGCTCGACGCGAGAGGCGGCACGAGGGAACGACGGATGAGAGGCCGGGCCCAGCAGGTGGACCGACGTGCCCATCGCCCGGAAGTCGTGTCGAAGGAGCGTCGGTTCCGACCGCGCCGTGGCGTCCGCGTCCGCGGGGTCGATCGTCGCGGAGGCACCCACCTCACGATCCTCCCGTCGTCGTCGGGGCCGGGGCCGGGGCCGGAGCCGGAGCCGGGTTCGCGACGGGAGCGCTCTGGGTGACCACGATCGGGGCGCCGCCGGCGGGTGCGGACGCCGCCGACGGAGGGTCGACGATCACGACGCGCCGGATGATGGTCCGCTCGATCACCGGGCGGGCCTGCTTCTGCTTCGCGTGGTGCGGCCGGCCCGCCGCCGCGGTGGCGGGCTTGGGCGCGACCGCGAGCGCGCCGCCGCTCACGACGAAGGTCGCGACACCCGTCGACCAGGCGACGACGCGGATCCGCCGCTTCGACCAGCGGGTGCGCCGAGCTGCGCGGTCAGGGCCGGTCCTGTCAGTCATCCCCGCCCTCGCCGCTCGAGGTCGAGCCGCTCGAGGACTCCTGGGAGCTGGAGTCGGAGTCGGACTCCGACCCGTGCTCGGAGGACTCGCTCTCGCTCTCGTTCTCGTAGCCGTCGGACGAAGAGGTGCTCGAGGCGGTGTCGTCGGTCGTGCTCGCGGGAGCGGTCGACCCGACGATCACCGGCGTCGACGCGACGGGCCCGTCGTCGGTCGCCTTGGCCTTCTTGTGGATCGTGATCGTCTTCGTCACGGTGTGGACGATCGGCTTCTGCTTGCTCGCCTTGACCTGCAGCGGCGCCCTCTTCGCGTCGGCGGTCGGGCCGGTCATCCCCATGGCGAACCCGACCCCGGCTACGATCATCGCGAGCACCAGGCCGGCGGCGACGAACATCGCGGAGCGCTTCTTCACGGTGTTTCTCCCTTCTCCGAGCCGACGGTCCACGGGCGGCCGTCTTCAACGGATGCCACGCTAGGAAGGGATCGGCAACGGGTCGGGCAACCTCGGGTTAAGGGCGCGGAAAGCTCGACGTGGCAGGCGACGTGGGCCGTTCGGGGGTCGGGCAGAGAGGGCCCGGGGGACCTCAGGACAGGGATGCCGTGAGCATCGGGGCGGTCGTGGGCGCGCCGGGGCAGGAAGCGGGCTCGACCGTGACGGCCATCAGGTCGCTCGACCCCAGGCGGGCATCCACGAACGCGCCGAGATGCCCGTCGGTCGGACGCAGGCAGCCGCCCGACGTCGGCGTGGTGCCGGTGATCATCCACAGCTCGTAGGTCTTGCCGGGCCCGGGATCGGGGAGGCCCGAACCCCACAGGGCCACGCCTCGGTGACCGGGCGCGTATGCCATCGCGAGCGCACCTTCCGTGGCGGGGCCGGAGAAGGTCACGATCCGCTGGCCCCACGCGAGGACCGTCGTCGGCTGAGCCCCCGGCCTGAGCGCCACGAGCGACGCCACGACGGCGACCACGATCGCGGCGGCGGCCCCGGCGAGGACCCGGCCTCGTCCCCGGCGCGCCCGTCGGGCGGCGAGCTCGTCGGTCGCGGCCGGCCCACCCACGCGCGGCGCCGAGGCGAGGATCCGGTCGGGCGTTGCCGCGTCGGCCCTCACCGGCGCGAGCGAGGCGGCGAGCAGGGCGGCCGCCTCGCGGAAGCCGCCCTCGAGGTCGCGGCACGCGGCGCAGTCGCCGTGCCCGGTCATCAACGAGCGGAGCTCCTCGCGATCGGGCGCCTCGAGCGCGTCGAGCGCGTCGATGGCGAGCAGCTCCTCGATCGTGGTGTGGTCGCGCGCGCTCATCGACCGAGGTCCTCCAGGAGAGCCCGCATCCGCCGCATCCCCAGCAGGGCGCGGGACTTCACGGTGCCCAGGGGGAGTCCCGTCTCGCTCGCGACCTGCGACTGCGACAGACCGTCGAAGTACATCAGCTCGAGGACCCGGCGCTGCTCGGCGGGGAGCTCCGCGAGCGCGGCTTGGACGAGACGTCGTTCGCGCGGGCGGTCTACCTCCTCGGCGACGTCCTCGGCGTGGTCCGCCTGCTCGTCACGGACACCGGCGGTGGCCTCGTCCGTGTGCCGGCGGTAGGTCTCCTCGCGGCGGACGGCGTCGACGGCCCGATGATGCACCAGCGTCAGGAGCCAGGAGCGGAACGAGCCCCGAGCCTCGTCGTAGGCCTCGGGGTTCCGCCACACGGTCAGGAACGCCTCCTGCACGATCTCCTCCGCCAGCTGCCGTTGCCGCACGACCCGCAGCGCCAGCGCCGTCGCGCTCGGAGCGTGCTCGCCGAACAGACGCCGGAACGCATCCTCGTCGCCGCGCCCGAGCCTGCCCAGCAGCTCGAGGTCGCGCGCGTCGACGTCGCTGGGCGCCATCGCCCGGCCTCACCCGATCGGACGTCCGCCCACGGCGACGGCGCCCGCGGCGGGGGTTGCCACCACGTATCCGCAGCCGGGGGCCGGTCGGATCACCGGAGGTCCTCTATCCGGCGCGGCGCGCGAGGCCGCGTGCGGCGCCCGCGAGGATCGAACCGAGGTCCGCGCCCGAGCCGGGCTCGTAGCGCGCCGTGCCGACGGACAGCGCCAGCGCGCGGGGGCGCTCGCGCGCGGCGTCGTGCACGGCCATCGCCTCGACCAACCGCGACAGCACGGTGGTCTCCGCGCCCTCCGCGTCACCGGTGAGCAGGACCGCGATCGTGTCGGGCGCGATCCGCGCGGGCACGTCGGCGTCGCGGACCGCCTCGAGCACGACGGCGGCGGCGTCGCGCGCCAGGTCGTCGGCGGCGCCGGCGCCGAGGCTCCCCGCGATCGTGGCGAGGTCCTCGAGCCGGACGAACACGAACACGACCGGTCGCTGCTGGCGGTCGGCCATCCGCAGGTGGTGCTCGGCGATCGGGGCGAACCCGCGCAGGTTCGGCAGGCGGGTCACGTGGTCGGTGGTCGCGAGGTCGCGCCGGATCGACCGGACGGCGACCGCGTAGCGGATCGCGCGGGGGAGCAGGGCCGGGAGCAGCTCGTCGCGGACGAGATGATCCTCGGCGCCGGCATGGGTCGCGATCGCGCCGTCGGCGGCGTTCGCGCCGTCGGTGACCACGATCACGGCCGCGTCGGGCGCGGCGTCGCGCACGGCGCGCACGGACTCGATGGGAGCGCCGCCGGCGAGGGCGAGGACGACGGCGTCAGCGCCGCGCGCACCGGCGACGTCGGGGGCCGCGCGCACCGTGAAGCCCTCGTCGGCTGCGAGCGCGCGCTCGGTCTCGGGGTCGAGCCCCACGAGCGCGACGGATACGGGTTCGTTCGCCATCCCTGCTCTCCGAGCCGCCGATCGGACAGGTCGCGGCGCGGCGCATCATCCCATATCGGAGGGTGGCCCCGGCGGGTGGTCCGGTCGAGCCGCGGGAGGCGACCGCGGGCGACGTCACCGGATCGTCATGGCGCCGGGCCGTCCAGCGCGGCCGACTTGGGTAGTCTCAGAACGCATGTCGGACCCGTCGAACGCCCGCCCGCACGGCCACCTGCTGCGGATCGTGGTGGCGATCACCGCGACCCTGGCGCTGATCGTCAGCGTGGGCGCGGGCTTCGGCGCGATCCGGTGGGTGCAGCTGCGGAGCGTCGGGATCGACCCGTCGTGGCAGGGCCCCGTGGCGCCCGAGGCGCCCATGGCCTCCGGTGCCACGGGCACGCCGTCTGTCACGCCGCTCCCCACGAGCGACTGCTCCCGCCGACCCTGCAACTACCTCCTGCTCGGCTCCGACTCGCGGGCCGGCCTGTCCGCCCAGCAGCAGCAGCAGTTCGGCACGAACCAGCAGATCGGCGGCTCGAACCGCGCCGACACGATCATGCTCGTGCACACCGACCCCGCGCTGCAGAAGGCGATCGTGCTGTCGTTCCCGCGCGACCTGTGGGTGCACATCCCCGGCGTCGGCGAGGACAAGATCAACGCGGCGTTCGCCGGCGGGATCGACGGGGGCGGGCCCAAGCTGATGGCGAAGACCGTCGCCGACCTCACCGGGCTCACGATCGACCACTACATGTACGTGGACCTCGCGGGGTTCCAGAAGATCGTGAACACCCTGGGCGGCGTGCAGATGTGCATCCCCGCCTACAACGTCAACACGCCCGGATACGTCTCCGGTCCCGGCGGCATCTCGACCTATTACCCCGAGAAGGGCTCCATCGCCGACCCGTACACCGGCCTGTTGGTCAAGCCGGGATGCCAGACGCTCGACGGGACGCAGGCCCTCGCCTACGTGCGCACGCGGCACCTCCCGTGCGACACGATGTCGGACTTCAACCGGATCCAGCGCCAGCAGCAGTTCATCAGCGCGGTGATCCATCAGATGCTCAGGCCGGCCGAGCTCGTGAAGGCGCCGACGCTCGTCCAGCCGGTGCTCCAGTCGTTGCGGCGCGACGCCGGGCTGCTCCCCGGCGACCTCGTGTACCTCGTCGGCCAGCTGAGGGGTCTGGCCGGCGGTGCGGCCGCCAACCTCGTCGAGTTCCGTGTGGTTCCGGGCACGACGGCACAGATCGACGTTCCCGGCATCGGGATCCAGGACATCGTGCGGATGGACCCGAGCGCGAAGCAGATCTTCACCGCGATCAAGCAGGGCCGGCCGATCGCGGGGGCTGGGACCACGCTGATCAACACGCCCCCGGCGGAGCCGCAGATCCGCGTCGCCGTCGTCGACAAGAACTCGAACGGCTCGGCCGACAAGGTGGAGAACGTCCTCAACGAGAGCGGGTTCAACACCACTCCGGGGATCTGGGACGCGACGAAGGCCCCCAAGGGCGTCTCGGGCGAGGCCGCGATCGTGTACCGACCGAGCGACTACGCGGCCGCGACCGTCGTCGCTTCGTACTTCCCGGGGGTGAAGCTGGTTCCCTCCACCGCGCTCGAGGGTGTCGACGTCGCGATCGTCGTGACGAGCGCCTACACCTACACACCGCCATCGGCGACGAACGGCGGTTCGACCTCCTCCTGCCCCGCGCCCGCCCCGTAGACTTCCGCGCCATGCGCGCGCTCGTGCTCTCGGGCGGGGAGGGCTCACGCCTGCGCCCGATCACGCATACCAACGCCAAGCAGCTGATCCCGGTGGCGGGTCAGCCGATCCTCTTCCACGCGCTCGAGGCGATCCGCGACGCCGGCATCAGCGAGGTCGGGATCGTGATCGGCCAGACCGGCGACGAGGTCCGCGCCGCCGTGGGCGACGGTTCGCGCTGGGACCTCGCCGTCACGTACATCCCCCAGGAGGCGCCGCTCGGCCTCGCGCACGCCGTCCTCACGGCGGCCGAGTTCGTCCGGGGCGAGCCGTTCCTGATGTATCTGGGCGACAACGTCCTGCTGGAGGGCGTCCGCCGGTTCGTCGAGGGGTTCGAGACGACCCGGCCCGACGCGCAGATCTTCGTGGCGCGCGTGCCCGAGCCCGAGCAGTTCGGCGTGGTGGTGCTCGACGGCGAGCGAGCGGTGCGCCTCGTGGAGAAGCCGAAGGCGTTCGTCTCGGACCTGGCGCTCGTCGGCGTCTACCTGTTCGACGACTCGATCCTCGAGGCGTGCGCGAGCCTCACGCCGTCGTGGCGCGGCGAGTACGAGATCACCGAGGCGATCCAGTGGCTGATCGACCACGGCCGCACGGTGCGGGTCGAGCTGCTGTCGGGATGGTGGAAGGACACCGGCCGCCCCGAGGACCTGCTCGAGGCGAACCGGATCATGCTCGCCCAGCGCGCCACCGCGATCGAGGGCGAGGTCGACGATGCGACCACGATCGAGGGCGCCGTCGTGGTGGGGCCGGGCGCGAAGGTCGCCGGCAGCCGCCTGGTCGGGCCGGTGGTGATCGGCCCCGGCTGCGTCGTGGAGGGATCCACGCTCGGCCCCGACGTGTCGCTCGAGCCCGGCTGCGAGGTCCGGGGCAGCGTCGTGCGCGACGCGATCTTGATGCAGGGGTGCCGCGTGCTCGACGTCGACGCCCTCGGGGGGTCGATCCTCGGGCGCAACGTCGTGGTGCGCCACGCCCGGGAGCGCCGGACCCACCGGCTCGTGGTCGGGGACCAGAGCGTCGTCGAGGTGGACTAACCTTCGCGCGGTGACGCGCATCGTGATCGACGCGCGCCCCGCGGTGGACCCGCACCGCACCGGGGTGGGGCACTACACCGATGCGCTGCTGCGCGCGCTCCCTCCGTGCGACGAGGACTGCCGGTTCGTCGCCTGGTACCTGGACCTGCGGGGGATCGGCTCGCGGCGGCGCCGCTTCGCCGGGGCTGCGCCGAACCTTCGCGAACGCGCCACGCGCCTGCCGAGCCGGCCGTTCGCCGCCGTGGGCTCGCGGCTGGGGCTCCCGCGCGTGGAGTGGCTCGCGGGCGGCTTCGACCTGCTGCTCGCCACGAACTACCTGCCGCCCCCGACCGCCTCCGACGCCGTCGTGCTCGTGGTGCACGACCTCGCCTTCGAGGTGATGCCGGAGACGGCTCCTCACCACGACGCGCGCTGGCGGCGCCGGTTCGACCGATGGCTCGACCGGGCGGCCGCGATCATCGTGCCGTCGGAGGCCACGAAACGGGACCTCGTCCGCGTCCACGACGTCCCGGAGGGAAGGATCGACGTGGTGCTGCACGGCACCGATGCCGAGGCGTTCCGACCCTCGCCGCCGGTCGAGGTGGAGGACGTCCGTCGGCGCTACGGGATCGACGGCCCCTACGTCGTGTTCCTCGGCGGGCTCGAGCCGCGCAAGAACCTCGAGGGCCTCGTCGCGGCGTTCGCGATGCTCGAGGACCGGCGCGCGGCGCTCGTGGTCGCCGGGGGGGCGGTTCGATGGGCGCCGGACTACGCGCAGCGGGTCGACGCCGCGATCGCCTCGCTGCCCGCCCAGGTGCGCGAGCGTGTGATCCGCACCGGCTACGTGCCCGACGCCGACCGGCGCGCGCTCCTGTCCGGCGCGGAGGTCCTGGCCTACCCGAGCCGCTACGAGGGGTTCGGGTTCCCCGTGCTGGAGGGGTTCGCCGCCAACGTGCCGGTGCTGACCTCGGCGACGTCGTCGCTGCCGGAGGTGGCCGGCGACGCCGCCGTGCTCGTCGACCCTGATGATCCGGCGGCGATCGCGCGAGGCCTCGACGAACTGCTCGGCGACGAGGACCTGCGCAACATCCTGCGCGCGGCCGGCACGGTGCGCGTGGCCACCTTCACGTGGGAGCGCGCCGCGCGCGAGACCGCCGCCGTGCTCCGCCGGGCGCTCGAAGCCGCCCGCTAGACTCGGCCCGGTCCGCATGCCCACCCACGGCCACGTCCTCGTCACCGGCGGCGCCGGGTTCATCGGCTCGCACCTGGTGGACCTGCTGCTCGCCGACCCCGGACGCCGGGTGACCGTGATCGACCGCCTGTCGAGCGGCGGCTCGCGACGCAACCTCGAGCAGCACGACGGCGACGCGCGCCTGCGCTTCGTAAAGGCCGACGTGAACGACGTGCCGCTCGTCGCGAGCCTGGTCGGCGAGGTCGACGCGGTGATCCACGCCGCCGCCGAGTCGCACGTGGACCGCTCGATCGACGGCGCCCGCGGGTTCCTCGAGTCCAACCTGATGGGCACGCAATCGGTCCTGGAGGCCGTGCGCGCGGCGGGGGTCCGGATGCTGATGATCTCGACCGACGAGGTCTACGGCGCCGGCGCCCCCGGCGGGGGCTCGTTCGCCGAGGACGCGCCGGTCGCTCCCCGCTCGCCCTACGCCGCGAGCAAGGCGGCCGCCGACCTGTTGTGCGCCGCGTACCGCACGACGTATGGGATCGACGTCACGGTCGTGCGCGGCACGAACGCCTACGGTCCGCGCCAGATCGAGCGGGTGATCCCCACCTACGCGATCTGCGCGCTCGAGGGTCTGCCGGTGCCGGTCTACGGGGCGGGGGAGCAGCGGCGGGAGTTCCTCCACGTCCAGGATTGGGCGCGCGCGGCCCTCACGGTGCTCGAGCGCGGCGAGCCGGGGGTGCTCTACAACATCGGCGCCGGCACGGAGCTCGCGAACCTCGACCTCGCGCGGCGGATCGTCGCGCTCGTCGGCGCCTCGGAGGACCTGATCGCGTTCGTGCCCGACCGGCCGGGCCACGACTTCCGCTACGGCGTCACCTCCGAGCGGGTGCGCGCGCTCGGATGGGAGCCGGAGGTCGCGTTCGACGACGGCCTGGCGGCCACGGTCGCGTGGTACCGGGAGCACCGCCGCTGGCTCTACGACGCCCACGAGGTCGACCCGGCGACGCGGCCGAGGCCGCCCCAGGGGGTCGCGTGAGGATCGTCGTCACCGGCGCGGGCGGCGGTCTCGGCCGCGCGTTCCTCGACGTCGTGGGGTCCCACCACGACGTCGTCCCGCTCGGCCACGCGGACCTCGACGTCGGCGACCACCATGCCGTGATGCGCACCGTGCCGCTGCTCCGCCCCGACGCGGTCGTGAACTGCGCGGCCTTCACCCAGGTCGACGCGAACGAGACCGACCCCGACCGGGCGTTCCGCGACAACGCGCTCGGGCCGCAGTCGCTCGCGCTCGCGGCGCGCGCGGCCGGCGCGATCCTGCTCCACGTCTCCACCGACTACGTCTTCGACGGGGCGAAGGCCGGCCCCTACGACGAGACCGACGAGCCCCGGCCCCTCGGCGTCTACGGGCGCGCGAAGCTCGCGGGCGAGCGGTTCGTCCGCTCGGTATCGCCCGAGCACTTCGTGGTGCGGGTCGGCTACGTGTACGGGGGCGGCGAGGACTACCTGAGCGGCCAGGTCGCGCGCCTGGCGGCGGGGGAGGACGCGGCGGGGCTCGTCGACCGCGTCGGCTCGCCCACCTACGTCCGTCACCTCGCGGAGCGGCTCGTGCCGCTGCTGCTCACCCGCCGGTTCGGCACCTACCACCTCGCGGGCCCCGAGGCGGCCTCGTGGCTCGAGGTCCTCCAGCGGTGCCGCGAACTCGGCGGCTTCCCCGGCGCCGTGCGCGCGCAGACCGCCCAGGAGCTCGCCCTGCCGGCGCCCCGGCCGGCGATGTCCGCCTTGACCAGCGTGTTCGTGCCGCACCTGGGGATCGCGCCGATGCCTCCCCTCGAGGAGGGGTTGCGGGCCCTGCTCGCTCGATAGGCTGAGGCCCGATGCCTTCCGCCCGCCGTCGGATCCCCGCGGTCGCCTTCACGCTCGTGTGCGTCGCCGCGATCGCGGTCGCCTGCGCCGGCGACGGCACGACCGCGGGCGGCACGACCGTTCGCGGCACGAGCGGGCGCGACGCGGCGCCGGTGGCGAGCGCCTCCCCGATCGCGGGCTCGGTGGATCCGAAGACGGGGCAGAGCCTGTTCGCCCCGCCGGACATGATGACCGCGGCGCTGCCCGCCAAGGTCGACGCGGCGCGATACGCCACGACCACGCCGATCGAGCACGTCGTGTTCGTGCTGATGGAGAACCGCAGCTACGACAACATCTTCGGGCGGTTCCCGGGCGCAGACGGCGCGACGACGGGCATGGACCAGGGGGTGCGTCGACCGCTGACACAGGCGGCGATGCAGCGCTCCCACGACCTGCCGCACTGCTACAACTGCGCGATCGCCTCGATCGACGGCGGCAAGATGGACGGCTTCAACCAGACCGACTACGCGAACCGGTTCGCGTACACGTCGTACCGGCAGCAGCAGATCACGGCCTACTGGAACTGGGCGAAGGAGTACGTCTTGGCCGACCACTTCTTCGCCTCGGCCGTCGGGCCGTCGTTCCCGAACCACATGTACGCGATCGCGGCCACGGCCGGCGGCGCCCTCGACAACCCGTGGCAGCCGTACCCGCGCCTGCGCGTGCAGCAGGAGGCGGGCTTCGCGAAGTCCTGGGGCTGCGACATCGCCCAGGGCGGCTACGTCGAGGTGGTGGACCCGGAGGGGTGGCTCGTGAAGGTGCCGCCGTGCTTCGACTTCAAGACCGAAGGGGACCTGTTGAACGCGAAGCAGATCCCGTGGGCCTATTACGCGGCCACCAACTCCGAGCTCGGCTACATGTGGTCGGCCTACGCCGCGATCGACAGGTACCGCAACTCCCCGCAGGAGTGGGCGGCCCACATCCGCCCGGTCGATGACGTGTTCCGCGACGTCGCGGCCGACCGGCTCCCGCCGGTCACGTGGGTGACGCCGCGCTTCCCCGTGTCGATGCACCCCGAGTACAACTTCTGCTGGGGCCAGAACTGGACGATCGCGCTGGTCGACCAGATCATGCAGAGCCCCGCATGGAAGCACACCCTGATCGTCCTCACCTGGGACGACTGGGGCGGCTTCTACGACCACGTCCCGCCGATCCGCCTCGACGACTTCGGCCTGGGGATCCGCGTGCCGGCGCTGCTGATCAGCCCGTACGCGAAGCAGGGCTACGTCGATCCGACCGTCTACGAGTTCTCGAGCGTGCTGTCGTTCATCGAGCACAACTGGAGCCTCACGCCGCCCCTCACCCACCGCGACGCGAACGCCGCGGACCTGATGAACGCCTTCGACTTCTCCCAGGCGCCCCGCGCCCCGCTGACGCAGCCCTTGCGGACCGACTGCTCCGGGGCGATCTGGGATGCGCCGCCGCCGGAGGGCTGATGCACAGGTTCGCCGCGATCCTCGCGATCGCTGCGGTCGCGCTCGGCGCGTCCGCGTGCACCGGCGAGGCGGGGGGCGGCACGGCGTCGAGCCCCTCGGGTCGGTTCACCCCGGACATCTCCACCACGCCCACGGTCGCCCCCTCCGCGGCGGGGACGGTCGACGCCGCCACGTTCCCCACCCGATGGCCGATCAAGCACGTCGTGTTCCTCGTCAAGGAGAACCGCACCTTCGACAACCTGTTCGGGACGTTCCCCGGCGCGAACGGGGCCACGACCGGGATGCGCGAGGGCGTCGAGGTGCCGCTGCGGCGCGGGACCGACCAGCGCGTCCCCGGCGACATCCCGCACTGCTACGGCTGCTCGATCGCGGCGTGGAACGGCGGTGCGATGGACGGGTTCGACCAGGGCACCTACGGCGACTGGGCCTACACGCGGCTGCACCGCGATCAGCTCCCGAACTACTGGCGCTGGGCCGCGCGCAACGTGCTGTTCGACCGCTTCTTCGCCTCGGCGTGGGGGCCGTCGTTCCCGAACCACCTCTACACGATCGCCGCGCAGTCGGGCGGCGCGCGCGACAACCCGCGCCGGACCGGGTTCTTCTCGAACACGTTCGGGTGCGACGCGCCGTCCCAGCAGAAGGTGGAGGTCTACGACTCGGAGGGCAACGTCGAGAAGGTGGCGCCGTGCTTCGACTTCCTCACCGAGGGCGACCTGCTGAACCGCGCGGGGATCCCGTGGGCGTACTACGCGGCCACCCCGCGCCAGCGCGGGTACATCTGGTCGGCGTACTCGGCGATCGGCCGGTACCGCGAGCGCCCGCAGGCGTGGGCGCGCCACATCCGCCCGGTCGACACCGTGTTCCGCGACATCCGCGACGGCGCGCTCCCGCCCGTCACCTGGATCACCCCGCGCTTCGAGCTCTCGGAGCACCCGGAGTTCTCGTTCTGCCACGGTGAGAACTGGTCCACCAAGGTGATCGACGCGATCATGCGCTCGCCGATCTGGAAGGACACCGCGATCTTCCTCACCTGGGACGACTACGGCGGCTTCTACGACCACGTCCCGCCGCCCGACGTCGACCGGATGGGCTTCGGGTTCCGGGTGCCGATGATCCTGCTGAGCCCCTACGCGATCCGCGGCAAGGTGAGTCACGAGCGCGGCGAGTTCTCGAGCGTGCTCCGGTTCATCGAGGACAACTGGCGGCTGGACCGTTACCTCACGCATCGCGACCGGGGCGCGACCCCCTTGTCGAGCGCGTTCGACTTCTCACAGACGCCGCGTCTCCCCGATCCGTTGCCGCTGCGCACCGACTGCGCGGGCCCGAAGTTCCCCGAGGACTGAGCGGAGGTCCGTGGCCTCGCCCGGGGCCGGGGCCGCTGCTACGCTGGGCCACCGATGGGCCTCCAGGTGTCACAGGACGCGGCGTTCCTCGCGCTCAGCCGCCAGCTCTACTGGGCGCAAGAGGTCGGCGCGCGCCACGAGGTGGGCACCCGCCAGATCCGCGAGGACCTGCTCGAGTTCGTCGCCAAGATGCGCAGCGACGAGCGCGCGATCATCCCGCTCGGCGAGCCGCACCTGTCGGCGCAGAGCCTGTGGAAGCGCAAGGTCAAGTACAAGCTGTTCGGCGCCTCGCGCTTCGCGAGCCGCCGCTACGACCGCCTCCTCGGCGACGCCGTCGACCTGACGGTGGCGTTGTCGGAGCGCCTGATCCGGCTCGAGCAAGAGGTGGAGGAGCTGCGCGAGCGGGTCGGGGAGCGTGGGGGAGAGACGCGGTCGTGAGGATCGCCGTCCTGCACCCGCAGACGTCGTTCGTCCGCGGCGGCGCCGAGATCCACACCGAGGCGCTCACCCGCGGGCTCGTGGCGGCGGGGCACGAGGCCGAGATCGTCCAGATCGCCGGCAAGTGGTACCCGGCGGCCGAGCTCACCCACCAGATGGCCGTGTGGCGGTCCTTCGACATCAGCGAGTCCAACGGCCTGAAGGTCGACGCCGTGATCGCGCTCAAGTTCCCCGCGTACCTCACGCCGCACGAGCGCAAGGTGGTGTGGCTGATCCATCAACACCGCTCCGCGTACGAGCTGTGGGACCACCCGCGCTACGGCGACCTGATCAAGCAGGAGGAAGGCCCGCAGGTCCGTGACCTGATCTGGCAGGCCGACCGGGTGGCGCTCGGCGAGGCGAAGCGGATCTTCACGAACTCCCGCAACGTGAAGGAGCGCCTGTGGAACTCGCTGCGGATCCCGGCGGAGGTCCTGTACCACCCGTCGCCGGCCACCGAGGCGCTCCTGGGGATGACGACCGGAGACCTCGGCGACTACGTGTTCTACGCGAGCCGGCTCGAGGTGCTGAAGCGCCAGTCGCTCGTGGTCGAGGCGATGGCGCACGTCAAGACCGACATCAAGCTCGTGCTGGTCGGGCGCGGCCCCGACGAGCGACAGCTCCGCGACCAGATCCAGCGCCTCGGCCTGCAGGACCGGGTGCGGATCGAGATCGGTGTCACCGACGAGCGCCTGCACGAGCTGTACCTCGGCGCATGCGTCGTCTACAACGGGCCGTTCGACGAGGACTACGGCTACGTGACGCTCGAGGGGTACGCGGCCGAACGCCCTGTGGTCACCCTCACCGACTCGGGCGGCCCGCTCGAGTTCGTCACCGACGGCGAGAACGGCCTCGTCGCCGAGCCCGACCCCCGCGCGATCGCCGAGGCGTTCGATCGGCTCTACCTCGACCGCGACGCCGCCCGCCGGATGGGCAGGGCGGGCAACGCGCTGATCCGCGACGTCGTGCCGTCGTGGCCCGAGATCGTCTCGCGGCTCCTGGACTGATGGCCGGCCTGCTCCGGCGCCTGCGGGGGCGCGCGTCATCCTCGAAGCTCGCCGAACGGCTGCAGCAACCGAGCCGGATCGAGCGGGTGGCGTTCCTCGGGCCGGTCCCGCCGACGGCCACGGGGATCGCCACCTACGACCAGGCGGTGCTCGACGGGCTCGCGAGGATCGGCTTCACCCGCGACCTTCCCGTCGATGTCATCTGGCCCGTCGACGAGCACCGTGGCGCGTACGTCCCCGCGTACCGACTCGGCGTCTACCAACTCGGCAACAACGTCGACTTCCACCTCCAGGTCTATCGAACGGCGTGGCAGGCACCGGGGCTCGTCGTCCTGCACGACCTCGCGCTCGACGACTTCGTGCGCGGCCTCCAGTCGGTGAGCGACCCGCTCGGCTACGTCGCCGTGCGCGAGGCGCTGCAGGCGCGCGACCAGCTCCGGTCCTCCGAGGCCCGGCGGAACGAGCCGCTGCGCACGCCGTGGGCCGCCGCGATCGCGCGCCGCTCGCGGGGGATCGTCGTGCACTCGCAGTTCTGCCGGCGCTACCTGCAGGAGTTCGGGTGCAAGACCCCGATCTACGTGGTGCCGCACCCGCCCGTGGAGTCGGTCGAGGCGATCGAAGGGAGCGCGGCGCGGGGCCGCGCGCTCCGCGCGAAGACCGAGGCGCAGGGAGCCGCCGCGCTCGTGGTGGCGGTCGGCGACATGAACGAGGCCAAGCGCCTGGACGTCGTCCTGCGGGCGGCCGCGCTGCTCGACCCGAGCGCGCACATCGCGCTCGTCGGCCGCAAGGTGCCGACCTTCGACGTGTGGCCGCTCGTGCACGCGAGCGGCCTCGGCGAGCGCCTCCATGTGGAACAGGACGTGAGCGACCAGGACTTCCTCGGCTGGATCCACGCGGCCGACGTCGTCGTCGACCTGCGGTTCCCGCACCGCGGGGAGGTGAGCGGGTCGCTCGCCCGCGCCATGCAGGTCGGACGGCCGACCGTCCTGTCGGCCACCGGCACCTACCTCGACGTCCCCGACGGGAGCGCGCTGCACGTCGGCTCGGGCCCAGGCGATCCCGACGAGCTGGCCGAGCGCCTGCGGACCCTGCTCGAGGACCCGGACCTGCGCCGCGCGATGGGCGCGACCGCGAAGGCGTACATGGACGGCCTGCGGACCTCCGAAGCGACGGCGCACGGCTACGCCGACGCGATCGAGGCCACGATCGCGATCGTGGAGGACCCGACCGCGAGCGTCCTGGCCCGGTGGGCGCGCTCGCTCGCCGACCTCGGGGTCACCCAGGAGTACGTCGACGCCGGCTACGGGCTGCGATACGCGCGAGCGCTGGAGGACTTCAAGACTTCGTCATGACCGCCTCCCCGGGGGAGCCGGGGAGCGTTGTTACACTCGCTGACCTGGGATTTCCCATGCGGGACTCCCTGCGGAAGGAGCCCTGTCATCGCCACCGTCACGTCCTACACCGAGCGCACGTCCGAGCCGCCCAAGCTCCACGTCGTGGCGCGGACCCGCGAGCTGTACGCGTACCGGGAGATCCTCCTGAACCTCGTCCGCAAAGAGCTGAAGGTCAAGTACACGGCCTCGGTCCTCGGCGCGATCTGGTCGCTGCTCAACCCGGTCGTGTTCCTGGCCGTGTTCACCTTCGTCCAGAAGGTCCTGCAAGGGGGGATCGAGGACTATCCCGTCTTCCTGCTGAGCGGCCTCCTCGCGTGGAACGTGTTCTCCGTGTCGCTGGGCGCCGGGGCCGTCTCCATGATCGAGAACGCGAACCTCGTGAAGAAGGTCTACTTCCCGCGGGAGATCCTGCCCCTCGCGAAGGTCGGCGTCGCGCTCGTCGACTTCGTGCTGCAGTCCGCCGTCTTCTTCCTGTTCATCATCGTGATCGGGTACGGGTTCGTGCTGAACGCGATCTGGCTCTACCCGCTCGCGTTCGTCGCGCTCCTGCTGTTCACGACGGCGGTCACGTTGCTCGTGGCTGCCCTCAACGTCCGCTACCGCGACGTGCAGCACCTGATCGGCTTGGCGCTCCTCGTGTGGTTCTGGCTCACCCCGATCGTCTACGGCGCTTACGCGGTCTTCGAGCAGCTCCAGGATACGTTCACCCACAAGGTGTTCCTCGCGGTCTACCTCCTCAACCCGATGGCGTGGATCGTGGTCGGGTTCCAGCATGCCCTGTACCACTCGCTCACCTCCACCGGAGGCCAGGTCCTGTCGCCCCAGACGACGACCGACATCGGCGGGTGGCTCGTGGTCGTGATCGCGGCGTGCACCGTCCTGCTGTACCTGGCGTGGCGCCTCTTCTTCAACCTCTCGGGCGACTTCGCGGAGGAGCTCTAGATGCCAGACGCGGCGATCGAGATCCGCGACGTCTCGAAGCGGTTCCGGATCTACCGGGAGAAGCCGACGTCGCTCAAGCAGCGCATGCTGGCGGGCCGGATCCGCGCGGAGGACTTCTGGGCCCTCCGTGACGTCGCGTTCGACGTGCCGACGGGCGAGTCGCTCGCGCTGATCGGGCACAACGGCTCGGGCAAGAGCACGCTGCTCAAGGTGATCGCCGGCATCCTGCGCCCCACCGAGGGGCTCGTGCGCCAGCGCGGGCGGATGGCGGCGCTCCTCGAGCTCGGCGCGGGATTCCACCCGGAGCTCACCGGCGAGGAGAACGTCTACCTCAACTCCGCGTTCCTCGGCCTGTCCCGCAGGGAGACCGAGAAGGTCTACACCGACATCGTGGAGTTCGCCGAGCTGCAGGACTTCATGGGCACCGCGGTGAAGTTCTACTCGAACGGGATGATGGTGCGGCTGGGGTTCGCCTGCGCCGTCCACGTCGACCCCGACGTCCTGCTCGTCGACGAAGTGCTCGCGGTGGGCGACGAGGCCTTCCAGGCGCGGTGCCTCGAGCGGATCCGCTACTTCCAGAAGCAGGGCCGCACGATCGTCCTCGTCTCGCATGCGCTCGACCTGGTCCGCCAGCTCTGCGACCAGGCGGTCATGCTCGACCACGGCGTGATCCACGCGATGGGCGTTCCCGACGAGGTCGTCCGCGAGATGCGCCTCAAGATCTTGAAGAAGGACCTCGAGTTCGGCGGCGACGAGGGCACGAAGGAGATCGAGGTGATCGGCGCCCAGCTCCTGCTCGACGGCCAGGAGGTCCGGGAGCCGCTGCACCCGGGCCAGACGCTCACGGTCTTCGTCGACCTCCAGTCGAACGAGCCCGTCGAGGATCCGGTCGTCTCGCTCGCCCTGCACGACGGCACGAACAACTACGTGTTCGGCGCCGACACGATGCGCTCGGGCGCGTCCCTTGGCCGGGTCGACGGCAAGCGCCGGGTCCGCTTCGACGTCGGGCCGCTGCCGTTCACGGGCGGCAAGTACTGGGTGACGGTCGCGGTGCACTCCCGCGACAACCAGCGCATCTACCACGTCCAGGACCAGCGGTACTCGTTCGAGGTCCAGCAGACCGAGGGCCGCCGCGACCAGACCTACATCGCGGTGCAGGCGGAGGTCGAGGACCTGTGAGCGACCTGGCGAGCGCGGGCGCCGCGCCCGAGACCGAACCGGAACGACCGAAGGGGAGCGAGCGCACGATGATCATCGGCCTGATCCTGATCTCCGTCCTGATCGCCGGCGTGGCGCAGGTCACGCTGAAGGTCGGCGTGAACCGGGTGACCGACGCGCACGGCGGGACGCTCCAGCTGTCGGCGGGCTCGCTGAAGGAGCTGCTCACGTCGTGGGTCGTGTGGGCCGGGCTCGTGCTGTTCGCGCTCTCCGCGGTCACGTGGCTGTTCGCGCTCTCGCGCGTGTCCCTGTCCTACGCGTACCCGTTCGCGGCGCTGGGCTACGTGTTGATCCTCGTGTTCTCGATCCTCGTGCTCCACGAGCACGTGTCGGCGCTCCGGTGGCTGGGCGTCGCGTGCATCGTGACCGGCATCGTGCTGGTGGCGCAGACGCCGCACGCATGAACGACGGCGCCCCCGCCGACCTCGCCGTCGTCATCGTCAACTACAACGCGGGGGCGTGGCTCGCTCGCTGCCTCGGCTCCCTTCGGGCGCATCGTGGCGACGTCGTCGTCGACGTCGTCGTGGTCGACAACGCGTCGGCCGACGGCTCGGCCCGGAGCGCGGTCGCGGCCCACCCGTGGGCACGCCTGATCGAGAACCCTCGCAACGTCTTCCTCTCGCCCGCCTGGAACCAGGGCGCCCGCGCGACCTCGGCGCCCTACCTGCTCTTCCTGAACCCCGACACGGAGTGGTGGCGCGGCACGCTGGCCGACTACCTGGCGATCGCGAGGGCGAACCCTCGCGCAGGGATCGTCGGGCCGCTGCTGCGCAACTCCGACGGCTCGGTCTACCCGAGCGGACGCCCCTTCCCCAACGTCCTGCACGCCGTGGCGCACGCGTTCGCGTCGGTGTTCACGCGCGACAACCCGTGGACCCGGCGCTACGAGCTCGAGGGCTGGGACCGCACGACCGAGCGCACGGTCGACTGGGTGAGCGGCGCGTGCATGCTGATGCCCCGCGAGGCGTTCGACGCGATCGGGGGCTTCGACGAGGGCTTCCCCCTCTACGGGGAGGAGCTCGACGTCGCGACGCGCCTGCGCGACGCCGGTTGGACGGTGCTGTTCACCCCCGCGATCGAGGTGATCCACGAGGTGGGCGTCTCCACCGGCGGCGACCGGCGCCCGCACGCCCTCGTCGTGATGCACTCGGCGAGTCTGTACCGTTACTACGCGAAGCATCGCGCGCGCGGCTGGCGGCGTCCGACCTTGCCGCTGGCGTGGGCGGCCCTGCGGCTGCGCGCCGAGCTCGCCTGGCTCCGAGGGAGGTTGGCGTCGCGATGAAGGCAGTGGTGCTCGTGGGCGGTTTCGGGACGCGGCTGCGTCCCCTGACCGAGACGGTCAAGAAGGAACTCCTACCGCTCGTCGACCGGCCGATCCTCGATCACACCCTCGACCATCTCGCCCGCCACGGGGTCCACGAGGTCGTGATGTCGTCGCCCTACCTGGAGGAGGCGTTCCACCCCTTCATCGAGGCGCGCGGCGGTGAGCCGAAGATCACCTGGGTCACGGAGACGGAACCGCTGGGCACCGGCGGGGCGATCGTGAACGCGCTC
>JBLMXP010000030.1:0-3348 GCA_050257835.1 Planctomycetaceae bacterium | reverse complement strand
GCCTCGCTCCGCCCGATGTACGACCCCGACCGCGAACGGATCAAGGCGTAGCGGCCCGCCGACCTCTCGCGGAGGAGACGGCGACCTCCAGCCCGAGGAGGAGCTGGTAGACGAGGACCGCCGTGAACGCAGCGCCCGCGAACGCCATCCTCGCGCTGAGCGCGAGGCACACGATCCATCCGCACGTCGTGCCCACGGCGACCGAACCGATGTGGATCGCGCCGAACGCGTAGTGGGGCTCTCGCGAGGTCGTCCATCGGCGCATCGGTCCGCCGAAGGCGACGAGCACGACGAGCGCCATCGCCAGGAGCGCGCCGAGCAGGAAGGCGAACACCTGCGCGACCGTCGGCAGACCCTCCTGGGCCACCGACAGCGCGCCCGTGCTCCACACCAGGAGCGTGAACCCGTAGGCCCTGGTCTCGCTCGCGACGGCGGTGCGCAGCGCGTCGCGGAACGGGCCGAGCACGATCTCGTCCATCCGTTCGCGTATACCCGCGCGCGAGCCGGTCCAACCGAAGGCCGACGCCCGGTGCTGCCCCTCCTCGGTTCAGGCCACCTGGATCGAGCGCTTCGCGAGGCCGAGGAAGAAGCCGTCGATCTCGGTGTCGGGGCCGTCCTCGGGGTCGGTCGCGGCGCCCAGCGTGACGAACAGCGGCGCGAAGTGCTCGACGGTGGGGTGCGCGTAGGGCATCCCCGGCGCCTTCTGGCGGAAGGCCATCAGTTCGTCGACGTCGCCGCGGTCGAGGGCCTCGCGCGCCCAGTCGTCGAAGTCCTTCGACCAGCCGGGCGGGGTCGCGTTCGGGCTCCAGTCGCGCAGGAACGGCAGGCCGTGCGTGAGGAACCCTGAGCCGACGATCAGGACGCCTTCGTCGCGGAGCGGGCGCAGGCGCTGCCCGAGCTCGAAGAGACGCTGTGGGTCCAGGGTCGGCATCGACATCTGGAGCACCGGGATGTCGGCCTTGGGGTACATCACCAGCAGCGGGACGTAGGCGCCGTGGTCGAGGCCGCGGTCGGGCTGCTCGTGCACGGGCTCGGTGTCGGGCATCAGCGCGGCGACGCGGCGTGCGAGGTCGGGCGCGCCCGGCGAGGGGTAGGTCATCCGGTAATAGCGCTCGGGGAAACCGTAGAAGTCGTACGTGAGCGGGACCGCGTCGGCGGTGGCGCCGAGCGTCAGCGGCGCCGATTCCCAGTGCGCCGAGACCATCAGGATCTCTTTCGGCTTGGGGAGCTCGGACGCCCACCGGGCGAGCTGGGAGGTCCACGTCTCGTCGTCGACGAGCGGAGGCGCGCCGTGGCCGAGGTATAGGGCGGGCATCGGTGCGAGGGCGTCGTCGTCCATCGGGTCCTCTCCTGGGTGTCAGCCTGTGAACGCGCGCAGCGGCTCCCGTGTTCCCGGCGGGGGCGGCGTAGGCTCGGCCCGTGGACTTCAGGCATGTCATGGACACGATCTCGCAGGGGTTCGAGATCCTCGGCGTCGGGATCCTCGTGATCGGCGCGATCGGGGCGTTCGGGGCCGATGGCCTGCGACGGCTGCGGGGGGAGCACGTGTACTCGCGGCTACGCTCCGACCTCGGGAAGGCGATCCTGCTCGGGCTCGAGATCCTCGTCGTGGCCGACATCATCCGAACGATCGCGGTCGACCCGACGCTCGGCAGCGCGCTGGCGCTCGGGATCATCGTGCTGGTCCGCACGCTGCTCAGCTTCTCCCTCGAGATCGAGATCGACGGGGTCGTCCCCTGGCGGAAGTCGGGGCTGCGCTCCGGGCAGGACGCGACCCCTCGGGGATGACCCTCACAGCATCTCGGGCAGCGTGACGAAGCCGTACCCGTGCGCGCGGATCGTGCGGATCACGAGGGGCAGGGCGTCGGCATCGAGCGTCGAGCCGTCGTCCGGGTTCGCTCCCACGTGCATCAGCACGATCGCGCCCGGCGCCAGACCGTCGTGCACGGCGCGGACGATCGCGTCGACGGTCACGCCGGAGGATGTGCCCCTCCACCCGAGCGAGCCGACCGTCCAGCCGATGCAGCCGTAGCCGAGCGCGTGGATCGTGTCGATGGCCTGCGCGTTGCTCGCTCCGTAGGGGAAGCGGAAGAGCGGCCGCGGGTCGCGCCCGGTGATCCGGCGCAGCGAACGCTGGGCGGCGACCACCTCGGCCGTCACCGCCGCTCGCGACAACGTCGTCAGGTCGGCGTGCGTCTGGGTGTGGTTCCCGACGGGGAACCCCGAGGCGATCGCGACCGCTCGTTCCGGGTACACCTCGGCCCACCGCCCGGTCATGAAGAAGGTCGCCGGCACGCGCTCGCGGCGCAGGGTCGCGAGGATCGGGGCGACCCCCGCGTCGTTGCCGCCGGCGTCGAACGTCAGCGCGACCACCTCGCGATCGGTGGGGGATCGCGACCAGCACGCGCCGGCGAGCGACGGCGGGAGCGACGAGGGAGCCGATGTCGGAGGCGCCGTCGTGCTCACGGGTGGCTCGGACGTCGGCGGAGGTGGCGTGGAGGCCGTCGCTGATGCGGGCGGGGGCGGGACCGGCGGTGTCGGGGCCGGCGGGCCTGCCGTGCAGGCGACCGTCGCGAACACGATCGCCCATGTCAGGGCCGCACGGATCTGCGCCGTCATCTCGCACCCCGCCAGAAGCCATCGTCGGACCGCGCGCGGCCCGCGCCGTCGCCGGTCGGCCCTGCTCCGACGGGACGGTGCGCCGAAGGTCGTCCCTTCGCCGGCCGCCGTAGGCTCGCAGGTGAGGGGAGGCCGTCGATGGACGAGCCGGGCTCCGGGTTCGCGTTCCTCGAGCACACGGCGGACGTCGGGATCCGCGCGTGGGGCCCGTCGGTCCGCGCGGCGTTCGAGCAGGCGGGGCGCGGCCTCGCCACGCTGATCGGGGCGACGGCGCCTCCCCCCGGCCGTGCCGTCGCGATCCACGTCGAGGCGCACGACCGCGAAGCGCTGCTCGTGAGGTTCCTCGACGAGCTGGTCTTCGTATTCGAGACGCACGACGGCGAAGGGCTCGCGTCGCTCGTGGTTCCGCGCCTGTCCGCGACGTCGTGCGACGCCGTCGTCCGGCTCGCGCCGATGGCCGTCCCCTTGGAGGGCTTGCTCGTGAAGGCCGCCACCTATCACCAGCTCTCGATCGCCGAGGGGCCCGACGGTACGGCCGAGGCGCAGATCTACCTGGATGTGTGAGCGATGCAGCCCGAACGGATCGACGCGTTCTCGTGGCGGGTGCCGGTCGGCACGGTCGAGGGGATGTGCGTGCCCGGCGTCGTGTTCGGCACCGAGGCGCTGATCGCGCGCGCGGTCGACGACCGGGCGATCCTGCAGGTCGCGAACGTGGCGACGCTCCCAGGG
>JBLMXP010000029.1:0-5145 GCA_050257835.1 Planctomycetaceae bacterium | reverse complement strand
CGCTGCCGGTAGCCCGACAGGAACAGCGCCGCCTCCCGCAGGGTCTTCGACGGCAGGGTGCCGGTGTGCACGGTCGCGCCGCCCGGCTCGGCCTCTCGCTCGACCACCGCCACGCGTTTGCCGAAGTAGGCGGCCTGTGCGGCGCCCTTCTCCCCGGCCGCGCCGGCGCCGATCACGACGAGATCGAACCGCTCGCTCACCCACCTATCTTGGCCGACCGCGACGACCGGCGTCGCCTACCCGCTGGACGTGATCGTCCCCGTCATCGACGAGTGGATCCGGCAGTGCCAGCCGAGGGTCCCCGAGGCCGGCACCGTGATCGTCACCTGCTGCGTCGTGCCCGGCGGGATGTCCTTGCTGACGCTCCCGTCGTCCAGCGTGAAGCTGTGCAGCGTCGAGTCGTCGTTCGTGACGCTCAGCGTCACCTTCCCCGGCGGCAGCGTCAGCGCGTTCGGCTGGAACGCGAAGTTCGAGATCGTGATCGACGTGCCGCTCGCGGCCGCGCTCGAGCTGGAACCGACCGCGGCGCTCGTCTGCGTGCTGCTCGTGCTGCTCGAGCTGCTCGAGCTGCTGCACGCCGTGAGCGCCGCCACCGTGAGCACCAGCGAGGCAGCCACGACCCATCGTGACCTGCTCATGATCTTCCTTCACTCCCCTCGCGGCTCGTGGAGCCCCGGCGTCTGACGATCAACCGGCTGCGGTGATCGTGCCGAACAACCCATGGCTCTCCCCGTCCGGACCCGCCGTGAACGATAGCGAGTCTGTCGGGCCCGCGGGACCCCCGTTGCCGAACTGCAGCGCCCACAGCCCGTCGATCCACACGGGGTCCCCGTTCGGCATACGCAGCTGGCCCTCGCGGGTGAAGGACCCGTCCGCGTCCATCCCGAACGCCGTGATCCGCCCGTCGCCGAAGTTGCCGACGAGCAGGTCCCCTCCGAAGCGCCCGAAGCCCTGCGGCGCCCACGCCAGTCCCCACGGCGCGTCGAGCACGCCTCGGCCGGCGACGCGGCCCAGGAACCGGCCCCACTTGTTGTAGCGGTCCACGAACCCCAGGCCAGCGCCCGCGATGTCGTCCTCAGCCGCGGCGTCCTGCTTCGCGTAGGTGACGTAGATGCTCGAGCCGATCGCCTGGATCCCGAACGGGGCGAACCCGTTCGGCAGGTTCGGGTCCACGAACGCCCCGGTGCGCACGATCCGACGCAGCGACCCGTCGAAGACGTCGACGCGGCCGTTGTGGAAGTCGGTGGCGTACAGGCGCGGCCCTGCCACGGTCGTCGCGATCGCGAGACCCGTGTAGATCGCGCCGGCGCCGGAGCGGTCCACCAGCGTGAAGGTCTTGGTCGACTTCGTGGTCGGGCCCAGGTTCGGCACGGCCGGGTTCCATCCGCGGATCGTGCCGCCCTCGGTGGCGAACAGGAACAGCGAGGGTCCCGACGCGTCGCGATGGCGCACGACGAACCCCGTGCTCCCGTTGAAGACGGCGCCGGTCGGCGCCCCGGCCACCTTCACGACGAGGGGGATCGCCGCGCCCGTTCCGTCGTACAGGGTCGACAGGTCGGTCCCGTTGTCGGCGACCCACCACGGGGTCGTCGGGCCGGCGACCAGACCCCACGCGTTCACGAGGTTCGGGTCCTGATGGGCCGCGACGCCCATCTGGTCGGACACCAGGTTCGTGACCTCGTAGGCGTTCGGACCCATGGCCGCACGGGTCTGCGCCCCCGCGGGCGCGGCGAACAGGAACAGCACTGCGGGCACCACGAGCGACGTGACGAGTCGTCTCACGACGGACCTCCTTCGGCTGCCGACCACCGCCGGACCCCTCCCTCGAGCCCGGTCGCGTCGAGACCCCGGTACTACGGGCGGCGACCCGATCCGGTTCGTCTCGAACGTCCGTTCGTGTCGGCGGCCCCGGTTACCTTCGGCACATCGAGGGCGCTCCCCCTCCTCCGCTGCCCCTGGCGGAGGGCGCTCCTCGGCGAAGGAGGTGGGCGATGACGCCCTCTGTGGGACCGCTGCGGCGTCTCCGCGACCGCCACCGCGCGCGCCGCGACGGCCGCCGCGACGGGTTGCTCGGGATCCCCACCGGCGACGAGGTCGCGTACCCGCCGGCGCTGCTGCAGCTCCGCCACCGCGCCGACGAGGCGCTCGCCGCGCTCGCCAGCGGATGGACGAACGACGACGCGCGGCTGCGGGAGCGCGGCGCGGGTTCCGATCGCGGGGTCGCCGCCGCGCGACGCGAGGCACAGGAACAGGCGTCCGCCGTCGCCGCGATCGAGCGTCGCCACGCCACCGACGTCCAGCGGCGAGACGCCTTCGCAGCCCAGCGACCCTCCGGGGGCTCGGGCGTGCGGGTCGGCCCGCGGGTCTACGTGGTCGCGATCGTCGCGATCCTCGTCGCGGAGTTCCCACTGAACGCGATCGCGTTCCGGCTGTTCGGCGAGGCGGAGGTCCTCACGTGGGTGATGACGGCGAGCCTCGCCGTCACGCTCGTGCTGTGCGCCCACGGCCTCGGCACCTTCCTGAGGATCGAGCACCCGACGATGGCCGAGCGTCGCTGGGTCGCCGTCCTGGTCGTGCTGCCCGTCCTCGCGATCGTGGCGATCGCGGTGATCCGGGCGCGCTACCTGTCGATGGAGGCCGCCCTCACCGGCCTGGACGTCCTGGGGCCGGTCGTGGGGAGCCTGGCGTTCCTCACGATCAACCTGCTCGTCTACACCGGCGCCACGATGCTCTCCTACCTCGCGCACGCGCCGCGAACGCCGGGGATGCGCGAGGCCGCCGAGGCCGCCGAGGCCTCGGGCGAGGAGCTCACGAGAGCGCAGCGGCGGCTGACCGAGGCGATCCGTCGCGAGCGTCGGATCGACCTGGAGGTCTCGCAGACGGGCGTGACGACCGACGAGGCGCTGCGGATCGCGCGCAGCCGGGCCCATGAGCTGGTGGCCTATCACCGCCAGCTGATGGCCGTGTACTGCACGGCGAACCTGCGGGCGCGCGGGAACCCCGAGCTCCCGGCGGTCCTGCGCGAGTTGCCGCCGATCGCGGTCCCCGCGATCCTGGCCGACGAGGAGCCCGCCGCCGCCTCGCCGAACGGACATGCGTCCGGCGCGAGCGCTGCGGCGCTCGCCGATCGCCCGGCGGTGTCGCGATGAGGCGGGCCCTGGGCCCGGCCCTGGCCGCATGCCTCGCGCTCACGGGCTGCGCCGCGATCCACGTCGGCGCGCACGAGGCGTCGCCGCTCGCGGTCGTGCTGTTCGACGTGTCGCGGAGCACGCGGACCGCCCGCGCCTCCTACGAGGACGCGTTCGTGCGCGTGCTCGACGCGGTGGCGCGGGAGCACGGGACGATCGTCGGCGACGTGATCGACGACAACCCGCTCGCGCACTCGACCTACCCGATCGACGCGACGTTCGCCGGCTGCAGCCCGTTCGGCGACAACCGCCTCGTCTGCGACGCGAGGACGCAGGACCTGCGCCGGCGGGTGTTGGCGCAGGCGCGCGCGATCCTGGACGGTCCGCTCGGACCGCCCGGCACCGACATCCACGACGGGCTCCGCCTGGCCGAGCGGGTCTTCGACGCGTATCCCGACGCGGGCGCGCGCTCGCTCGTGGTGTTCTCCGACATGGTCGAGCGCTCCGCCGAGCTGAGCGTCGTGCACGCGAGCGACCCCGGTCGCGGCCCAGCTGCGCTCGATGCCCTGCGGGCCGCGGGCGCGGTGCCCGACCTGTCGGGCGTCACGGTGACCGTGGTCGGCGCCGGCGTCGGCTCCGGCTCGGAGCTCACCGCCGATCGGATCGTCGCGATCGAGCGCTTCTGGCAGGACTACTTCGACCTGGCGGGGACCACGCTCGCGCCCGACCGCTACGGCGCCGCCCTGATCCGCTTCCCCTGAGCGGTGGCCGCAACCCATCCCAGACCTAGGAGACCGTCCGTTGGCGACCCCAGAGCTGCCATGCGACCCGGACCTGTCGGTCGAGCCCGTGCTCGGCTGGCGTGTGTGGCGGCTGGAACGGCGGGCCGGGCGGCTCACCCTCGTCTCGGTGACGCGCGACGATCCGTGGCCCGCGCAGGAGCCGATGCGCGCCGCGTGCCAGCGCGGCCACACCTCACCCGCCCTGGGCTGCGTCTGCGGGATCTACGCCGCCGGCTCGCCCGAGGACCTCGGCGCGATCGGCATCCTCCAGCCGTCCACGACGGTTGTCGGCGCCGTCGCGATGTGGGGCACCGTGGTGGAGCATCGGCGCGGCGCCCGGTCCTCCGTCGCCTACCCCGCCCGTCTCCGCCTGGTGTGCGGGCCGTGCCTGTCCTCGGGCGCCGGCGCCGTCGAGGCGGCGGCCGCGGCCGACCGCGGCGGCCCCGTCATCGTGGGATGCCGGCGGCACCGCCCCGCGGGACCGGGGACGAAGAGCGCCGAGGACCTGCAGGCGGAGCTGCTGTCGACCTACGCGGTGGACCTGCTGCCGATCGACCGCGTCGCCCGTGCGATGCGCAGGCCGAGGATCGCCTCACCGGCGACCGGTGCCCGGCGAACGGCCCGGTCACGCAACCCGCTCGAGCTGGTCGCGATCGCGATCTTCGCCGTGCTCCGGTTCGCGATCGGCGCGGTGATGACGCTGACGCTGCTCGCGTGGGCGCTCGCGATCGGCGGAGCCGTGATCGGAGGGGTGGTCCACGCGTTCACGGCGGACGCGCGCCCGAGCGCGGCGGTGTCCGCGGCCGCGACGCCACATCCCAGGCTCCTCGACGCGCCTCCGCGGGACGCAGCGCGACGCTACCCACCGCACCATCGGGTGCTCCCGCAGCCGATCCCCAGGTTCGCGATCGTGTGCGGGGTGCAAGACGGGCGAGCGATCCGGCTCCTCCCGTCGAAGGGGTGCCTCGGCATCGAGGGCTCCCTCCTGGGGTTCGCGGAGCAGACGCCCCCCAAGGGCGCGCGGCACGACTGCGCGTCGATGTGGGACGCCTATTCGAAAGGGGACGACTTCTCCGTGTGCTGGACCGCGTTCTCCGGTCCGCACGTCCGCCCCTGGGCCACCTCCCCGGACCCGTTCACGACCCCGAAGGACGAAGGAGGAACGCTCCATGGAGATCGGTGAGCCCAAGCGTGTGCGCGAGGTCGAACCCCTGACGGTCCCGGTGCCCGAGACG
>JBLMXP010000028.1:0-9070 GCA_050257835.1 Planctomycetaceae bacterium | reverse complement strand
GTAGCGCACGGCGGCCTCGAGGTCGGCCCACTCGGTGAGCCCGTAGCGCAGGTACCCGCTCGGGTCTTCGGGGGCTCCCGCGTCGTTGCGATACGTGATCGAGAGCGTCGGGTAGCCCGCGTCGCGGAGCGACGGGAGCATGCGCAGGTTGTCCAGGCGCGACATCGAGTTGCCGTGCACGACCACCACCCAGGTGGGCTGGGGCGGGCGGCTCGGCGCGACGTACCAGGCCGGGTACTCGCCGAGCGGGCCCGCGATCGTCACGTCCCGCACCTGCACGCCGGCGGCCGTCGGGTCGGGGAAGGCGCGCGGGTCGAGCTGAGCCTCCGCGCCGGTCGCCGGCGGGTCGCCCTCGAGCAGTGTGAACGTTCGAGACACGTCCTCGCCGCTGCGCGACCCGATCGCGCCGACCTGGCCGTACCCGCCGTCCCAGCGCAGGCCGAACGTGCCGTCGAGCGCGAGCCCGGTCGGGCCGTCGCCGATCGGGCGGAGCACCACGGCGTCACCGGTCGCGGCCTCCACGGTCAGATCGGGAGTGAACGCGAGCGAGGCGCGGCGCTCGGCGCCGGACAGCGCGCGGTCGCGGATCACGTTGGAGAAGTACCAGCCGCCGCCGAGGTAGAAGACGGCCAGCAGCGCGAGGACCGTCACGAGCAGCCGCCGCGGCCAGCGGCGCGTCCGGCGTGCGGCCGGCTCGGGTGCCTGCATCTCAGTCGCTCCCGCGTGACTCCGCCAACCCCGCGCGCAGCAGCGCGTCCTCGCGGGTCTCGTGCGTCAGCGCCATCAGCGCCTCCGAATGCTGCACCCGGACGTGCTCGGCGCGGAAGAGGCGTTTGGCCTTCGTCGGGGTGGCCGCGAGGTCGGCGGCGAACCGCGCGCGCATCTCGTCCAGGCTCGGGTCCGGACGGGTCCGCGAGCCCCCCGCCATCGCGGGCTCGAGGATCGGCTCCCACCCGGCGGGGCCCGCCTCGTCGGCGAGGCCGAGGACGTCGCCCTCCTCGCCGGGTCCTCGCCAGATCTGCTTGCGCCCCGGGGGGCTGGTCTTGTCGGCGGAGAGCTTCATCACGGGTCGACCGTCGTACTCCACGAGCTTGTAGACGGTGTCGAGGTAGGGCGCGTCGGCCGACGTGCCCATCTGCGTGCCGATCCCGAACGCGTTCACGGGGGCCCCGGCCTTCACGAGCTCCGCCACTTCGTGCTCGTCGAGGCCGCCGCTCGCGAAGATCCGCGCGTGCGGCAGCCCGGCGTCGTCCAGAAGGCGGCGCGCCTCGCGCGCGAGATGGTCGAGGTCGCCGCTGTCCAGGCGCACGCCGATCCGACCCTGCAGGTCGAGGTCCTTGATCACGTCGATCGCGTGACGGACGCCGTTCAGGGTGTCGTAGGTGTCCACGAGGAACGTCGGGCGGTGCGGGTGGTCCTCGGCGAACGCGCGGAAGGCCTCGTCCTCGGTGGGGAACGCCTCGACGAAGGAGTGCGCCATCGTCCCGGCGACCTTCAGCCCGAGCCTACGCGCCGCCTCCACGTCCGAGGTCGACACGAACCCGACGATGGCGCTCGAGCGCGCCACCGCGAGCGCGGCGTCGAGCCCGTGCGTGCGCCGGAAGGCGAAGTCGACCAGGTCGCGCCCGTCCGCGGCCACCACGTACCGGGCGGCTTTGGACGCGATCGTCGAGTGCAGCGTGATCTGGTTCAGCAGGTACGTCTCGACGAGCTGCGCGACCGCGATCGGCGCCGTCACCTCCAGGATCGGTTCCTCCGCGTGGACGATCCGCCCCTCGGGCACCGCGCGGACGTCGCCGTCGAAGCGCAGGTTCGCGAAGTCCTGCAGCGCGCGCTCGTCGAACCCGATCGCCCCGAGGTAGCCCAGCTCCTCGGCGTCGAACCCGAACGAGGAGAGGAAGTCGAGGCATCGCTCGAGCCCCGCCGCCACGAGGAAGCCCCGCGAGGAGGGGAGGCGCCGCACGTACAGGCTGAAGGTCGCGGGCGCGCTCATGCCCCGGCGCAGGTAGCTCGCGGCCATGTTCAGCTCGTACAGGTCCGTGAGGAGCGCCCCCGGCATGGGCCGCAGCCTATCGAACCCGCAGGCCAGGGGCGTCCGGCCCATACGTCCCGAGGTCGCCCGGACGTTCGCCCGCCACGGGCGTGCGCGCGTCTGCGCACGATGACGACAGCCTCGAGGGAGGAGCCCCTGATGCGATTCCTCGATCGCGACGGTTTCGAGCGGATGCTCGCCATGCTGGCGGAACGCGGCTACGACGTGATCGGTCCGACGGTCCGCGACGGCGCGATCGTGCTCGACCGGATCGAGGGGGTGGAGGACCTGCCGCGCGGCGTGCGCGAGGTCCACGGCCCCGGCTCGTACCGGCTCGAGGAGACCGGCGAGGACCGCCTGTTCGCCTGGGCGCACGGTCCCGACGCTGGCAAGCGCTTCCTGTTCCCGCCGCGCGAGACGATCCGCTCGGGCACGAGGGACGAACACGGCCGCGCCTCGGTCCACCCGGCGCCGTTGGCGGACGTCCGCTACGCGTTCGTCGGGCTGCGGTCGTGCGACCTGCACGCGATCGAGATCCAGGACCGGGTGTTCCTCATGGCCGACCCCGCCTATCGCGAGCGCCGGGAGCGCTCGCTGTTCATCGGGGTGAACTGCGAGGAGCCGGGGGCGACGTGCTTCTGCTCGTCGATGGCGACGGGCCCGCGCTGCTCGTCGGGCTTCGACCTGGCGCTGACCGAGCTCGCCGACGGCGGCTTCACCGTCGACATCGGCACGCCCGCGGGCGCCGAGCTGCTCGACGCGCTGCGCGCGACGAAGGCCGTCGGGGCGCGGATCGCCGAATCCTACGCGGTGACCGAACACGCGATCGAGCGGATCCGCACGCACCTGGACGACGCGGCGGACGTGCCGGCGCTCCTGCAGCGCAACCGCGAGCATCCGCGCTGGGACGAGGTCGCCGAACGGTGCCTCACCTGCACGAGCTGCACGATGGTCTGCCCGACGTGCTTCTGCCACGATCTCGTCGACGCCGTCTCGCTCGACGGCACGCGCTGGTCGCGCGAGCGCGAGTGGGCGAGCTGCTTCAGCGAGACGTTCTCGCACATGGCGTCGGGCAACGTGCGCTCCTCGGCGCGCTCGCGCTACCGTCAGTGGCTCACCCACAAGTTCTCGTCATGGGTCGACCAGTTCGGCACGAGCGGATGCGTCGGCTGTGGGCGCTGCATCACGTGGTGTCCGGTCGGGATCGACGTGACCGAGGAGATCGAGGCGATCAGCGCCACCGACGGCAGGACGGAGGTGGCGTCGTGAGCGCGATCGCCGTGCGCGAGGCCGAGGTCCCCGCGGGCGCGGTCCCGCAGACCGCCACGATCCGCCGGGTGTTCGTCGACGCGTACGAGACCGCGACGTACTGGGTCGCGATCGACGACGCGACCGCGCGGCGCGCGTACTCGTTCCTGCCGGGCCAGATCAACATGATCGGCGTCCCGGGGATCGGCGAGATCCCGATCTCGATCTCCTCCGACCCCGCGCGGCCCCGCCTGCTCGGCCACACGATCCGCTGGTGCGGTCGCGTGACGAACGTCTTCAAGACGCTCCGCGCCGGCGACCAGGTGATGCTCCGCGGACCCTTCGGGAAGCCGTGGCCGCTCTCGGAGGCGCGCGGCGGCGACCTCGTGATCGTCGCCGGCGGTCTGGGGATGGCGCCGGTCCGCCCGGCGATCTACACCGCGATCCGTCATCGGGGGTCGTTCCGGCGGCTGATCATCCTGGCCGGCGCGCGGGCACCCGAGCACCTGCTCTACCCCTACGAGATGGACATGTGGGGCCAGTGGCTCCGCAACCAGGGGATCGAGCTGCTGCTCACGGTGGACGTGGCCGACGAGTCCTGGCCCTACCACGAAGGCGTCGTCACGACGCTGTTCCCCGAGGCGCACCTCGACCCGCGCGTCACGACGGTGTTCACATGCGGCCCCGAGATCATGATGCGCTTCGCGATCCGCGACCTGCTCGGGCTGGGGATCCCCTCGACGCGGATCTGGCTGTCGATGGAGCGGAACATGCAGTGCGGCGTGAAGCTCTGCGGCCACTGCCAGCTCGGCCCGTACTTCGTGTGCGCCGACGGGCCGGTGTTCCGCTACGACCGGATCGCCGAGCTGATGGGGGTGGACGAGCTATGACCCCGCGCGTCGCGGTCTTCAAGATGGCGTCGTGCGACGGCTGCCAGCTGCAGCTGCTCGACGCGGAGGAGGCGCTGCTCGAGCTGGCCGGCGCGGTCGACATCGTGAACTTCGCCGAGGCGTCTTCGCACATCGAGCCTGGCCCCTACGACGTGACGCTCGTCGAGGGAAGCGTGTCGACCCCCGAGCAGCTGGAGCAGATCCGCGAGATCCGTGAGGCCTCGCGGTTCCTGCTCACGATCGGCGCGTGCGCGACCGCCGGCGGGATCCAGGCGCTGCGCAACGGCGGGGACCTCGACGAGCACGTCCGCTACGTCTACCCCACGCCCGCGTTCGTGAAGACCCTCGCCAACTCGACCCCGATCGCCGAGCACGTGAAGGTCGACCTCGAACTGACGGGCTGCCCGATCGACCGAGGGGAGCTGCTCGCGTCGCTCGCCTGGCTGCTGCACGGGTCGGTGCCGCAGCCGCCGACGACGCCCGTGTGCGTCGAGTGCAAGCGCCGCGGCTACGTCTGCGTGATCGTCGCACACGGCGAGCCGTGCCTGGGGCCCGTCACGCGCACCGGGTGCGGCGCCCTGTGCCCGGGGATGAACCGGGGATGCTACGGCTGCTTCGGGCCGTCGCAGCCGCCGAACACCGACGCGCTCGCGCGGACGTTCCTCGCGCTCGGGATGTCGCCCAGGCGCGTCGCCGACTCGTTCCGGTTCATCACCGGCTACGCGCCGGCCTTCCGCGAGGCGGCGGACGAGGTGGAGGAGGAGGCGGGGGCGCGATGACGCACCGGTCCGTCGACGTGCCGGTCGTGGCCAGGGTCGAGGGCGAGGGCGCGCTGCACCTGCGGGTGCAGGACGACGAGATCACGCGCCTGGAGCTCGAGATCTACGAGCCGCCGCGCTTCTTCGAGTCGTTCCTTCGCGGGCGCCACTTCAGCGAGGTCCCCGACATCGTGCCGCGGATCTGCGGGATCTGCCCGGTGGCCTACCAGATGAGCGCGATCCACGGGCTCGAGGAGCTGTTCGAGGTGCAGGTGCCGCAGGGCACGCGTGAGCTCCGGCGCCTCCTGTACCTCGCGGAATGGATCGAGAGCCACATGCTCCACGTCCACCTGCTCGCGCTCCCGGACTACCTGGGCTTCGACGACGCGATCGCGCTCGCCAAGGCCGGCTTCAAGGACGCGGTCGAGCGCGGGCTGCGTCTCAAGCGCCTGGGCAACGACCTGATGGCGGCGATCGGCGGCCGGGAGATCCACCCGGTCAGCCCTCGCGTCGGCGGCTTCTCCAAGGCCGCCTCGGCGCGCGACCTCCGCGCCTACCTGCCGCGCCTCGAGGACGCGGCGGTCGACCTGCTCGAGGTCGCCGGACTGGTCGCCTCGCTCGAGATGCCGGCCTTGCCGCGGGACACGGAGATGGTCGGGATCGTCGATCCCGACGAGTACGGGATCAACCGCGGCTCGATGGCCTCGACCGGCGGGCGGCGCTGGGCCTTCGCGGACCACGAGCTCGTGACCGAGGAGGTGCACGTCGCGCACTCCAACGCGCTGCACTCGGTGTTCGCCGACACGAAGGAGCCGTACTTCCTCGGGCCGCTCGCGCGGGTGTCGCTGAACGCGGCGCTGCTGCCGCCGTTCGCGCGCGACGTGATGACGCGCGCCGGTCTGGTCCTGCCGACGGCCGACCCGTACGCGGGGATGGCCGCGCGCGTGGTGGAGACCGCGCTCGCGGTGGCCGAGTCGATCGAGCTGATCCGGGCCTATGAGCCGCCCGACCCGCCCCTGGCCCCCGCGACGCCGCGCGCCGGCCGCGCCACGTGGGCGACCGAAGCCCCGCGCGGCACCCTGTACCACCGTTACGACGTCGACGCCGACGGCACGATCGTCGAGGCGAAGATCGTGCCGCCGACCGCGCAGAACCTCCGGCACATCGAGAAGGATCTCTGGGATCTGCTGCCGAGCGTGCTCGACCGCCCCGACCCGGAGGTGGCGCGGTACGCGGAGACCCTGGTGCGCACCTATGACCCCTGCATCTCGTGCGCGACGCACTTCCTGCGGCTCGACATCGAACGGAGGTGACGCGGTGCGTCGCGCGCGGGTGATCGGGTGCGGCAATCCCCACGCGGGCGACGACGCGGCCGGGCTGCTGGTGGCCGCGGCGCTCCGCGATCGGGTCCCCGAGGGCGTGGAGGTCGTCGAGGCCGGTCCGGCCTCGCGCGTGCTGGATCTGCTCGACGGGGTCGACGTCGCGATCGTGGTCGACGCGGTCCGCTCGCCCGGCGGCGAGCGCGCGCCGGGCACGCTCGTGCGGGCGGAAGCCGGGCCCGACGGGCTCCCGGCATCGCTGCGTTCGTCGCTGTCGTCCCACGGCCTCGGAGTGGCCGAGGCGGTCGCGCTCGCCGCCGCCCTCGGGCGTGCGCCCCGGGTGGTCGTGCACGGCGTGGAGGCCGCCGACGTCGGGGTGGGCTCGCCCCCGAGCGCGCCGGTCGCGGCCGCGCTGCCGAGGCTCCAGGCGGCGGTCCTCGCGGACCTCCGCGTCCCCGCGGACGCCATCTCGTGCGGACCCTAAGGCCGGTCCCGGCCATCTCGGGACTTCGGGGACGGGACGTACGCCATCCGGCGGGAGATGCTGTCGCCACACGTAACGTTCGGCCGAGGAAGCGTCCGGCCGCAGGACGTTCGGGGCGATGCGATGTTCGCCAGGTCAGGGAACCACGGGAACCACGGGAACCGCGGGACGTGGCAGCCGGTCAAGGACCAGTCGAAGTTCGAAGCCCAGCTCGATCCGGGGTTCGCCTCGGAGATCGCGGCGCAGGTCGAAGGGGGGGAGCGCCTCCACCGGTGCATCCAGTGTGGGACGTGTAGCTCGGTCTGCCCCGTGAGCGCCTACATGGACCTCACGCCGCGCCGGATGATCGCGATGACCCGGGCCGGCGCCCGCGACGACGTCGTGCACTCGGTCGCTCCGTGGGTGTGCACGTCGTGCTACGCATGCACGGTCGAGTGTCCCAAGCAGATCCCGATCACCGAGATCATGCACGCGATGCGGCGGATCTCGCTGCGGGAGCGGACGTTCCCGCGCCGGTTCACGAGCCCGGTCATGACGCAAGCGTTCGTCGACATGATCGAGGACCGCGGTCGCAGCACCGAGTCGTGGATCTCCATGAAGCTCTACCTCAAGACCCAGCCCTCGCTGCTGCTCAAGAACGCGAAGGTCGGCCAGCGGCTGTTCCGTCAGGGTCGCCTCGGACTGCGGCGGGAGACGATCAAGGATCGCTCGAAGCTCCGGGCGATGTTGAAGGCGGTGTCGCCGTGAACGACCGTACCTACGCCTACTACCCGGGGTGCTCCGCGAAGGGGATCGGGCGCGGCTTCACCGAGTCCCTCGACGCCGTCTTCGCGCACCTGGGGGTCGGGCTCCAGGAACTCGACGACTGGAACTGCTGCGGCGCGACCGCGTGGCCCTCGGTCGACGAGGACCAGGCGATCGCGTTGGCCGCGAGGAACCTCGCCCTGGCCGAGGACCGCGCGCCGGATGGGCCGGTCGACCTGCTCGCGTCGTGCACCGGTTGCTACCGGGCCCTGATCCACACCGAACGGCTCCTGGAGCAGCCGGGACCGACCGCGACCCGCGTCGGGACCGCCCTCGCGGCGGCCGGGCTGGACTACGAGGGGCGGACCCGCGTCCGCCATCCGATCGACATCCTCGTGAACGAGATCGGCGTGGATGCGATCTCGGCGAAGGTCGTGCGACCGCTCACCGGCGTCAAGGTCGCCTGCTACTACGGCTGCCTGCTCGTGCGCCCGTTCGCGACCTTCGACGACCAACACGACCCGACGTCGATGGACCGGCTCGTCCGGGCGGTCGGCGCCGAACCGGTCGAGTGGCCGCTCAAGACGCGCTGCTGCGGAGGCTCCTGCTACTGCGGCGGCCCGGTGATCGGCGCGATGCCCGAGGTCACGATGCAGCTGTCTTACGCGCTGCTCCGCGAGGCCACGAAGCGCGGCGCCGACGTGATCGCGACGATCTGCCCGCTCTGCCAGTTCAACCTCGAGGGGTTCCAGGACCGGATGACCAAGCGGTTCGGCCACCCGCTCGACGTCCCCGCGGCGTTCGTCTCGCAGCTGCTCGGGATCGCCTTCGGCCTCGACGAGGAGCGTCTGGGGATCCGGCGGCTGCTCCGGTGGCGGCTTCCCGAGCTCGAGCCGGTGGCCGAGGTCCCACGCGCGAAGACCCCCGAGCCGGCGCTCGCCCCGGCAGGAGGTGGGGGCGATGGATGAGCGTCCTTCCTCCAACGGCGGTCCGAAGATCGGCGTCTACGTCTGCCACTGCGGGTTGAACATCGCGGGCAAGGTCGACATCGCGGCCGTCGTCGGGTTCGCCTCGACGCTGCCGAACGTGACCGTGGCCCGCGACTACAAGTTCATGTGCTCGGACCCCGGGCAGGAGCTGATCGAGCAGGACCTGCGCGACGGGCTCGTGAACCGGGTCGTGGTCGCGTCCTGCTCGCCCCTGATGCACGAGGCGACGTTCCGCAAGGCCACGGCCAAGGGCGGCGCGAGCCCCTTCTACTTCCAGATGGCGAGCATCCGCGAGCACGTGTCGTGGGTGACCGCCGACGGAGACCAGGCGACCGAGAAGGCGAAGGCGCTCGTCGCCGGGGCCGTGCGCCGCGTCGCCCTGCACGAGTACCTCGAGCCGCGCACGGCCGACGTCCGCTCCGACGTGATGGTGGTCGGGGGCGGGATCGCCGGGATCCACGCGGCGCTCACGCTCGCCGACGCCGGCAAGCACGTCTACCTCGTGGAGCGCGAGAGCACGATCGGCGGCCACATGGCCAAGTTCGACAAGACGTTCCCGACGCTCGACTGCGCGGCCTGCATCCTCACGCCGAAGATGTCCGCGGT
>JBLMXP010000027.1:0-14065 GCA_050257835.1 Planctomycetaceae bacterium | reverse complement strand
CGCCGGCTGGTGGCCCGCGCGCAGCACGGCCCGGATCAGGGCGAGGCTCGATGGATCGTCCTTTCGGGGCCGTGGAGCCTAACGGCCCGCCGAACGCGGGCCCTCGCGCGGTTCCATGGCTGCCCTGAGGAGGCACCATGGAGGCGAACAGGGGCGAGCGAGCAGACGACGGCAGGGCCCGGGGCGGCATGGGCGGGCCCATGGAAGATCCCACCAGCGCGTCTCCTCGACCCGCGGAGGGAAGCGTCGAGCGCGGCCATGGGTCGAACGGGATGGTTCGAGGTCGATCGGGCGGAGCACGCCGCGCTCGCCACGGCGTGGGTCGTACCCGAGCCGACCCGGTGCGTCCAATGCGGCATCTGCTCGTTCAGCTGCCCGATGGGCATCGACGTGCGACGCCACGTCTGGCTCGGGGAGCCGGTGAAGGACGGCCGTTGCCTGACCTGTGGCCAATGCGTGTACCGGTGTCCACGCAAACTCCTGCGCTTCGAACCGATCGGCCTGGTCGAGTTCGCAGGAACGGACGGGGAGGTCCTCTGACATGGCCCGGCGTCACCTCCTCATCGGAAGCGGGCCGGGGTCGGTCGCGGCCGCCGAGATGATCCGGCGTCGCGACGAGGAGGCCGAGATCGTGATCGTCGGCGACGAGCCGCACGGCTACTACTCCCGCCCCGGTCTCGCGTACTACCTCGCCAACGAGGTGCCGGAGGCGCGTCTGTTCCCCTTCTCGCCCCGTGACTTCGCCCGTATCGATGTCCGGTTGCTCCTCGGCCGCGCCGCGCATGTCGACCGCGCCTCGCACACCGTGACGTTGGAGGACGGGAGCATGCTCCCCTACGACCGCCTGCTGTTGGCCACGGGCTCCCGTGCGATCCCCACCGATGCGCCCGGCGCCGAGCTGGACGGCGTGGTGAAGCTGGACGATCTGAACGATGCCCGCGACCTGATCCGCAGAGCCCGCACGGCCAAGACGGCGGTCGTCATCGGGGGCGGCATCACCGCCCTGGAGATCGTGGAGGGCATGAGGGCTCGTCACGTGCAGGTCCACTACTTCATGCGGAAGGGCCGGTATTGGAGCAACGTGCTCTCCGAGCCGGAATCGCGCATCGTGGAGGAGGGGCTGCGGGCGCGTGGCGTACAGATCCACGACTTCACCTCCTTGTCGGGCATCCTCGGGCGGCAGGGTCGAGTCGTGGGTGTCGAGACCGACGGCGGCGCACGGATCGACTGCGATCTCGTGGCCGTCGCGCTTGGTGTCCGTCCGCAGAAGGAGCTCGCGGAAGCGGCAGGGCTCGACTGCGATCGTGGGGTCCTCGTGGACGAGCATCTGCGCTCGAGCGACGAGGACATCTTCGTGGCGGGCGACATCGCCGAGGTGTGTGCCACGACCACCGGTCGGCGAACGCTCGAGGTCCTGTGGAACACGGCCGTCGACAAGGGCCGGATCGCCGGACTCAACATGGCGACGGGACCACGACGGGTCTACGACACGGGGACGCCGCTGAACGTCACCCGTCTTGCCGGCCACGACATCACGATCATCGGCATCGTCGGCAGCGGCAGGGGTGCGGACCTCAAGGGACTCTCGCGCGGCGACAGCCAGACGTGGGCGGAGGGGAGCGGTGAGGTGATGGTCGAGTCGCACAGCGGCGAGGACCATCTCCGCTTGGCCCTGAGCGAGCGCACCATCGCCGGTGCCGTCGTGATCGGCGATCAGGCGATCTCGTTCCCGCTGCAGCGGATCATCGAGAAGCGTCTGGACGTCAGCGACATCCTCGCGAGCCTCCTGCAGCCGGCGGCGCGGGTCGCCGAGATCGTTCGGGGCTTCTGGTCGCAAGCGCAGGTGCAGCGTGCGTAGGCGATACGGGGAACTCCTGTACTCGCTCGCCGCGATCGTGGTCATCACGGCGATCTACGTGCTCGCGTATCGACAGGCGGACCGGTTCCCCGTCCCGTCGAGCCTCGTCGGACACGGGATCGGCATCCTCGGCATCGTCCTCATGTTGATGACGGCGACCCTGTACACGATCCGGAAGCGACGGACCGACGCTGCCTGGGGAAGCATGGAGGCATGGCTCCGGTTCCACATGGTCACCGGGCTCGTCGGTCCGTACATGGTCCTGCTCCATACCTCGATGCGGTTCCGGGGGTTGGCAGGGGTCACGATGCTCCTGACCGTGGTCGTGGTGATCAGCGGGGTGATCGGCCGCTACCTCTACACCGCGGTACCTCGCGTGGTCGAGCCCGGCGAGCCCGACGCGCTGGAACGCCTGATCGCCCGCTACGAGACGTCGGGGAAGGTCTCTGCCGATCTGGCGATGGCGTCGGTCCCCCAGCGCGGTCTTCCGACAGGGGTCGCCGAGCGCGTGAGCACGTCGGGGGGTGCGACGCAGCACCGGTCGTCGGACCGCCGAGCGGGCCGGGTCGCCGCACGCAGGAGGGCGCTGGCCGCGTGGCGTTCCTTCCACGTTCCCCTCACGTGGGCGTTGTTCGTCGCGGCGACCGTCCACATGGCCGGGGCCCTGTACTACGAGTTGGGACGATGACGCGAGGAGGTGTCAGACCGTGACCGACCGCCCCCGCTTCGTCACGGGGAGGCGGGTCCTCGTCGCCGCCGTGACCCTCGCGGGGATCCTCGTGTGGATGATGCTCCAGGGCCAGACCCTCTTCAGCCCGGGAGGATTGAACGCCCAAGCGAAGACCCAGACGCTCGGTGGCGTCGCAAGCCACGCTCAGCTCGGTGGGGGCTGCGGAGCCTGCCACGGCGCACCCTGGAGCACCCGGACCATGGCCGACCGGTGCATCGCCTGTCACGCGGACGTCGGCACGCAGATCTCGGGCAAGGGCGGCATCCACGGCGGCCTGATGGCGGCGATGGGGTCGCCGGCATGCAGCGCGTGCCACTCCGAGCACCTGGGAGCCAACGGCCCGCTCACCGCCAACTTCAACCACGACAACTTCCCCTTCAAGCTGACCGGCGCGCACGTGAACGTCCCCTGCCAGCTGTGCCACACCACCGCCACGTCCCTGCAGGATCTGCAGAACACGCCGCAGGACTGCTACTCGTGCCACGCGAAGGACGACCACCACAACGGGACCTTCGGGACGGACTGCGGCGCGTGCCACAACACCACGAGTTGGGCGAACGCAACGTTCGACCACACGATCTTCCCGCTGAACCACGGCACCAACCAGCAGGCGTCGACGTGCACGACGTGTCACCCGAACAGCAACTTCAGCACCTACACGTGCTACGGATGCCACTTCCACACCACCGCCAGCGTCCTGTCCGACCACGAAGGGCAGAGCCTCGCGTCGCTGGCCGACTGCATCCGTTGTCACCCCGGCGGTCGGTCGGCGGGCGGCGGCTAGGGGCTGTCATGCCCGACGCCATCGTGATCGGTGGGGGCATCGTCGGTGCGTCCTGCGCCTACGAGCTGGCTCACGCGGGCGCCTCGGTCACGCTGATCGAGCGCCAGGAGCTCGCTGCCGGCGCCTCGGGTCGGAACCAAGGACTGTGGGTCCTGCCGGATCGTCCCGCCCTCGTGCCGATGGCTCGCCTCAGCCTGGCCACGTACCTCGAGGTGGCCGACATCGCTCCGGTGCCGGTCGCGCTCGACCGAGCACCTGTCGGCGTGCTCCTCGTCGCCGAGACCGAGGACCAGGTCGGGGGCGCACGCGAGGTCGTCGCGCACGTCCGCGCTCACGGCGTCGACGTCGACGAGCTCGACCATGCCGGCCGGCGCGAGCTCGAGCCCGCGCTGTCGACAGAGGTGGCCGGCGCCTGGCTCCGTCACGAGGGACAGCGGGTCGATCCCTGCGCGCTCACGGTCGCTCTCGGGCTCCTCGCTCGGGAGCGAGGCGCGACCGTCCGACACCATCTGAGCGCGCGCTCGCTCGATGTCGAAGGTGAGCACGTCCGCGGGGTCTTGACCGACGAAGGTCCACTGCACGCCGACGTGACGATCGTGGCTGCCGGCCCGTGGTCGGGGAACCTGCTGGACGCGATCGGGATCCGCGTTCCCGTCGTGGGTGCCCGCGGTTGGCTGGTCCGTGTCGGACCGCCGGCCGAACCGCTCCGCCATCTCATCGAAGGCGGACGGCGAGATCCCGGCCGGTGGAGCTGGTCGGGCAAGGCGCTGACCGTGCGTCGGATCGTCGAGGGAGGGCTGCCCCCGGCGTCGCTCGCATCGTTGTTGCAGCCGCACTTCCACGACGGCACGGTCCTGATCGGGTCCTCGCGCGAGGACTGGGTGACGCCGGAGCCCGAGTCTGCCGACGTGGTGGTGGACCTGCTCCGCGCGGCCGCCCGGCTCGTTCCCTCGCTCGCGGACGCCCCCGTCCTCGCGTCCGGGTGGGGGATACGGCCGCTCTCCGCGGATGACCTCCCGATCGTCGGCACGGTGCGCGATGGGCTCGTCGTGGCGACCGGCCACGGGGCCGAAGGTGTGATCCTTGGCGCGGGAACGGCGAGGCTCGTCGCGTCGATCGTGCTGGGCACCGACCCCCCGTACGACCCGGCGCCGTTCGACCCGCTCCGATCCTTCGAGCCTGATGCGGTCTGAGACGATCCGGCGTCGGTTCAGCCGGATCCCGCAGACGAAGATGCGTCCACAGAGGCGGCCGGGGTGTCCGTCACCGCGTCGAGCGTCGTGGCGGACACCACCTCGGACGGCGGCGAGTCGCCGCCGAGGTTCGTCGCGAACACGCGGTAGGAGTAGGTCGTGCTCGGCGCGAGACCACCGTCGATGTAGGTCGTGACGTCGGCGCCTGTGGTGCCGATCTCGGTCCAGCCCACACCGTCGGTCGAGCGCTCGATCCGGTACCCGGTCTCACCCTCGACGTCGGTCCATACCAGGACGATCTGCGAGGAGGACGACGGCGTGGGCGTCACGGCGGTGGCCGGCGGTGGCGCCGGCAAGGTCGTCGCCGAGACGACGTCGGATGGCACGGACGCTCGGTCAGCCCCGATCGAGATCACCCGGTAGTAGTAGGTGACGTTCGCGTCGAGCCCTTCGTCGACGAACGTCGTGGGGTCCGCCTGCGGCCCCGTGAGCTTCGCCCAGCCCCCGACCCCGTCGGTCGAGCGCTCCACCCGGTAGGTCACGGCGCCCTCCACCGCGGTCCACGACACGTCGATCGTGCTGGAGGAGGCCGCCACCGCTCCGACCACCTCGGGCGCAGCCGGGATCTCGGGCGCCTGCGTTTCGGGCGCCGAGGTCAGAGCCGGCGTCGGCGGAAGCGCCACGTAGTGCGGCTCCGTCCCCATGTCCGCCGACGGCGTCCTGAAGCTCGGGGCCGGGGCCGGCGTGATCGCCGGTGCCGCCGGTGGCGACGGGCTCCGAGCCGGTGCCGAGCCTGCTTCCGCCACCACCCGCGGTTCGCTGGTGAACCCGTGGGCGAGCGCGACGAACGCGGATGCGACGGTGTGACGCGTGGGCGTGGCCGCCAAGGCCGTGCCCCCGCACAGGATCGCGCCTGCGACGAGGATCGCGACGGCCCGACCCGCCGAGGACCGCCTGCGGCCATCGCGAGCCGCGGCGTGCGGTCTCGCGAACGGTACGACGACCCGTTCGCCGCGCGGACGATCCCCGTCGATGCGCCGGAGCGCGTGGAGCCTGCGGAGCTGCAGGTTGCGCCGGCGACCCTCGATCGCGACCGCCGCTGCGAACGCCCCAAGCGCGACCGCGTTCAGCGCGAGGACGCCCGCCAGGAGCCACACGACGAACCTCACCACGGGCCACACCCTAGCGACTCGGCGACCCCGCGCGCTCGCGAGGAGCCGCCCGGAAGCGATATATCCCCGGCAGATCCCCTACGGTCCAACGGTCCTTCGCGTCTCCGCGGGCGCTCAGAAGGGAGGCACGGACCCGTCGATCCGTCGGAACATCTCGCGAGCCTCGGCCGCCTTGCGCTCGCGGCCGCGCCGGGCGCCTGCCGCGAGCCACTCCTGCGTCCGCGACGCCCACGCGCTCGTCCGCCGAGCCTGGTCGAACACGGATGCGAACATCAGGCTGAGCGCCTGCATGCGTTCGGGCACGATGTCGGTCGCCCGGGCGAACCTCCGCGCGAGCGCCGCCCCTTCCGCCAGACGCTCGCCCATCACGAGCCGGAGGCGGTCGACGTGGATGCCGCGACCACCGCAGGCCAACCTGCGGGTCGGTGATACGGTCGAGCGATGGAATACCGAACGCTCGGCGGGACCGGTCTGCAGGTCAGCACGCACTGCCTCGGCACGATGATGTTCGGCGCCTGGGGCAACACCGACGTCGACGACTGCGTGAGCACGATCCGCGCGGCGCTGGATGCCGGGATCAACTTCGTCGACACGGCCGACGTGTACTCGGGCGGGGAGTCCGAGGAGATCGTCGGCAAGGCGCTGAAAGGCCGGCGCAAGGAGGTCATCCTCGCGACCAAGGTGCACGGAGAGATGGGTCCCGGGCCCAACGACCGAGGCAACTCGCGCGTGTGGATCACACGCGAGGTCGAACGCAGCCTGCGCCGGCTCCGCAGCGACCACATCGACCTGTACCAGGTCCACCGCCCCGAGGCCGAGACCGACGTCGAGGAGACCCTCGGGGCGCTGACCGATCTGCAGCGCCAGGGCAAGATCCGCTACTTCGGCTCCTCGACCTACCCGGGGTGGCAGATCGTGGAGGCGCAGTGGGTAGCGGAGCGCCGCGGGCTCTCGCGGTTCCGCACCGAACAGCCCCCGTACTCGATCTTCGCGCGGCAGATCGAGCACGACGTGCTCCCCGTCACCCAGCGCTACGGGATGGGCGTGCTCGTGTGGAGCCCGCTCTGTCGTGGCTGGCTCACCGGCCGGTACCGCCGCGGCGAGTTCGACCGCTCGCCCGATTCCCGCGCGGTGCGCGGCGCCCAGCGCGCGGACTGGCTGGCGGCCCTGTACGACGAGTCGCGTCCCGAGGTCGCACGCAAGCTCGACCTCGTGGAGGACCTGCTGCGGATCGCCCGCGAGGCCGGCATCACGCTCACCCACATGGCGATCGCGTTCTCGCTGGCGCACCCGGCGGTGACGTCCACGATCATCGGCCCCAGGACGAGGGAACAGCTCGACGACCTCGTCAAGGCCGCCGACGTCCGCCTGGACGCCGCGACCCTGGACGCGATCGACGAGCTGATCCCGCCCGGCACGCTGATCGACGAGGGCGACCGCGGCTTCGAGCCCTGGTGGTTCGAACCGTCGGCTCGCCGCCGCGCCTAGCCGATCTCCCACACGACCGACACGGTCACGCTCGCCTGCAGCGAGTCCGGCGCCACGACGGGCGTCGGGGCGGCCGAGAGGGCAGCCTGCTGCAGGGCGAACCCGGCGACGGGTGAGGCGTAGGCCGGCTGTCGGTACGTCTCCTCGTCGATCGTGACGACCCTCACCACCTGCGTGCCGGCCGCCGCGGCCAGGGCGTCGGCCTTCTCCCGGGCCCCCTCGACGGCCTGCGTGAGGGCGTCGGTCCTGATCGTGTCGGGGTTGGAGAGCTGGAACCGCACGCCCTTCACGGAGTCGGCGCCGGCGCCGACGGCCGCGTCGATCACCGACCCGACGGCGCTCAGGTCGTGGACCGTGACCTCGATCGAGTTGGACGCGACGAAGACCGTGTGCTCGGTCGGCTTGCCCCGGTCGACCGTTCGTCGCGACAGACCCACGTTCAACGTCTTGATGTCCTTCTCGGCGATCCCGCTCGCGTTCAACGCGTCGAGCACCGCCTGCATGTCCTTCGCGTTCTGGGCGAACGCGGCGGCGCTGCCGGCGTCCTGGGCGGTGACGCCGAAGCCCACCACCGCCTCGTCGGGCGTGGCCTTCACCGTGGCCGTGGAGCTGACGGTGATCGTCCGCGCGGGCTTGGCGGTCGACGTCCCCGGGTCCTGCGCCATCGCGTTGACGGTGAGCACGACGACCAGCGCGAGCGCGCCGATCCCGGCCAGCACGATCCATGTCCTGCGCATCGCAGCGCCTCCCTCGATCGGGTCCCGTGAGCCCATGCCGCGAGCGACGCGCCCCGTGACCCGCTCCGTCAGCCGGGGGGCGTCGCCGCCGCGTGCAGATCGCCGAGTCCGGCGACCAGCGCCGTGAGGCCGTGCTCGAACACGACGTCGTCGCCCTGCGGCCACAGGTGCTCGTGGGCCGTCGCGATGTGGGGGAACCGGTCAGGCGGCAACGACGCGAGGAACGCTCGCAGCGGCGCCCGGTCGACGGGCGCGTCCGGCCTGGGGACAGGCGCCCCCGGGGGGACCGCCGTCGGCTGCAGGTGATAGCCGATCGTGTAGCCCAGTACGGCCATCGCCCCCGTCGCGGCCGAGTCGGCGTCGAACCCGGCCTCCTGCAGCGTGCCGACCATGGCGTCGACCACGTCGAGGAAGCACGGCCCCAGCGATCCACGCCCGGCCATCAACGGCGTGACCTCCGGGTGTGCCCGCATCACGTCGCGCACGCGTCGCGCGATCTCGCTCAGGCGAGCCTGCCACCCGCCCGCGCGTAGATCCAGGGCCACGCCCGCGAGGATGTGGTCGATCAGGAGATCCTCGAGGTGCTCCTTGTTGTCGATCACGCCGTAGAGGGTCATCGGCGGAACCTGCAGTTCGCCCGCGAGCTTCCTGATGCTGAGCGCGCCGAGTCCCTCCCGGTCCACGAGGCCGATCGCTGCCTCGACCACCTGTCGGCGCGTCAACCGGTCCGACCGAGGCTCGCCGTACCGGTCGAGCGTCCCCTCCGCGGCGGTGCGTCCCTCGTCGCTCCGCGTCCGATCCCGTTCCGCCATCTCCCGCCCCTTCCATGGCTTGACATGTACGGTGTACGATTGTACCGTACAGCGTACGCTACACGGATACAGCGTACGACACACGGTATGCAGACGCAAGACCGCTCGGCAGCCCGCCGGGCGCAGACGAAGAGAAAGGGGACGGACGATGAGAGGCTCCAGATGGGCCCGGTACGCGACGACGTCGCTCCTGCTCGCGGCCTCGATCGGACTCGCGACGCCGTCGCACGCCCAGAGCGGACGTGGCTGCACGATCCGGGGCACCGACAAGTCAGAGACGATCATGGGGACCGACGGCGCCGACGTGATCTGCGCGGGCGGCGGCGACGATCGGATCTACGCCCTCGGCGGCAACGACGTCATCTACGGGGGCGCCGGGAACGACACGATCATGGGTGCTGAGGGCAACGACGTCTTGCGTGGCGGCCCCGGTCGCGACGACCTGCGCGGCGGTCCCGGCGATGACCGGCTGTACACCGGCGGCGGTCGCACGAACGTCGCCACCGGCGGCGGCGGCAACGACCGCGTGGTCGGCGGACCCGGCAAGGACGCCCTGTGGGGCGACTTCGGCAACGACCACCTGTGGGGCGGCGGCGGCCCCGACGGGCTGTACGACACGCACGGCATCGACATCCTCAACGGAGGTGCCGGCAACGAGACGTGCCTGCTCGTCGCCGACGGACACGGCGGGGACACTGTGATCGGCGGCCTGGGCCGCGACACCTACGACGCCGACCCCGGCGACACCCTCAGGAGCGTCGAGGTCTTCGCGACCTGCGGCTCGGACGCACCCGAAGGCTGAGGCTGACGAGGGGCCGGCGCGGAGCCGGCCCCTCACCTCAGGCAGCCGGATGCCGCTCTTCGTTCGAGGGAGACGGGAGGTTGCCCGCGCGCGCATCGCGTGCGTCGCGCGCCGGCGCCGGGTCCGCGGGGTCGAGGTCCCGTCCGCACCTCGGGCACCGCTCGCCGATCGGCGCCGAGCAACCGGTGAACCCGCACCACCGACACTCGATGAAGGACCAGAACCCCATGTCCGTACCTCCTGCGGGGATGGTCGGCTCCGAGGGCGCCGGCGCACAGACGTCGGAAGGCTCGTTCGTGTCGCATCGGTCCTACCCGGGTCGAGGCACGTCGACACGCGACACGCTCCGTGCGGAGAGCGCTAGGGTGCGTCTTCGTCGCCGTCCGCGATCCTGCGCGACAACGGCAGGCCGTACCAGAACCAGGCGAACGCGGCGCCGACGCCGAAACCGGCGAGGACGCCGGTGAGCGTGCCGAACACCACGTCGCTGATCAGCCCCACCACGCAGATCATCGAGACGGCGACGAACGCCATGCCCGCGATCGCCATCCGGTTGGACGAGAGCAACATGCGCTCCTTGTCGCGGTGCCGGAACCGCAGGCGGTGGTAGGAGGAGGGAGCGATCAGCAGCGCCGCGCCGAGCGCGGCGCACACGAACGCGGCGAAGTACAGCCACCGCTGCCCGTGCGTGAGCTTCGCGAACCCCTGGCTGAACGGCAGGATCAGCATGAACGCGAAGAGGACCTGCACACCTGGGAGCGCCACGCGGAGCTCGTTGAGCAGCTCGATCAGCTCGCGGTTGACCCGCTCCTGGTGATCCTCTCCCCCGCTCCCCACCGACCGGTCCCTTCCCGAACCTCGGGGAAGTATGCATCGGCCGCCGTTCGGCGGCCCACGCCGCCGCTACTGCCCTGCGGTGGGGCTCCGTGGCACGTTCCGCTTCGACAAGATGCCGTCGGGCGCGAGGTCGCCGAACATCCGGTGGACCCAGGTCATGTCCGGGTAGACGACCGACAGCCCGCCGGTCATCCCGGTGCTGCCTGGGAGCACGACGTTCGTGACGTCTCGCCCGGGGATGTGATCGGCGGTGTAGGCGAGCGCCGTGATCTCGGAGAGCGACAGCCCGGGCGAGACGTCCATGTTCTTGAGCCCGGCGCCGAGCCACGCGTACAACGCCGTCTGGTCTTTCGCGTAGGCCGTGCGGAACTGCGCGAGCGCCGCGACGATCACCCGGCCGCCGTCCTCGGAGCGGCCGAAGTCGCCCGAGAGCAGGCTGTGGCGATCGCGTGAGAAGGCCAGCACCTGCTTGCCGTTCAGCACCTGGACGCCCGGCTTGAAGTCCGCGCGGGAGTAGGGGTCCGACATCGGGAACGGCACGTCGATCTTGAGACCGCCGACCTGGTCGATCATGTCCGTGATACCCCAGAACGTGGTGAGCGCCCAGTAGTCGATGTGCGCCCCGGTCAGCTGCTCGATCGTCTTGACCAGCAGCTCGGGACCGCCGTAGCCCATCGCGGCGTTGATCTTGTTCGTGCCGTAGCCGGGGATCGGGACGAAGGAGTCGCGCGGGATCCCCACGACCGTCGCCGCGTGCTTCCTCGGGTTCAGGTAGAGGAGGTGGATCGAGTCCGAGAGCGAATGCAGGACGTTGTCGCCGGGGCGCGCGCCCGAACCGATCGCGAGGATCACGATCGGCTTGCTGCCGCTCAGGGAGGGCGTGTAGCCGGCGTGCGCCGCGCCCATCAGGATGCCCGCGCTCGCACCCGCCGCCGCCGCGCCGCCGCCGAGCGAGCCGAGCGCCGTCCCGAGGACCCACGCCGACAGGGCGAGAACCAGGGCGAGCGCGCGACGCCTCATGCGCCCGCACCTCCCGCGCTCGGCGACGCGGACGCGCTCGGAGCCGGGGCCGGCGTCTTCGTGTTCCGACGGCCGACCTCGAACGCCACGACCTTCCAGGCGCCGTCGAGGTGCTGCAGGGTGAACTGGCCCTTCGTGAGCATCGTGACCCCCGAGCCGTCCTTCCGGGTGCCTTCGGCCGCGAACGTCACGACCCCGATCGCCGAGTACGGGTTGCCGCCCCGGTCGACGAGCACCTGCACGCCGACATCGCCCTTCTTGGGTTCGATCGTGGTGAACACGTCGCCGGCGCCGGCGCCCGCCGTCAGCACCTCGGTCCGCTTGGTCGCCTCGGCCGCAGCATGCGGTGTGAACGTCGCGAACGCCCCCTGGTAGTCCCCCGTCTGCCAGTTCGCCGGGTCGAGGAAGGCGGCCACCAGGTACTGGGTGAGGACGGCCACGACCTTGGGCTTGACCGCGCGCGCCGCCTTCTCGAGCTGGGCCTTCGTCGTCGTCGTCGAGGTGGGCACGCCCACCGCGTGGGTGACCCTCAGGTGCAGCGCCGGGATCGGCAAGGGGCTGCTCTCGGGGCTGCTCGCGATCGGAGACGAGGCGCTCGCCCCCGAGCCGAGAACGTGGACGACGGCCACCGCGACCACCGCGACGAGCACGAGGCTCACGAGGGCGAGGACGACGGGCTTGGGAGACCGGGACGGGCCCTGCTGGTGTTCAGACAAACCTCGCGGAGGGTACCGGGCGAAGGACCCCGATGCCAGCGTCGAGCTGTGGTGGTTACGTGGAGCCCGCGCGACGGCAGGCTCGCGCGGGCTACCAGGGTCGGCGCATCGGTCGCAGCAGGTGCGCCACGCGGGACACGACCACGAGGAACGGGGCCACGGTGTAGCCGACCCACTCGGCCGCCAGCGCGACCGCGAACGCCGCGAACGCCGAGACGTTCAGGACGCACCACGCGATCACACCCATCGCGGCCGCGAAGACCAGCGGGTACAGCAGCTTGCCCAGCGCGCCCACGGTGGGGTCGAGCACCGGCGAGACGCCGAACGCGAGCCCCACGGCGACGCCGGCGAAGAGCACCCGGGGCGCCCAACGCCGCCGCCACGCTTGGATCGCGACCGACGTCCTCACCCTTCGATCATGCCCCCGGACCGACCGGGCCGCAACGCCCGATCCCCTATATGAAATCGCCCTTGGGAACCTGCGACTCCGTCGAGCCCTCGCGCACGTAGACCGCGAGGTCCCACAGGCCGCGACGCTCCCGCCGGATGGAGCGGAAACCGGCTGCGCGGATGTGTTCGTCCACCTCACGCAGATCGTGCACGTACGCGCGGAACCCACGGAACTTCTGCGCACGAACGCGGTACCAGACGTTGCCGCTCCAGGTGATGAGCCTGTTCACCGCGCCGATCGGTCCACGGTCGCGCGGTGCCGTGTACGCGTAGACCGAGTCCGTCGCGGTGAGCGTGTTGCTGAGCAGCGCGTCTACGCGCGGATAGCAGCACAGCACCCGGTTCAAGGTCACGATGTCGGCACGAGGTAGCTCGATCGTGGCTGCGTCTGCGACCTCGAACCGGCTCCGCTCAGCGAGGCCGCGTTCGGCGGCGAGCGACCGGGCGACCTCGATCGCCCCGGGACCGAGATCGAGGCCGATCGCGTAGGCCGCCCCCCGGGCGAGCGAAGCCAGTGCGAGATCGCCGCTGCCACAACCGATGTCGAGGAGGGTCCGACCCCCCGGATCGCCGTCGGTGATCGCGGCGACGAGGTGCGCCGTGATCCTCGCCGATGTCTCGCGGGTTCGGGCACGGCGGGCGTCGTGGGCAGCCCATCCGTCGAAACAGCAATCGGTCGGTCCCGATGCTCCGGTCATCGCTGTGTCTCCCTCCCTCGCCGAGGCCACCCGCTGGGCCGACCGTACACACTGATGCGCAGGGCGGGGAAGGGTCCGCGATGTACGTGGACGATCCCGAGGTCGGGTGCGTGCTGCACACGCACTCACCCGCGGCGACCGCCTACGCGGTGGCGCAGCGCCGGATCGGCTGCTGGATCGAGGCGCTCGCGATGTTCGGGCTCCCGGGCGGCGTCCCGGTAGCCACCTACGGGCCCCGGGGATCGGACGAAGCGATCGCGAACATCCGCACGGCCGTCGCGCCGGGCGCTCCCGCCGTGCTCCTGGCTAACCACGGCGTCTTGGTGTTCCACCGCTCCCCGCAGATGGCGGTCATGCTCGGCGGTGTGGTCGAGGAGGCCGCGCAGGCGGGCCTCAACGCCGAGCGCCTCGGCGGCCCGATCGAGCTGCCGGAGTCGATGAACGCCGCCGCCCTGCAGCGCTCGACGAGCTTCGAGGCACAGGGCACCCTGCACGCGTGAGCGTCGCGTTGCGGGGTTCCACGCGTCGCGGCTAGCATCGCTGCCGACGGCGAGGAGGACGGACGATGGTCGAGGCCTTCATCCTGATACAGACGGACGTCGGAACGGCGGCCTCCGTCGCGCAGGAGGTACGGGGCATCGCGGGGGTCGCCGAGGCGGCGGACGTGACCGGCCCCTTCGACGTGATCGCGCGGGTCGCGGCCGAGTCCCTCGAGGAGCTCAGTCGGCTCGTCGACACGCTCGGCGCGGTCGAGGGGACCACGCGCAC
>JBLMXP010000026.1:0-4407 GCA_050257835.1 Planctomycetaceae bacterium | reverse complement strand
CACGCTGCTGCTGCGCTACGCCGCCCTCGTCGAGTCGCTGCACGGCACCTACGTGACGGCCGCCGACATGAACACGGGGCAGGACGACATGGACACGATCGCCGAGGCGACGTCGTTCGTGCTGGGCCGCAGCCCCGAGCGCGGCGGCGCGGGGGACCCGGCGGTGGGCACCGCGCTCGGCGCCTTCCACGCGATCGTGGCCGCGTGCGGCCACGCGTTCGGCTCGACCGACCTGGCGGGGCGGACGGCGCTCGTGCAGGGATGCGGGGCGGTGGGGGACCGTCTGGCCGGTCACCTGGCCGAGGCGGGCGCCTCCTTGCTGCTGGCAGACGTCGACGTCTCCCGCGCCGCCTCGACCGCCACGCGGGTCGGCGGACGGGCGGTCGAGACCGACGCGGCGCTCGGGACCCCGTGCGACGTCTTCGCTCCGTGCGCGACCGGCGCGGTCCTGTCGGCGGCGACGATCCCGCGGCTCCGGTGCCGCGTCGTGGCCGGCGCCGCGAACAACCAGCTCGCCGAGCCCGCGGACGCCGAGCGCCTGCGCGCCGCGGGGATCGTGTACGCGCCCGACTACGTCGTGAACGCCGGGGGTGTGATCTGGCTCGCCGGGTACGAGACCTTGGGGTGGGACGACGCCGCGATGCGGGCCCGCCTGGCGGGGATCGGGACAACGCTCGAGCAGGTCTTCGCCGACGCCGAGCGCGAGGCGATCACGACGGCCGAGGCCGCCGACCGGCTCGCCCGCGCGCGGATCGAGGCCGGCCCCGCCGCCTGAGCCGGGGCCTCAGGAGAGCACCCGCTTGCGGAACCCCGAGATCCCGAGCCCCAGGAACAGCCCGATGAACCCGACCATGCCCGCGTACACGGCCCACAGGGCCATGTGCGGCTCCGGCGTCAGCGCCGCCCGCATCCCCTCGCTCATGTACACGAGGGGGTTGACGAGCACGAGCGTCTGGAGCCAGGGGATCGCGGAGAGGCTCGCCCACGGGTAGTAGGTGGCCCCGAGGAAGGTGATCGGGATCACGACGATCCCGAACAGCAGGGGCACCTGTCGCGGCTGGACCCGGGTGCCGAGGACGAGTCCGAGCCCGGCCCCGACGAAGCACGCGAGCGGCAGCAGGGTCACCAGCTCGAGGATCGTGACCGTCAGGTGGACCGGCGTCGCGGGGATGAACAGCGCCAGCGGGAACACGATCAGCGCGGCGACGAGGCCCTGGATCGCGCCCGCGACCACCTTCTCGAACGCGACCGCCCACACGGGCATCGGGGCCATCACCCGGTCCTCGATCTCGCGGCTGTACCCGAAGTCTTGGACCAGCGGGAGCGCGACCGCCTGGATCCCCTGGAAGATGCACGCGATCGCGACCACGCCGGGCACCAGGAGCGTGGAGAACCTCGCCGCGCCGGCCGCGCCGCCCACGCCCTGCCCGATCTTCGGGAACACGTAGGTGAACACGAACACGAACAGCAGCGGCTGCATCACCGTGCGCCCGATGAACGTCCCGAACTCCTTGCGCAGGACCGCGAGGTCGCGCAGCAGGAGCCCGACGAACGCGGTCCGCGACGACGGGTGCAGCTCCCCGACGTAGGGCAGGCGGCTGGCGGCGTCGGTGGCGGCGTACTCGCTCACTCCCGTAGGTCCTTCCCGGTCAGGTTGATGAAGACCGTCTCGAGCGTCGGTTCGTCGATCGTGACGTCGTGGATGTGGAACCCACCGGCTTCCGCCACCTGGATCACGCGGGGCAGAAGCCCGTCGGCGGCCGCCGCCGTGAGGAGCACGTTCTCGCCGACCACCGTGGTGCCGTTCACGCCCTCGAGGTCGTGCAGGTGCGCGGCGAGACGGTCGGGCTCGGAACCGGCGTGCACCTGCACCACGACGTCGCCTCCGACCGTGCGCTTCAGCGCCGCCGGGGTGTCGAGGGCCAAGATCCTGCCGTGGTCCATCACGGCTACCCGCTCGCAGAGGCGGTCGGCCTCCTCCATGTAGTGCGTGGTGAGCACGACCGTCTGGCCCTCCCGGTGGATCTCGCGCAAGATCTCCCAGAGGGCGAGCCGGGACTGCGGGTCCAGGCCCGAGGTCGGCTCGTCGAGGAACAGCACGGTCGGGCGGTGCGCGACCGCGCGCGCCACCAGCAGGCGCTGGGCCATCCCACCCGAGAGCGTGTTCACGTCGGCGTCGGCACGATCGGCGAGACGGAACACCTCCAGGAGCGCGTCGGCCACCTGTCGCGCCTGGCGGGCGCCCATCCCGAAGTAGCGGCCGTGGAACTCGAGGTTCTCGCGGACCGACAGGCTCCGATCGAGCGTGTTCGACTGGGACACGACCCCGACCCGCGCCTTGGCGTGGGGGGGATCTGCGACGACGTCGACCCCCGCCACCCGGGCGCTGCCCGACGTCGGGACGACCCGCGTCGTGAGCATCCCGATCGTGGTGGTCTTGCCGGCGCCGTTGGGCCCGAGCAGCCCGAAGATCTCCCCGTCGTGGATCTCGAGATCGAGCGACTCGACCGCGGTCACGCCCGTCGGATAGACCTTCCGCAGGGCATCCGTGAGGATCACGACGCCGTCGGCGACGACAGCGCTCATCCGCGCAACGATACGCGTCCGCGGCTCAAACGAAGGGGTTCTCCCGGCCCGAGCGCGCGAGCCCCCACAGCGCGGCGGCGGCGAAGGCGATGTTCGCCACGCCGAACGCCCACCACGGCCAGGCGGCGGCGCCCTCGGGCAGGCCGACGAGCGCGTTCAGCACGGACACCGTCGCGGTGCCGGCGCCCAGCAGCGCGAAGGCCCACGCCCACCACCACGTGTCCTTGAGGTGCTCGGAGACGAGGACCATCAGCATCGCGAGCACGACCGCCATCACGCCGGCGATCCGCAGCCAGACCCCGTCGGGCATCGGCGGTTGGTCGAGCAGCCGCAGCAGCCGTCCGGGCACGAGGGCCCACGCCACGCCGAGCAGGGCCCAGAAGGCCCCGTCCACCTTGAGCACGCGTCGCAGGAACGTCATCGTCGGAACGGTTCCGGGGCGGCGCCGACGCGGCTGCCCGGCCCGAAGCGGCTGGTAGGATAGCCGAACCGAGGAGCTCCCCCGCGCGTCAGCGCGCCCGGCGTCCTCGTGGATGGACCCCCGACTCCGAAGGAGCCACAGGATGCAGCAAGGCCCCCGGGTGGTCGTGGTCGGCCTCGACTGCGGCACCCCCAAGCTCCTGTTCGACGACCTGAACGCCGAGGTGCCGACGCTCGCCAAGCTGATGGGCGAGGGCATGTACGGCGACCTCGCGTCGATCACCCCTCCGATCACCGTGCCCGCCTGGGCCTGCGGGATGACCGGCACCACGCCGGGTCAGCTCGGGATCTACGGCTTCCGCAACCGCAAGGACACGACCTACGAAGGCCTCTCGATCGCGCACTCGGGTTCGATCAAGGCGCCGGCGGTGTGGGACGCGCTCGGGGCCCGGGGCAAGCGCTCGTTGCTGATCGGGGTGCCGCCCTCGTTCCCGCCGCCGAAGGAGTTCCCCGGCTGGCGCGTGGGCTGCTTCCTCACGCCGCCCTCGGCGGAGCGCTGGGCGTACCCGCAGGAGCTCGAGGTCGAGATCGACGAAGAGCTCGGCGGTGCGGGCAACTACATCTTCGACATCCCGAACTTCCGTCAGGCCGGGTTCGACGTCACGCTCGACCAGGTCTTCAAGATGACCGAGCGCCGGTTCAAGGTCGGGCGGCGGCTGCTCAAGAACAAGCCGTGGGACTTCTTCATGCTCTGCGACATCGCGCCCGACCGGCTGCATCACGTGTTCTGGCAGTACTACGACACGCGTCACCCGCTCTACGAGCCGGGCAACAGGTACGAGACGGCGTTCCAGGACTACTACCGGTTCCTCGATCGCGAGCTCGCCGCGTTCCTCGAGCTCGTGCCCGAGGACGCCGTCACGATCGTGATGAGCGACCACGGTGCGCGCCCGATGATGGGCGGCCTGTGCTTCAACGACTGGCTGATCCAGGAGGGCTACCTGACCCTCGCCGAGCCGGCGAGCGGGCCGACCCCGATCAAGGACGTGCAGATCGACTGGAGCAAGACCGTCGCCTGGGGCGACGGCGGGTACTACGGCCGGCTGTTCCTGAACGTGAAGGGCCGCGAGCCGCAGGGGATCGTCGAGCCCGCCCGCTACGAGGAGACCCGCGACGAGCTGATCGCGAAGCTCGAGGCGCAGGCCGGTCCCGACGGCGAGCGGCTCGGCACCAAGGTGCTCAAGCCCCAGGACGTCTACCCCGAGGTCCGGGGCGTGGCACCCGACCTGATCGTGTACTTCGGCGACCTCGAGTGGCGCTCGATCGGCTCGGTCGGCAACCCGAGCCTCTACACGTACGAGAACGACACCGGTCCCGACGGGGCGAACCACGACCGAGACG
>JBLMXP010000025.1:0-4652 GCA_050257835.1 Planctomycetaceae bacterium | reverse complement strand
CCGACGTCACGTCCGTGGTCGACGTGATGGGCGCCGACCCGCGGATCGGGCGGGCGTTCCTGAACGCCGGGCTCGGCTACGGCGGCTACTGCCTGCCGAAGGACGTCGCGGCGCTCGAGCGTCTGGCCGCCAAGCTCGGCTACGCCTTCCCGCTGCTCGAGGAGGTCTCCCGGTTGAACGCCGAGGCCGCTGACGCGGTCGTGGCGCGGGTCGAGGAGGCGGTGTGGAACCTCGAGGGCAAGCGGATCGCGGTGCTCGGCCTCGCGTTCAAGCCCGACACCGACGACGTCCGGACCTCTCCGGCGCTGGCCCTGGCCGCCCGGCTGCTCGAGGAGGGCGCGGCGGTGGTCGGCTACGACCCGGAGGCGGGCGCTCTCGCGAAGGAGGAGCTACCCGGGCTCGAGACGGCCGCGAGCGCCCTCGAGGCCGCGACCGGCGGCCACTGCGTCGTGCTCGCGACCGAGTGGGACGAGTTCCGCCGGCTCGACCTCGTGGCGCTCCGCGACGCGATGGCGCACCCCGTCGTGGTGGACGGGCGCAACCTGTTCGACCCGGAGTCGATGCGCGACCTGGGCTTCTGGTACTACCCGACGGGCCGCCCCGCGGTGGCGCCGGAGGCGGCGACCGTCGCCGCGATCCCCCCGAACGACGGAGACCGCGCGGTCGCCGGCCCCGCCGTCGCCCGGCGCAGGACGGAGCGATGAGATGGAGATGAAGCGGTACGGCTCGATCGTGCGGCGCCGCTGGTACAGGATCGTGGTCGGGATCGTGATCACGGCGGGGCTGACCTACCTCCTGCAGTCCTCCAAGACTCCCACGTACACCTCCACCGGCAGCCTGCAGGTCGTCTGCACCTCGACCGATCCGGGAGACCGGAACTCGTGCAACGCGGTGCTCACGAACAACCCGCAGATCATCGGGAACTACTCGACCCTGGTGCAGAGCGACCGGATCCTCGCCCCGCTCGAGGGGGTCCTGCAGGGCGCGAAGCCGGACAGGTACGTCGTGAGCTCCTCGGTCGAGACCGACACCACGATCGTGCAGATCTCCGTGACCGGGCCCGACGCACAGATCGTGTACGCGTACACGAACGCGATCATGCAGAAGCTGATCGCGTACGCGGACAACAACGACGTGACGTACGGGCTCACGGTGGTCGACCAGCCCGAGGTGGCGGCGGAGCCGAACGGCTCGAACAAGAAGCTGACGCTCGCGATCGCGGTCTTCCTCGGGTTCTTCGTCGGCCTGGCCCTCGCGCTGTTCATGGAGTACCTGGGGCAGAGCGACGAGCGCGAGCAGGCGCGCGACATCATCGACGAGGCCACGGGGGTGCACAACGAGCGGTACCTGCGACGGCGCCTCCTCGAGGAGACGAGCCGCGCGCGCCGCTCCGGCCACGGGTTCACGTTCGCGGTGCTCACGGTGGCGCTGCCTGGGGGCGAGGACGGCGAGACCGCCCACGTGCCCCCGGCGCGCGCGCTCCGGAGCCTCGCGCGCGGCCTCGACGCCACGGTCCCCGAGGAAGGCGTGCTCGGGTACCTGGGCGCCGGCACCTTCGCCGCGCTCCTGCCCGAGGTTCCGGTCACCGAGGCCTCCTCGATGCTCGTCGGCTGGGACGTCGCCGCGACCTCGTTGCTCACCTCGGAGGTCGCGGACGCGACGCAAGGCCCGCGCGTGTCGACCGCCCTCTGCGAGTACCGCGACGGGGTGTTCGTGGGCGACCGCGAGGCCAAGCGGCCCGCGCACTGGCTCACCTCCGTGCGGATGCAGGTGCCGGAGACGCCCGCGAGCGACGCGGCGGAGCCGGTCGTGATCGTCGACACGGAGGACCTGCAGGACGCCGCGGGGCCGTCCGTCCCGGCCGCCTCGAACGACCGGAAGGCTCCGGCTCGCGTCGGCGGCGCGAAGCGCTCCGGCGGTCGCAAGTCGACCGCGCGTGCCAAGGGCGGTGCGAACGGCGCCACCGCCGTCACCGAGCCGGCCGCCGTCACGACCGGCGACCCGGCGGCCGCGCTGGCCGGCGACCAGCGCCGCGGGGAGTCGGGCGGGCAGACGGACGGGCAGGGAGACGGGAAGGCTGGGCGCACCGAGGTCCCGAGCGGGATCGTGGTGCCGCACGGATCGTCCTCGGTCGCGGTCGCGCTGCAGGAGGCCGCCCGCCGCAAGGAGGGCTCGCACCCGACAGACGGGCCGGAGGTCGGCGCCGGGCCCGCCGGGGAGGGGACGACGAGTGCAGGCCAGCGAGGTTGACGGAACCGGCCGAACGCCGCTGACCTCGGACCGGCACGTCCTGGCCGCCGCCAAAGGCGGCGGGTTCCTCGCGATGGGCACGATGTTCGAGTTCGCCAGCCGGTTCGTGATCGCCTTCATGCTGGCGCGCGGGCTCGGCAAAGAGGACTACGGCGCCTACGTGCTGGGGATCGCCGCGGCGAGCCTGTTCGCGGGGATCTCGGTGCTGGGGACCGACGACGCGATGGTCCGCTACGTCGCGATCCTGTCGGGCCGTCGCGACGAGGACGGTGTGTCCGGCACGATCCAGGTCGGCCTGTCGACCGCGGTCCTCGGTGGGGTCCTCCTCGGCGCGATCTTGTTCCTCGCGGCGGGGCCGGTGGCCAACGGCCTGTTCGGCGCGCCCGAGCTCGTGCCGCTGCTGCACCTGTTCGCGTTCGTGGTGCCGTTCCTCGCCGTCAGCAACTCGCTGATCGGGATCGCGCGCGGGTTCAAGCGGATGGATTACGAGGCGATCGGCGAGAACGTCGTGCAGTCGCTGGTGCGCATGGGCCTCGTGGCGATCCTGTTCCTCGGCGGGTGGCTCACGCTGTACGGGGCGGCGATCGCCTTCGGGCTATCCGACGTCGCTGCCAGCGTCGCCCTCGTATGGCTGCTGCACAAGGAGTTCTCGCTCCGCGACTGGGCGCGTGCCAGCGCTCGCCGTGACCTCCGCGCGATCTTCGGGTTCGCGCTGCCGCTGTGGGTCTCCGGGCTGCTCCGCTCGTTCCGTACCAACATCCAGGTATTCCTGCTCGGCGCGCTCAACACGGTGGCGAACGTCGGCGTGTTCGCGATCGCGGCGCGCATCAACCTGCTCGCAACCGTCGTGTCCGTCTCGATCTATCAGGCGTCGCGGCCGTTGATGGCCCAACTGCACGACCGCAAGGACATGCGGGGCATGCACGACGTCTACGGGGCGACCACCCGCTGGACGCTCATGCTCAACGTCCCGTTCTTCCTCGCGATGGTGCTGTACCCGGCCGCACTGCTGCATGTGTTCAGCAACGAGTTCACCGCCGGGGCCACGGCGCTCGCGATCTTGGCGGTGGGCCAGATGGTCAGCGCCGGGACCGGGACGTGCCAGGGCATGCTCGACATGACCGGGCACACGCGCGCGAAGCTCGCGAACACGATCGCGATGTCGATCGTACTCACCGTCGGTGGGCTCCTTCTGATCCCGCCCTGGGGCATCACGGGCGCGGCGATCGCCTCGATGCTCGCGGTCACCACGGTGAACGTGGCGAGCCTGGTCGAGGTCTGGGTGCTCGAACGCGAGCAGCCGTACGACCGCACGTTCCGCAAGCCCGCGATCGCCGCGGTCGTCGCGCTGGCGTTCGGACTGGCGCTGCGGGCTTGGATCCCGGTGGGCACCTCGTTCCCGCACGCGCTCATGCAGGGCGTCGTGATCGCGGGCGTCTACGTGGCCTTGATCGCGGTGCTCGGACCGGAGCCGCAGGACCGGCTCGTGGCGCAACGGACGTTCGCGAAAGCTCGCGGGCTGGCTAGGAGGGTCGGGCGATGACCGCGCCGCAGGATGGCCCCGTCTTCATCGGGGGTCTGGACCGTTCCGGCAAGACGACGATGCGGGCGTTCCTCGCGTCGCATCCGCGCATCGCGATCCCGGCGGTCGGGTCGAACATGGAGACCTACTTCTACGGGCGCTTCGGCGACCTCGCCGACCCCGGGAACCTCGACCGCTGCCTCGCGGCGATGCTCCGGTACAAGCACGTGGCGTTCCTGCGACCCGACGAGGCGCGGATCCGTCGCGAGTTCGCGCAGGGGCCCGCGACCTACGAGCGCCTCTTCTCGCTGTTCCTGATCCATTTCGCCGAGCGTGAGGGCAAGCCGCGCTGGGGGGCGCAGACCGGGCTGATCGAGCGCTACGCCGACGAGCTGTTCGCCGCGTTCCCTCGCGTGAAGGTGATCCACATGCTCCGCGACCCGCGGGACCGCTACGAGGCCTCGCTCGCCCTGTGGCCCGACGGCAAGGGCAGGGCGGGCGGCGCGACCGCGCGGTGGCGCTACTCGGTCCGCCTCGCCGAGCGCAACGCGCGTGCGCACCCCGGCGACTACCTGGTCGTCCGGTTCGAGGACCTGGTCCGCGAGCCCGAGCCCACGATGCGCGAGGTCTGCGCGTTCCTCGGCGAGCCGTTCGAGCCGTCGATGCTGGCGATGCCCGGCGCCGAGAAGCACCGCGCGATGCTCGCCGAGGGCGCCGACGGGGCGACGGTCGACGGCGCCCCGCTGTCGGAGGCCTTCGTCGGCCGCCACCGAGGGCGGATCCCCGAACGGGAGCTGGCGTTCATGCAGCTGCACCTGGGCGCGGCGATGCGACGTCACGGCTACGAGCCCGAGCCGGTGCGCCTGTCGGTCGCGGGCCG
>JBLMXP010000024.1:0-10421 GCA_050257835.1 Planctomycetaceae bacterium | reverse complement strand
TTCGTTCCGTTGCCCCGGTTGCTAAGGTGACGGTCCGTTCTCCGGGCGCGTAGCTCAGCGGTTAGAGCGCTCGCCTCACACGCGAGAGGTCGCTGGTTCGATCCCAGCCGCGCCCACGGACCACGGCTCGGCGGCGCGCGCCGCCGGCCCGTCGGTGGGAGGTCGAGCGATGGGGGACACGCTGGGGATCGCGGCTGCCGCGCGTGCGGTGGGGCTCTGCAAGACCTACGGCGAGGGCGGATCGGCCGTCGACGCGCTCTGCGACGTGTCGGTCGCCTTCGGGGCCGGGGAGTTCAGCGCCATCATGGGCCCGTCGGGCTCGGGGAAGTCCACCCTGCTGCACACGATGGCCGGTCTGGACCGCGCGACCTCGGGCGAGGTCTACATCGGGGAGGTCGAGCTCGGTTCGCTCTCCGAGAAGCAGCTGACCCGGCTGCGCCGGGACAACGTCGGGTTCGTGTTCCAGGCGTTCAACCTGGTGCCGACGCTCACCGCGTCGGAGAACATCACGCTGCCGCTCGACATCGCCGGCAACGACGTGGACCGATCGTGGTTCACGCAGGTGGTGGCCGCGGTCGGCCTGGAGGACCGGCTCGACCACAAGCCGAGCGAGCTCTCGGGCGGGCAGCAGCAGCGCGTCGCCGGCGCCCGCGCGCTCGTCTCGCGTCCGTCCATCGTGTTCGCTGACGAGCCCACCGGCAACCTCGACTCGCGGTCGGGGAGCGAGCTGCTCGGCCTGCTGCGCAAGGCTGTCGACGACTACGGCCAGACGATCGTGATGGTCACGCACGACGCGCACGCCGCGAGCTTCGCCGACCGCGTGGTCTTCCTGGCCGACGGGGCGATCGTCGATGAGATGCGCTCGCCGACCACTGCCTCGGTGCTCGACCGGCTCAAGTCGCTCGAGGGCTGAGCGCGGATGTGGCGCGCGACCCTCAAGGGGCTCCTGGCCAAGAAGGTCCGTCTCTTGCTGACGGCGCTCTCGATCGTGCTCGGCATCGGGTTCGTCGCCGGCACGTACGTCCTGACCGACACGATGAACGCGGCGTTCGACCAGCTCTTCGCCACCACCTCGCAGGCGAGCGACGTCACGGTGCGCTCGGTCGAGGCGTTCACACCCGAGCAGAGCGGCCCCGGCGGGGGCGGCGACGAGCGCACGCCGGTCCCCGTGTCGTTGCTCGACACGGTCCGCCAGGCGCCGGGGGTGGCGGTCGCGGTCGGGAACGTGCAGGGGTATGCGCAGCTCGTGGACCCGAAGACCGGCGACGCGATCGGCGGGTTCGGGCCGCCGACGATCGGGCTGAACTGGAACGCGTTGAGCGGCCGGGTCCTCACGATCCGCCAGGGGGGCCCGCCGGCGGGCCCCGATGAGGTCGTCGTGGACGCCGCGACGGCCGAGAAGCACGGGCTCCGGGTCGGCGAGCAGGTGCGGATCTTGTTCGTCGGTCCGCCGGAGGTGTTCACGGTCTCGGGCATCGCCGGGTTCGGCAGCGCCGACAACCTGGCCGGCGCGACGCTCGCCGTGTTCGACACGCCGACCGCCCAGCGAGTGCTGGACAGGAAGGGCGTCTTCGACTCGATCGAAGCGCGGGGCGACCCGGGCGTCACCCCGGCCCAGCTCCGCAGCGATATCCAGGGGGTCCTGCCCTCGGGGATCGAGGCGGTCACCACCGCCGACGTGGGAGCCGAGGCGGCCGCGCAGTTCCGTCAGGCCCTCGGCTTCTTCCAGACGGCCCTGTTGGTGTTCGCCGGCGTCGCGCTGTTCGTGGGCTCGTTCATCATCTTCAACACGTTCTCGATCATCGTGGCGCAGCGGACCCGCGAGCTGGCGCTGCTGCGGGCGCTCGGCGCGAGCCGGGGGCAGGTGCTCGCCTCGGTGATCGCCGAGGCGATCCTCGTCGGGCTCGTCGCGTCGGCGATCGGCGTGGTCGCGGGCATCGCGATCGCGGTCGGGCTGAAGGCGCTCCTGCACGCGTTCGGGATCGAGCTGCCGAGCACCTCCGTCGTGGTGCACGCGCGCACCGTCGTGGTCTCGCTCGTCGTGGGCACGGTGATCACCACGCTCGCGGCGATCCTTCCGGCCCGGCGCGCCGCGGCGGTCGCCCCGGTGCAGGCGCTGCGGGAGGCCGACCCGGCGGCCGCGCACGAGCACGGGCGCGGCCGTCGACTGGCGGTCGCGGGATCGATCGCCGTGGTGGGCGTCGCCGCGCTGCTGTTCGGTCTGTTCGGCTCTCCGGACAAGGCCTACGTCTACGTGGGGATCGGCGCGGCGCTCACGTTCGTCGGGGTGGCGATGCTGTCGCCGTACGTGGCGGGTCCGGTGGCCTCCGCGCTCGGCGTTCCGCTCGCGAGGCTCGGATCGGCCGGGGCGCTCGGGCGCCGCAACGCGATGCGCAACCCTCGCCGCACCGCGCGCACCTCCTCGGCCCTGATGATCGGGCTGGGGCTCGTGGCGATGGTGGCGATCCTCGCGTCCTCGCTCAAGGCCTCGTTCGACGCCGCTCTGGAGAAGAGCCTGAAGGCGGACTTCACCGTGGCCACGACGAACTTCACGCCGTTCAGCCCGGACGTGGTCACCCACGTGGCCTCGGTGCAGGGGGTCCTCGCGGCGTCCGCGTTCCGCCAGGGCGGGTTCCAGGTCGACGGGCAGGGCGCGTTCGTGACCGGGTTCGACCCCGCCACCGCCGCCGACGTCACCGCCCTCGACTTCGTCCAGGGCGGGCTCGACGCGCTCGGCCCCGACGGCGTCTTGGTCAGCCAGAAGGTGGCCGACGCGCACGGCTGGAGCGTCGGGGACACGGTCGACGCCGCGTTCGCCACGGTGGGCGCGCACCCGCTCACGATCGCCGGGATCTACGCGGACGCGGGCGTGGTGGGGGACTACGCGATCTCCCTCGCCGCCTACGAGCGCCTGTTCGTGCAGCAGCTGGACTCGTTCGTCCTCGTGAAGCTGCAGCCGGGCGCGGACCTCGCGGCCATGCAGACCGCGCTGGAGGCCTCGGTGAAGGACTTCGCGAACATCCAGGTCCTGGACCAGGCCACGTTCCGCGAGAAGCAGGCGGGCTTCATCGACCAGCTGCTGGGGCTCGTGACGGCGCTCCTCGCGATGGCGATCGTGATCGCGCTGTTCGGCATCGTGAACACCCTCAGCCTGTCGATCCACGAGCGCACGCGCGAGCTCGGGCTGCTGCGCGCCGTGGGGATGAGCCGGCGTCAGGCCAAGCGGATGGTTCGCGCGGAGTCGGTGATCATCGCCCTGTTCGGGGCGCTCCTCGGGATCGCGGTCGGGGTGTTCTTCGGGTGGGCGCTCCAGCGTTCGCTGATCGGCCAGGGGATCACCGAGCTCGAGATCCCGGTCGGGACCTTGGTCGTCTACGTCGTGTTCGCCGCGCTCGCGGGGATCCTCGCCGCGATCCCGCCGGCCCGCCGGGCCGCGAAGCTCGACGTGCTGCGGGCGATCGCGTACGAGTAGGTGCCGCCGGCCGGCCGCTCCACGGTCGATATCATCACGGCATGCCACGGCTGACGCTTCCCGACGGCACCGTCGTCGAGCTTCCCGAGGGGGAGCCGGTCGGCGGCGCGCTGCCCGCCACCGCGGTCGCGGCGTGGGTCGACGGCGTCGTCCGCGACCTCTCGTTCGTGCCCTCCGGCGATGTCGCCGTGGAGCCCGTGGACCTCGGGACCGACGACGGGCTGCACGTGCTGCGACACTCGACCGCCCACGTGATGGCCCAGGCCGTCTGCCGCCTGTATCCGGGGGCGCGCTACGCGATCGGCCCCGCGATCTCCGACGGCTTCTACTACGACTTCGACCTGCCGACGTCGCTCTCGGTCGACGACCTCCCCCGGATCGAGGAGGAGATGCGGTCGATCGTGGCGGCCGACCAGCCGTTCGTGCGCGAGGAGGTGCCGCGCGGCGAGGCGCTCGTGCGCCTGGCCGACCAGCCGTTCAAGGTCGAGATCGTCGAGGGCCTCGAGCCGGAGGAGGGCGAGGTGGCCGGCGGGGACACCGTGAGCCTGTACCGCAACGACGGCTGGGAGGACCTTTGCCTCGGTCCACACGTCGCCTCCACCGGGCGGCTGGGGGCGTTCAAGCTGACCGCCGTCTCCGGCGCCTACTGGCGCGGCGACGAGCGCAACGCGCAGCTCACCCGGATCTACGGCACCGCCTGGGCGACCCAGGAGGATCTCGACGCATACCTGTTCCGGCTGCAGGAGGCCGAGCGTCGCGACCACCGCAAGCTCGGACGCCAGCTCGACCTGTTCTCGTTCCCCGAGGAGCTCGGCCCGGGCTTGGCGGTGTGGCATCCGCGCGGCGGGGTCTTCCGCAAGCAGCTGGAGGACTACGTGCGCGACCTGCACCTGGGGCGCGGCTACGACATCGTGCAGTCGCCGCACCTGGCGCGTCGCGTGCTGTGGGACACCTCCGGGCACACCGCGAAGTACCTCGACAACATGTACCCGGAGATGACGCGCGAGGACGCCGCGTACTTCGTCAAGCCGATGAACTGCCCGTTCCACGTGCTGATCTACAAGAGCCAGGTGCGCTCCTACCGCGACCTGCCGATGCGGCTGTTCGAGCTCGGCACGGTCTACCGCCACGAGCGGGTCGGCACGCTCCACGGGCTCTTGCGCGCACGGGGGCTCACCCAGGACGACTCGCACATCATCTGCCGCGAGGACCAGCTGATCGAGGAGATCCAGCGGGTGTTCGCGCTCACCCTGGAGATCCATCGGACCTTCGGCTTCGAGGACCCGGTGGTGAACCTGTCGACCAAGCCGGGGCTCGCGATCGGCGACGAGTCGATGTGGGCTCGCGCGATCGAGGCGCTCACCCAGGCGCTCGACGGTTCGGGGCTCGCGTACGCCGTGGCCGAGGGGGAGGGCGCGTTCTACGGACCGAAGGTGGACTTCCACTTCCGCGACGCGATCGGCCGCCTGTGGCAGCTCACCACCGTGCAGTGCGACTTCGCGCTGCCCGAGCGCTTCGACATGGAGTACATCGGCGAGGACAACGAGCGGCACCGCCCGGTGATGATCCACCGCGCGATCCTCGGGTCGCTCGAGCGGTTCAGCGGCGTCCTGATCGAGCACTACGCCGGGTCCTTCCCGCTGTGGCTGGCCCCCGAGCAGCTCCGGTTCGTGCCCGTGGCCGACCGCCACGTCCCGGCCTGCCGCGACCTGGCCGACCGAGCCGTGACCGCAGGCCTGCGCGCCACGGTCGACGAGGCGAAGGAGAGCGTCGGCAAGAAGATCAGGGCCGCCCAGCTGATGAAGGTGCCCTACGTGGTGGTCGTGGGCGACCGCGACCTCGAGGCCGGCACCTTCACGGTCCGCGATCGCGCCGGCGAGGAGCACCCGGGCATCGGGTTCGACCGGATCGTGGCGGCGCTGTCGGAGGAGGCGTCCACCCGCTCGCTGGCGCCCGCCGCGTTCGCCGTCGTGGGCTGAGCGGCTGTGGAGCGCCTGTGGAGCCCGTGGCGGATGGAGTACATCCGCTCCAACGTCGAGGCACCCGGCGAGGATCGTGGGTGCGTCTTCTGCGCGCTCCTGAACGGCGAGCCCGGCGAGGGGGAGCGGGTCCTCGCGCGCGACGCGTTCGCGTTCGCCACCCTCGCGAAGTACCCGTACAACCCGGGGCACCTGCTCGTGCTTCCCGTGCGGCACACCGCTGAGCTCGAGGACCTCACCCCCGAGGAGAACGCGGCGATCGCCTCGCTGCTGCAGCGGAGCGTCGCGGCGCTGCGGACGGCGTCGGAGCCCCACGGCTTCAACGTCGGGCTGAACCTCGGCCGCGTCGCGGGCGCGGGGATCCCCGAGCATCTCCACTGGCACGTGGTGCCGCGGTGGGGGGGGGACACGAACTTCATGCCGGTGGTCGGCCAGACGCGCGTCCTCCCGGAGCTGCTCGCGGAGACCTACGAGAAGCTGCTGCCGTTGTTCGAGGGGTCGGGCGGGTGACCACGGGGTTCGTGGACGTGCCCGACGGCGGCCGGCTCGCGTTCGAGGACGCGGGCGAGGGCCCCGTCGTCGTGCTGATCCATCCGGGGTTGTGGGACATGCGGACCTGGGACCCGCAGGTGCCGACGTTCGTCGACGCCGGGTTCCGGGTGCTCCGCTACGACGTGCGCGGCTACGGACGCTCGAGCCGGCCGGATCCGGGGATCGCCTACTCCCACGTCCGCGACCTCCAAGCGCTCCTGGATGCTCGCGAGGTCGAGACGACCGCGATCGTCGGCTGCTCGATGGGGGGCGAGATCGACCTCGACTTCGCGCTCACGCACCCGGACCGGGTGTGGGCCCTCGTCCTGGTCTCCCCGGGGTTGGGCGGGTTCGAGGCGACGCAGGAGGAGGACGACTGGTTCGCAGATCTCGTCGTGCCGATCGAGGCCGCGGTTGCCGCGGGGGACCTCGAGCGGGCGCAGGACCTGCGGCTGGAGCTCCTGTGGGCGCCGCTCGGGACCGACGACGAGGCGGGGCGGCGGATCCGCGAGATCGCGTTCGACAACCTCCACGAGCTGACGATGGACGAGTCCGGCGCAGAGGAGCTCGACCCACCGGCGGCCCACCGCCTGCACGAGGTCGACCTGCCCACGCTCGTCATGAAGGCCGAGGCGGATCCGCCGTACATGCGTCGGATCGCCGACGTGATCGCCGCGGGCGTGGTCGACGGACGCGTCGTGCAGATCGAGGACGCCGACCACGTCGTGAACCTCCGTCGGCCCTCGGCGTTCGACGCGGCCGTGCTCGCGTTCCTCGAGGAGGTCCGCCCGTGACGAAGATGCTGTTGATCCTCGCGGGCGTCTACGGGCTGGCCGGCGTCGGGCTCGGGGCGTTCGGGGCGCACGCGCTGCGGGCGAGGCTGCCCGAGGAGCGCATCGCCAACCTCGAGTTGGCCGTCCGCTACGTCTTCTTCCACATCCCGGCGCTGCTCGCGGTCGCGTGGCTCCACACCCTGATCGGCGCCGAGCTCTTCGAGGAGGTCGCCGGCTGGTCGTTCGCCGTGGGGATCGCGGTGTTCTCGGGCAGCCTCGTCGTGCTCGCGTTCACGGGGAACCGTCGCTGGGGCGCCGTGACGCCCGTGGGCGGCGTGCTGCTCCTGGTCGGCTGGGGAGCGCTGATCGGCGCCGCGATCTTCTTCCAGAGCTACACGCGGGGCGTGATCACCTATCCCCTGAGCTGAACCGGTGAAGGCGCGCGGCCCGGCCGGGCGGATCGCTACTTCTTCTGGGCTTCCTCGCGGGCCTTGCGGTACTCGTCGATCACCCTCTGGGCGAGGTTCGAGGGCATCTCCTCGTAATGGTCGAAGGTCATCGAGAAGGCGCCGCGGCCGCCGGTCATCGAGCGGAGGTCGATCACGTAGCGGGCGACCTCGGCCTGCGGCACGAGCGCGTTGATCCGCTGCTTGCCCCCGCCGATCTGGTCCATCCCCTGGATCTTGCCGCGCTTGGAGTTGAAGTCGCCCATGATGTCGCCGGTGTACTGCTCGGGCACCACCACCGAGACCTGCACGACCGGCTCGAGCAGCACGACCCGCGCCTTCTCGACGGCTTCCTTCAGCGCCAGCGACCCGGCGATCTGGAACGCCATGTCCGAGGAGTCGACCGGGTGGAACTTCCCGTCGACGAGCGTCACCTTGACGTCGACCATCGGGTTCCCGCTGATCACGCCCTCGGACATCGTCTTGACGATGCCCTTCTCGATCGAGGGGATGAACTGCTGGGGGATCGCGCCGCCGAAGATCTTGTCCTCGTAGACGAACCCCTCGCCTCGCGGCAGCGGCTCGAGCTCGATCGTGCACACCGCGTACTGGCCGTGGCCGCCCGTCTGCTTCACGTGGCGCCCCTGCGCCGTGGCCTTGGCGCGGATCGTCTCCCGGTAGGCGATCTTCGCCGGGGCGGTCTCGACCTCCACCCCGAACTTGCTCTTGAGCCGGCTGATCTGCACGTCGAGGTGGGCCTCGCCCATCCCGTAGATCACGGTCTCGTGGGTCTCGTCGTTGCGGGACACCCGGAACGACGGGTCCTCCTCGCGCAGGCGGGCCAGGCCGGTGGCGAGCTTATCCTCGTCGCCCTTGGTCTTGGGTGAGATCGCGTAGGCGAGCAGCGGCTCGGGCAGCTCGACGGGCGCGAGCGTCACCGGCGCGTCCTTCGTGGACCAGGTGTCGCCGGTGTGCGAGGCCGTGAGCTTGGCGACGGCGCCGATGTCGCCGGCCACGACCTCCGCCACGTTGTCGTGCTCCTTGCCCCGGAGCGTGAACAGCTGCCCGACGCGCTCCTCGGTGCTCTGCGTGACGTTGAAGATCGACGAGTCTGGCCGCACCCGGCCGCTGAACACCCGGAACATCGTGATGTGCCCGACGAACGGGTCGGAGACGGTCTTGAACACGAACGCGGTGAGCGGCCCGCTGGGGTCGCAGGCGCGCTCGTCCTCCCCGCCGCCCTTGCCGTGGACGGTGACCGGGCCGCGGTCGGTCGGGGAGGGGAACTCCTCCACGATGAAGTCGAGCAGACGGTCGACCCCGATCGCCCTGGCCGCGGAGCCACAGATCACGGGCGCGAGCCGCGCGCGCGCGAAGCCGTCCTTCGCGCCGTGCACGATGTCCTCCTCCGGGAGCGTCCCCTCCTCGAGGTACTTCTCGATCAGCGCGTCGTCGGCCTCGGCGACGGCCTCCACGAGCTTCTCCCGGGCGGGGTCGGCCATCGCGTGGATCTCCTCGGGCCACTCCGACTCCTCGGCCATCGGGCCGTCCGGGTACAGGTCGGCCTTCTCGTGGAGCAGGTCGGCGATCCCGCGGAACTCGTGCTCCTTGCCGATCGGCAGCTCGAACGGAGCCACCTGGTTGCCGAAGGACGACACCAGCTGGTCGAGCGTCGCCTGGAAGTCGGCCCGCTCGCGGTCGAGCTTGTTGACGAAGATCGCGCGGGGAAGACCCTCCTCCACGGCCAGCTCCCACGCGTACTCGGTCTGCACCTCCACGCCGTCGATCGCCGAGACCACCAGGATCACCGCGTCCGCGGCGCGGACCGCGTTGCGGAGGTCCCCGACGAAGTCGGCGGTGCCGGGAGCGTCCAGGACGTTGATCTTCACGCCCTTCCACTCGACCGGAGCCATGGCGAGCGAGACGGAGATCTGCCGGCGTTGCTCGTCGGGGTCGTGGTCGGAGACCGTGTTGGCGTCCTCGACCGTGCCCATCCTCGTGATCGCGCCGGAGGTGAACAGCATCGCCTCGAGGAGGGTGGTCTTCCCCGAACCGCCGTGGCCGACCAGCAGGACGTTGCGGATGTCCTTCGCGTCGTAGGTCTTCAACGCGTGCTCCTTGAGGGGTCGGAAGGTCCCGGCATCCTACCGACTTGCTACGCTCGCGCCCGTCCCCATGGTCCGCTTCCAACGACAGCCTCCGGGCACCGCCATCACGCGCGCATCCCTGCTCGTGGGGGTCTCGCTCGCAGCGTTCGCCGCCCTGTGGATCGTCGATGACCAGCCCGTGCGCGGCGGAGCGCTCGCCGGGCTCGGCGCGGCCCTGCTGCTGTTCGGCGGCCACCGCGCGAACCACGGCGAGGGCGGCCCGGTCGACCGGATGCTGACCGAGCTGTTCGACAGAGCCTGGGACGGATGCGTGCTCGGCGTGATCGTGTGGGTGAACCGCGACGTCGCGCCGCACGTGGCCGTCGGCGCGCTGGTCGCGCTGTGCGCGAGCTTCCTGTCCTCGTACGTGCGCGCGCGCGGCGCCGCGCTCGGGTATTCGGTGGAGGAGAGCCACGTGGCGCGCGGGACCCGCTACGCCCTCGTCACGGCCGGGCTGCTCTTCGGATGGCTCGACTGGACCGTGTGGGCCGCGGCCGGCGTCTCGGTCCTCGCGGTGCTCGTCCGAACCGGGCAGGTCGCGCGGGAGGACCGCGCGTGAGCGATCCCGGGCAGCCCGAAGGGGAGCCCCGGGCGGACACCTGGCGGGAGCGGGTGGCCTACGGCGCGTTCGCGACGGTCGCCTGGCTCGGCAGGACGCTTCCCACCCACACCGGACGGATGGTCTTCGTCTGGGCGGGGACGTCCGCCTATCACCTGATGCCCCGGCTGCGGGCGGTCGTCGCGGCGAACCAGGCGCGGGTGCTCGGCCGGGAGCCCGACGACCCGCTCGTGCGCGCGTCCACCCGCGAGGCGTTCCGTCGCTACGCCCGCTACTGGTTCGACGCCTTCGACGTAGTCGACTGGTCCGACGAGCGGATCGGGCGCGGGTACGTCTTCGAGGGCTACGATCGGATGGAGGCCGCGGTCGCGAAGGGGAACGGGGTGCTCACCGTCCTCCCGCACATGGGCAACTGGGACGCGGCCGGTCGTGCGCTGCAGGCGCGAGGGCTCCCGGTGGTCGCGGTCGCCGAGAACCTCCGGCCCCACCGGTTGTTCGAGCTGTTCCTGCATCA